>DATEOK010000327.1:0-13862 GCA_035274225.1 Dongiaceae bacterium
CGCCTGCTCGACGGGCGCGAGGTGGTCGGCGCGCTGCGCTTCATCGCGGCGCGCGCCGAGACCGAGACGCGCACCTTCCGCATCGAAGTCGAAGTGCCTAACGCCGACTACGAGATCCGCGACGGCCTGTCCGCCGAGCTGGTGGTGCCGGTCGAAGACGTCCCGGCGCACCGCATCTCGCCTGCCGTGCTGACGCTCGGCCCGAACGGCGAAGTGGGCGTGAAGCTCGTCGACGAGACCGACACCGTTCGTTTCACGCCGGTGCAGATCCTGCGCGAGGACACCAACGGCCTGTGGATCACCGGCCTTGCGCCGACCGCGCGCCTGATCGTGGTGGGCCAGGACTTCGTCATCGAGGGGCAGCTGGTCCGGCCGGTGGACGCTAAGCCGGTCGACGCCAAGCCCGCGGCGGTGGAATCCAGCCCGCAATGAACCGCCTGGTCGAAGGCATCATCGCCAACAGCCGCGTCGTTCTGGCGGGGCTCATCCTGCTGCTGATGGCGGGCTGGGTCACCTACAAGAACCTGCCCAAGGAACTATGGCCGGACATCCAGCTGCCCTTCATCTACGTGATGATGACGCTGGAAGGCGTCTCGCCGGATGATGCCGAGCGCCTGCTGGCGCGCCCGATGGAGCAGCAGCTCCGCACCATCGAAGGATTGAAGGAGTTCCGCGCCCAAGCCTATCAGGGCGGCGCCAGCGTAGTGCTGGAGTTCCAGGCCGGCTACGACATCGACACGGCGCTCGACGATGTGCGCGAGCAGGTCGACCTCGCCAAGCCGGACTTGCCCGACGACACCGACGAGCCGTTCGTTCAGGAAGTGGCCTTCAGCCGCTTCCCCGTTCTGGTCGTCACCCTGTCCGGCGACGTGCCGGAGCGCTCGCTGCGCACCCTGGCCGACCGCCTGCAGGACAAGATCGAAGGCATCCCGGCCGTGCTCGAAGCCACCATGAGCGGCGAGCGCGAGGAGCTGGTGGAGCTGGTGATCGATCCGCTGCGGGTCGAAGCCTACGGCCTGTCGCTCGATCAGATCGGCACCATCGTCGCCCGCTCCAACCGGCTGGTGGCCGCGGGAACGATGGACACGGGTCAGGGCCGCTTCGCGATCAAGGTGCCGGGCCTGTTCGAAACCGCCGACGACATCCTCGAGATGCCGCTCAAGGTCAGCGGCGACGCGCTGGTCCAGGTCAAGGACATCGCCAGCCTGCGCCGCACCTTCAAGGATCCGGACTCGGTCGCCCGCATCGACGGGCTACCGGCGATCGGCATCGAAGTCTCGAAGCGCGCCGGCGAGAACATCATCGACACCATCAATCAGGTGCGCGCACTGGTGGCGGCAGAAAGCCAAACCTGGCCGCCGCAGGTGAAGGTCACCTTCTCGCAGGACAGCTCCAAAGAAATCCGCGACATGCTGGGCGAGCTGGAGAACAGCCTCATCACCGCGGTCCTGCTGGTGCTGATCGTGATCGTGGCCTCGCTCGGCCTGCGCGGCGGCCTCATCGTCGGCATCGCGGTTCCGGGCTCGTTCCTGATCGGCATCATGATGCTGGCGGGCTTCGGCATCTCGATCAACATCGTGGTGCTGTTCAGCCTCATCATGGCGACCGGCATGCTGGTCGACGGCGCCATCATCCTGGTCGAGTTCGCCGACCGCTGCATGCTGAACGGCATGGACCGCCGCGCCGCCTATGCAGAGGCGACCAAGCGCATGGCGTGGCCGATCTTCTCCTCCATCACCACCATCATCGCCGCCTTCGGCCCGATGGCGTTCTGGCCCGGCACCACCGGCGAGTTCATGAAATACCTGCCGATCACGCTGTCGGCGACTTTGTTCGCCTCGTTGCTGATGGCGATGATCTTCATCCCCTGCATCGGCGCCTTGATCGGCAAGCCGAACAGGGAAGACGACCACATGAAGGCGGAGCAGCTTTCGGCCGAACAGCAGCTCGCCCGCGCCCGCGGCCTGGATTGGATCTACCTCGTCGCCTTGCGCGGCGCGCTGCGCCATCCGTTCCTGGTCATCGTCGGCGGCATCGGCATCCTGGTCGGCACCTTCATGGCCTTCTCGGCGTTCAATGCAGGCGTCGAATTCTTCCCTGACACCGAGCCCGAGGTGGCGCAGGTCCAGATCCATGCCCGCGGCAACATGTCGGTCAACGAGCGCAACGACCTGGTGAAGGCGGTCGAGCGCGAGATCCTCGCCATGAACAGCGAGCACAAGGAGCTGCGCAGCGTCTACAGCGTCACCAAGGCCGACATCGGCGGCCGCTCCGGTGGCGAAGAGCTGGCGGAAGACGTGATCGGCACCATCGCGCTGGAGTTCGGCGACTGGGACCAGCGACGCAAGGTCGACACCATCCTCGCTGACATCCGCACCCGCACTGCACCGATTCCCGGTATCCGCATCGAATTGACCAAGGACGATGGCGGCCCGGGCGGTGGCAAGGCGGTCGCATTGCAGCTGACTTCGCCCGACTTCGCGGCGCTGGAAGCCGCGGCCGACATCGTGCGCAAGAAGCTCGAAACGATGCCCGGCCTGATCGACGTGCAGGATTCCCGCCCGGTCCCCGGCATCGAATGGGAGCTCGATGTCGATCGTGCCGAAGCGGCCAAATACGGCCTCGACGTCACCGCCGTCGGCGACGTGATCCAGCTGGTGACGCGTGGCCTCAAGTTCGGCGACTATCGCCCCGACGATGCCGACGACGAGATCGACATCGTGGCGCGCTTCCCGTCCGAGGTCCGCAACATCAGCGAACTCGACCAGCTCCGCATTCCGGTGGCTGGAGGCTCCGTCCCGCTCAGCAACTTCGTCGAGCGCACCGCCAAGCCGAAGCTGGCGCTGGTGCGCCGGGTCGACGGCACCCGCGTCATCGACGTCGAATCAGACGTGAAACCGGACGTCCAGGCCTATGCCGAGCTGGAGAAGGTCAGGGCCTGGCTGGCGACCGATACCGGCATCGATCCCTCCGTCAGCGTCGCCTTCAAGGGCGAGGAGGAAGACCGCGCTGAGTCCGCCAACTTCCTGACCCTGGCGGCGGTCGCCACCATGTTCCTCATCACCCTCATCCTGCTGCTGCAGTTCAACAGCTTCTTCTCGGTGTTCCTGGTGCTGAGCGCCGTCGTCATGTCGTCGATCGGGGTCATGTTCGGCCTCCTGATCCTGCAGCAGCCGTTCGGCATCGTGATGACCGGCATCGGCATCATCGCGCTCGCCGGCATCATCGTGAACAACAACATCGTGCTGATCGATACCTACGATCACCTGAAGAAGACTGCGACGTCGCGGCGCGAGGCGTTGCTGGTCACCGGCGTGCAACGCCTGCGGCCGGTCATCCTGACCAAGCTCACCACCGTGCTCGGCCTGCTGCCGCTGGTCTTCCACATGACGATCGACTTCACCACGCGCGACATCACGTTCGGGGCGCCGTCGACGCAGTGGTGGGCGCCGCTCGCCGCCGCCATCACCTTCGGCGTGCTGTTCGCCTCGCCGTTGACGCTGCTGTTCACACCGTGCGCGCTGGAAGTCCAGGGCCGCTTCTACGACTGGCGCGCCCGCCGCCGCGCCGCGCGCCAGGTCGGCGCGGAGCCGGCCCAGGCCGAGTAGACGGCTATCGCAACCTCTGCACCGCCGCGCCGATGCGCCCGATCGTCGTCAGCCAGCATAGCGCTCCATAGAGGTAGGCCGCGGCCGGAAACCATCCCGGGAACAGCAGGACGATCACGAACAGCAGGATCGTCTCGGTCCCTTCGGTGATGCCGCCGAGATAGTAGAAGCTCTTGTTCGCCGATGCCTCGCCGTCCAGCTTGCGCTTGGCCGCGAAGATCGCGAACGCCAGGAAACTCGACCCCGTCCCCATGAACGAGAAGATCAGGAACGCCGCCGCCACAGCATGCTCCGGCTGCGCCACTGCGAAGGCGAAGGCAGCGCCCGCATAGATGATGAAGTCGAGCACGATGTCGAGGTAGCCGCCGAGATCGGTCGGCCCGTTCCGCTTGGCGAGCGCGCCGTCGACGCCATCGGCCAAGCGGTTCGCCAGCAGCAGCAGCAGGCCCAGGCCATAGGATTGCAGTGCAATTGCCGCCGTCGCTGCGAGACCGCAGGCAAAGCCGGCAACGGTCACCTGGTTGGCGGTGAGGTTCCGCTGCTGCGCGGCAGTCGCCAGCTGCTCCAGCACGGGGTCGACCAGCCGCCGCGCGGCGCGATCCAGCATGAGGGCCCGCCGGTCAGCGCATCAATGCAGGTCGAGATCCTGCTCGGCCCGCTGGTCGATGGTCGGCGCGTTCGGCCGCTGCACCGCTAGTCGCTGGTATTGACGGTGGCTGAACGGGATGGAAGCGAGGTAGAGCACGCCGATCCCGAGCGCCGTGTTCCAGGTCTCGCTCACCACCAGGGCCACCAGCACGACCACGATCACCATGGCCGGCAGCACCCAACGCTGGGTGATGGCGAGCCGCTTGAACGAGAAGGTCGGGATGCGGCTGACCAACAGGCCGGCAACGATGACCATCCAGGGGCCGACCAGCCACGGCGAATCCGCGATGCCGCTGCCGTACTCGTTGTAGGCAATGAGCGGCAGCAACACCAAGCCAGCACCCGCCGGCGCCGGCACCCCGGTGAAGAAGCGCATGGTCCAGGCCGGCACGTCGGCGTTGTCGAGCTTGGTATTGAAGCGCGCCAGCCGCAGCGCCATGCACGCACTGAACAACAGCGCGCAGCCCCAGCCGATGCGCCCGGTCTGATCCATGGTCCAGACATAGAGCACCACCGAGGGCGCCACGCCGAAGGCAACGAAATCCGAGAGCGAGTCGAGCTCCGCGCCGAACTTGCTGGTGCTGTCGAGCAGGCGCGCGATCCGCCCATCGAGCGCGTCGAACACAGCGGCGACGATGATCGCGATGACGGCCAGCTCCCATTTGCGCGCTGCCGCATCCGCGACCGCCGACTGGTCGGTGGAGAGCGTCACGTTCATCAACGCATTGGCGTCGAGCGCGAACTTGATCGAGGTGAGCCCCGCGCACAAGGCGAACAGGGTCAGCATGTTGGGGATCAGCCGATTGATCGAGTGGTCGCGCAATCTGGTTCGCCGCATGGCTCTCGATCCTCCTAGGATTCAAACGGCCGCAGCAGGTCCATTCTGCCGCAGGTCACCGTGTCTCGCCAAGCCTCGCCGGCTCGTCCGCCTTCGCGTCGGCCAGCACCGTCTCGCCCGCCACCGCACGCTGCCCGACGCAGACCAGCGGCGAAACGCCATCCGGCAGGTAGACGTCGACCCGGCTGCCGAACCGGATCAGGCCGATCCGCTCGCCGGCCCTGAGCGACCGGCCCGAGGTCAGGTCGCATTTGATGCGCCGCGCGACCAGGCCGGCGATCTGCACCACGACGATATTGAGGCCGTCCGGCGCGCGCAGGTGGATCGACTGGCGCTCGTTGTGCTCGCTTGCCTTGTCGAGCGCCGCGTTGAGGAACTTGCCCGGACGATAGGCCATCGCGACCACCTCGCCGTCTATCGGCGAGCGGTTCACATGCACGTCGAACACGTTCATGAAGACACTAATGCGGGTCAGCGGCCTTTGATCCATGCCAAGCTCGGCCGGCGGGATCGCCGGCTGGATCATCTGCACCACGCCGTCGGCCGGCGAGATGACAAGGCTCGGCCGGTTCGGCGTCACGCGCGCAGGGTCGCGGAAGAAGAAGGCGCACCAGCAGGTGAGGATGACGCCAATCCAGCCCAGCGGCTCCCAGATCCACAAGAACAGAACCGCGGTCACCACGGCAAACAGAGCGACAAAACGCCAGCCATCGCGGTGGATTGGCGGCACGGTAAAGGTCGACAAGAAGGGCACCTCGCTCAGCCGATGGACGGACCTTGAAGCTGTGCGCCATGGTCCGCCTCTAGTTCGTTGATTTGCCACATATCTGGCCACTCGCGGGCCTCAAGTCAATGATCGCCGCCAAACCTCGGCCCAGACGCTTTAGTATTCGTTAATCACCCCCGCTTAGCATTGCGGCTTGCCCAGATTACTTGAGTTGGCGCTGATTCCATGAATTTGCCGACAGTCTTCAATCACCCACCCGGCCCTGCCGGGCTGAACGAGCTGGATGTCCTTGATGACGGCTCGATCGCGCTGAAACGGGAACACGCCAACGTCGCCTTCGGCTTCCGCGCCTGCGGCCTGCCCTTCTCCGCCGAGACGCGGCTGACCGACACCGGCCCGGTGCTGCAGATCGCTGCGGACGTCGGCGGCGATCCCTATACGGCGGACGGCGTGGAGATGCGCGAGGCAGTGCATGCCGTCATCCGCTCCAGCCACACCTCGCCCTCGTGCCGCCTGATGGTCTCGAAGCAGAAACACATCTACTGCGTCGGCAAGGCGCACCTCGCCGAGAGCTGGACACCGACGGCGCTGCTGACCGTAGCGGCGGAGCTGGTGCTCGAAGCGCGTCCCTACCTGATGGTGCTGCGGGACATCATGCCCCGCTGGGCAAAGCCCACGACCTAGTTCGCGCCCGGCTTGATCGCCACGCGATCCTCGCCTGCCAGATCCGTCAAGACCGTGCTGCCGTCCTCGGCGACGCGCAGCATCGCGTAGCGGGCGCCCTCGTAGATCTCGGCATTGCCACCCTGGAAGAAGTACGACTGTGCGCCGTAGTCCAGTCGCTGGCCGCGCCAATCCTTGTGACGCCGATACTTCACCCGCAGCTCGCCGGGCTGGAGCGGCGATCCGTCGTCCAGCCGCGTATAGCGGCCGACCCGGCTCTCATCCAGCGCCAGGATGACCGTCCCGCGATAGGGCAGCTCTGCGATGACGGCTTCGCCCGGCATGGCGGCATCGGCGAGCGCCAGCGCCATGTAGTCGCCCTGGATCAGGGAACGCGGATCGGCTGGCCGCAGTTCGAGCAACAGGACCTGGCCATCGGCAATCACTACGCGCTTCTGAACGATTTGCCAGTTCGCGAGCGTCAGGATCACAACGAGCGCGGCGACGGCGATCATCCAGCGTGCGCGCTTCATGATGCCCTCCGCTCGCGCAACGCGCCGATCAACAGGCCATAGCACAGCAGCAGAACCGCGCCTGCCGCCATCAAGATGATGGACTTGATCAGCAGCGACTCATCCAGGTTCCAATAGAAGCTCCAGATGAAATAGATCTCGAGCAGCGCGCCGAGTACCGCCAACATCCGCGAGCCCAGGGTGTAGGCCAATGCCAACAGGACCAGGGCGATCGAAGCTCCGAGAGGCAGCAGGAACGTCACGACCGCCATGGCAATGGCCGCGATCAGCGACAGCAGCCGTCCTTGCCGGTCCGTCACGCGCCGCCAGTTGAGCGCAAACAGGAACGCAAACACCAGAAGCATCAACCCCTGCGCCGGCCGGCCGAACCAGAGGGCCGTGCCGCCTCCGAGGTCCGATGCGACGATGTCAAACCCCAACGGCAGAATCAGCATGGCCAGCGCCGCCGGCCGCACATCATAGCGTGGCGGGTAAAGCAGCAGGCCGACGCCGAACGGAACGAAGATCGCGGGGAGATCGACGAGCAGCTTGTCCCAGTGATCCCATGCGGCCACCGTCACCAGGATCAAGGTGACCGAGACCACCAGGAACTGCAGCAACGACGACCGTTGCTGCCAGATCGCGGCGGCCGCGAACGGCAAGGTCGTGACGGTGGCCCAACCCAGACTTTCCGCCGGCATCCCGACTCCCGCCGCCGCCAGCACTGTACCGGCAATCGCGAACGCCACGGCGGCGTGCGCCGTGAAGGCGCCGTGCGGCCGATGCCGCAGCAGCCACAGGCTCGCGCCGAAGATGAGGGCGCCAATGACCGCAATGACCAGGTCCGGTTCATTGATGTCGAGGACCAGATCCATAAAGATGCCGACGAAGAACAAGGTGGCGATCGCCGTGATCCAGGCGCCGATCCCCAGCACCAGCTGCATGTACCACGGCGCGTCGTCGCGTCTGCGTCCATCGAGCGCCGCCCGTGCCGCAGTTTCGTCGATGCCGGTCCGCGCGCAGAATGCCGAGAGGTCCGTCACGACGGCGCTCCCTGGAGGCTGCCGCGCAAGCGCCGCATGATGACCGCGGCGCTGCCGGTTGCGGCAACGGCCCACACGATCATCGCGCCGAAGCTGGTCAAGGCGGGGGCGACATCGTCGAAGTCGAAACCGATTCCCTCATCGATGACGCGGTACCCGATGCAGACCACGAAGGCATCGACGAATCCGATCACGATCACCAGAGCCGCAAAGTCGGGCCATCTGCGCCAGTAGACCGCGGCTGCAACAACGGCCGACAACACGAACGCGCCCACGCACAACGCCCCGACTTTCGAGGCGCCGACGTCGATCACCTGCCCGGCCGCCGGCGAGAACAGGACCGCCATGACCGCGAACAGCAGGATCAGCCGGGTCCAGTGCCCCGCCAGCCACATCCTGCCGTGCTGCACCGCCAACTCCCGGACCGCGAGCGCGAGCGCAACGGTGACGCCCACCAGCACGTAGGTCAGCTCCTCAGGCATGTCTTTGATCGGCACGAGCACTTGCTCGCAGTACAGCACAAGCGCCGCTTCCGCGATCATCAGCCAGAGCAGCCAGTGCGCCGCATGCCGCGAGATGGCCGTCCATGGCAGGATCAGCACGGCCCAAACCGCGAACAACTCAAATGCATCCGCGCCGGTCTGGTACACCTGACCGATCACCGCCAGCAGCACGCCGGTCAGCACCGACGCCGCGATCAGCAACATCTGCCCGAACGCCCGCTCGAGCCCGATCAGCAGCGCCGCGCCGACAGCAACCACTAGTGCCACTTCGATGACGGCAAACTTCGCAATGTCGGAGAGATCGTTCCAATTGTACGCGAAGAAGAACACCACGCCCGCCAGGAACTGGCCGACGCCGAGCGCCAGCAGCGCGCGCATCCCCCACCTTGCCCAGAATGCCTTGTCGCGCACCGCGTCGACCGCGGCGGCATATCCGCTCGCCGAGAGAAGGCCTGCGGAGCGCAGAGCCTGCAGCTCGCTTGGACCTAGCTCCGGGCCGGCAATGGTCACGGGAGGGGTGCTTTCGCTCGACAGGTGCGTCAGTTGCCGGTCGGAACGGCGAAGACCTGGCCCGGGTAGATCAGATCCGGGTTGGAGATCTGATCCTTGTTCGCTTCGTAGATCACCGTGTACTGCACGCCATGACCGTAGCTCTCGCGCGCCAGCTTCCACAGCGAATTGCCCGGCTGCACCACGATCCTGCCCTGACCGCCCACTGTAGCGCTGGCATCGCCTGTGCCCGTCGCCGATGCAGTCTGCTGCGCGCCCGCCGAGCCGGCCTGCGCAGCCAGCGGCACCGTGGCCTGCTCGAACGGCGTCTGGGTGCGCGCCAGCACCTTGCCGGTCTCATCGACCTGGTCCACCCGGATGACATGCAGGCCGGGCTTGATCGGCGTCGACGGCGTGAAGGTCCATAACCCATTCTCGTCGGCGATCGCCTCGCCGATCGCGTCGTTGTCGAGATAGACAAACAATCGCGCACCCTCAGGTGCCCTGCCCGACAAGACCGCCCGGCCTTCCGCGTCGTAGTCGATGGCGGAGATCTCGGGCACCTTCGACGCACCCGCCGACGCTTCGGCAGGCTGGTTCGGCACATTGAGGACGCGGGTCGGCCCGGTCCCGGATTTCGGCACCTCGATGGCGAGCGCGCCGGACGGCTGTTCGCTGGTGCGGCCGGCAATGTCCTTGGCCACCTGCGGCACCAGGACGACGACTGATGTCTCGGATTCCTGCTTGGTGGCCGCG
Source organism: Dongiaceae bacterium (assembly GCA_035274225.1). GTDB lineage: Bacteria > Pseudomonadota > Alphaproteobacteria > Dongiales > Dongiaceae > Dongia_A. The sequence continues at coordinate 9,788 of DATEOK010000327.1, forward strand.
CTCTCCGCCGCGTCCTCCGGCTTGCTCTCGAGCGTGAAGCTGTGCTCGCCGGGGTCGAGCGCGCTGTCCGGCAGGAACACCCACTCGCCACGGCCATCCGCCTTCACCGAACCGATGGGCTTGCCCTGGTCCAAAATGGTGACCTCGGCATCCGGCTCGGCCCGGCCGGCGATGACGGCATCTCCACTGGGATTGACGCGGACCACGTCGAAGCTGGGTGGCGCGCCCTGCTCCCCTTCGCCGCCGGTGGCCGATTGCTCGGTACCGCTGTCCCCCGTGCTGGCCGACTGGCTCGGCTTCGGGGCCGTGGCGGTGCCCTGGTCCCCACCCGAGTCGCCGCTGGCCTGCGGGGCCGCGGGCTGCTCCGGGGCCGGGGCGGCGTCGCCGGAATCGTCCTGGTCCTGCTGGTAAATGGCGAAGAAAAGGCCGAGCGCCACCACCAGGACCGCAGCACCAATTGTTCCGGTCAGCGCGACGCGCGTCACCTTGCTCTCCTTGTTACCAACCTGTTGCAACAGTATCAGACCGGCCGGAGCGGCAGAAGAACGAAGTCAAGAGTGGACTCTCCCCGGTCTCCGGCGCCTGAGCCCCCCAACTGTGGCGGGAATGCCACGAGATTCACTGTTTCTTGGCCCAAACGAGCTATCCTCCCTGACTTGCCGGGATGCCCGATTCCCGCCATAACTGGTGTGACTAGAGAGATGAAAAGAAAGGCCAGGGGGACGGCCCCTTGGATTGGAAATGAGTCAAGTTATCAAGTCTGTTTGCGTCTATTGTGGCGCCTCCAACGGCGCTTCCGAAACCTTCCTCAAAATCGCTACCGACGTCGGCCGCGCTCTCGGGGAGAACGGCATTCGCCTGGTCTACGGCGGCGGCGGCATCGGCCTCATGGGGGCTGTGGCGGACGCCACGCTGGCGGCCGGCGGCGAGGTTATCGGCATCATCCCGGAGCACCTGCAGCAGGCCGAGCTCGGCCATCGCGGCCTCACGGAGCTCAAGGTCGTCGACAGCATGCACACCCGCAAGCGCATGATGTTCGACCTGTCGCAGGCCTTCATCGTGCTGCCTGGCGGCATGGGTACCCTCGACGAGACGTTCGAGATCATCACCTGGCGCCAGCTCGGCATGCACGACAAGCCGATCATCCTGGTCAACCACGATAACTACTGGGACCCATTCCTCGGTTTGGTCGATCACGTGATCGACAACGGCTTCGCCCGCACCGCGGCGCGCCAGCTGTTCTCGGTGGTCGGCAGCGTCGGCCGCCTGTTCGATCTACTGGAAGCCTCGCCGCAGACCCGCGAACCGAGCTATCCCGAACGCATTTAGTTGGGCTGGCCTGCGGTTTCCGCGCGCTGGAAATTCCAGCGCGCGATGCTATTCTGCGCCCCGATTTTGCGATGCAACATCCCCGCCGCCGCGCTCGCCAGAGCGCTGAGCGGCACGCAGCGAAGGACGTGAAGAATGGCGAAGATCAAGGTCAAGAATCCGATCGTGGAGCTCGACGGCGACGAGATGACGCGCATTATCTGGCGCTTCATCAAGGACAAGCTGATCCTGCCCTATCTCGAGGTCGACCTGAAATATTACGATCTCGGCGTCGAGAGCCGCGACCAGACCAGCGACCAGATCACGGTCGATGCTGCCAACGCCATCAAGCAGCACCGCGTCGGCGTGAAGTGCGCGACCATCACGCCTGACGAGGCGCGCGTGAAGGAATTCAACCTCAAGCAGATGTGGAAGTCGCCCAACGGCACCATCCGCAACATCCTCGACGGCACCGTCTTCCGCCAACCGATCATCTGCCAGAACGTGCCGCGCCTGGTGCCGGGCTGGACCCAGCCCATCGTCATCGGCCGCCACGCCTTCGGCGACCAGTATCGCGCCACGGATTTCATCGTGCCCGGCAAGGGCAAGCTCACCATGAAGTTCGAGCCGGCCGACGGCGGCAAGCCGATCGAGAAGGAAATCTTCGCCTTCCCTGGTGGCGGCGTCGCGATGGGCATGTACAACCTCGATGATTCGATCCGCGGCTTCGCCCGCGCCTGCTTCAACTACGGCATCGGCCTCGGCTGGCCGGTATATCTCTCGACCAAGAACACCATCCTCAAAGTGTATGACGGCCGCTTCAAGGACATCTTCCAGGAGGTGTTCGACAAGGAGTTCGCGCCGCAGTTCAAGGCCAAGAACATCGTCTATGAGCACCGCTTGATCGATGACATGGTGGCGAGCGCGCTCAAGTGGTCGGGCGGCTTCGTGTGGGCCTGCAAGAACTACGACGGCGACGTGCAGTCCGACACCGTGGCGCAGGGCTTCGGCTCGCTTGGCCTCATGACCTCGGTGCTGATGTCGCCGGACGGCAACGTGATCGAGGCGGAAGCCGCGCACGGCACCGTCACGCGGCACTACCGCGAGCATCAGAAGGGCAAGCAGACCTCGACCAACCCGATCGCCTCGATCTACGCCTGGACCCGCGGCCTGTGGTACCGCAGCAAGTTCGACAATACGCCGGAGCTGCAGAAGTTCGCCGAGGCATTGGAGAAGGTCTGCGTCGACACCGTCGAATCCGGTTTCATGACCAAGGATCTCGCGCTGCTGATCTCGCCGGACCAGAAGTGGCTCTCGACCACCGAGTTCCTCGACAAGCTCGACGAGAACCTGAAGAAGACGATGGCATAGTCCGGGCCCTTAGGAGATTCCCATGACCAATCTATCCCGCCGCGCCTTCGGCGCGCTCGCCGCCTGCACGCTTGTTGCCGCCGGCGCGAATGTCGCCCTCGCGCAGGATCTTGAGAACACGCTCTACATGGACCTCAGCTACGGCCGCGTGGTGATCCAGCTTCTCCCCGAGGTCGCGCCGAAGACCGTGGCGCGTGTCAAGGAGCTTGCGCGCCAGGGCTTCTACGACGGCACGCCGTTCCACCGCGTCATACCGAACTTCATGGCCCAGGGCGGCGATCCGACCGGCAAGGGCACCGGCGGCTCGGGCAAGCGGCTGGAGGCCGAGTTCTCCTCCGTGAAGCACGTGCGCGGCACCGTCTCGATGGCGCGCTCCAACGACGTCAACAGCGCGGACAGCCAGTTCTTCATCTGCTTCGCGCCGGCCCCGCACCTCGACGGGCAATACACCGCGTTCGGCCAGGTGATTGAAGGCATGGAATTCGTCGACCGCATCAAGAAGGGCGACCCCAGCGACAACGGCCTGGTCAGCGCCCCGCAGGACCGCATCGTGAAGATGCAGGTCGCTGCCGACGCGCAATAGTATCAATTCAACGGTCCGCGCAATCGCCGCGGTGATCACTACAGCGGCGTGCGCGACCGCGTGCCGCTGTAGTCGCGCGGAAACTCGTAGTCTTCGACGCCGAAGATCTGCGTCACCGTCGCGCCGTCGGCGCTCAATGGAAAGATGCCGAACTCGCACCTGCCGATGGCGCCGGTCCTCAGTGTCCAGCTGTAGCAGCCGCACAGCGGCTGCCTCCTCGACACCACGTCCACGCAGGTATCGATGATCTGCTGTTCCTCGTCCCAGCCGATCGTGCCGAGATAGGAGCCGGTGAAGTCGAGCTTGTTGAACTCGACCACCCGCGTACCCACCAGGCGGTAGCGGAACCGCAATGGTGCCGGCTCGACCTCGATGACGACGATGTTCGGCAGCAGCTCGCGCAAGTCCGTCGGATCGACTGCGGCCCGCAGCGGAACCGCGTGCTCTGCGCTGCGCCGCGCCTTCCAGTAGTCGTGGAAGCGGTGGACATGGGGCGAATCAAGCTGGGAAAGTTCGAGGCGGTGTATCTGATGGACCATGGTTCCGCGGCCTTGTTGCCGCCCGCTGAGACCTGATTGGCACCTATCGCGTTGCCTCGCCCCCGCTCGGCGTCGCATCCATTTGCGGGAAGTCGTAGTCCTCCATGGCGAGGATCTGCGTCACTACCTCGCCATCCACGCTCAAGGGCAGCCGGGCGAACTCGCACCGTCCGGTCGCGCCGGTCACCAGCTCCCAAGCCAGCAATCCAAAGAACGGCCGCCGGCTGTTCGCGACGAACGAATAGCTGTCGATCAGGTCCTGCTCTTCGGGCCA
>DATEOK010000328.1:0-6594 GCA_035274225.1 Dongiaceae bacterium
GGATCAGGCGCAGCACCGCGCCCGACAGATTCTCCGGCGCGCTCGGCGGCACCAGCAAGCCGGTTTCGTTCGGCACCACCAGTTCCGTAATTCCGGCCAAATTCGTGGCGACCACGGCCAGGCGCTGGCTCTGCGCCTCCATCAGCACGTTGGGAAGTCCATCGCGGTCGCCATCCTCGGCGATGCAGCTGGCGAGAGCGAAGATGTCGGCATTGCGGTAGGCCTCCAGCACCCGCTCCTGTGGTGCCGCGCCTTGCCAGGTCACGTATTTCGCGATCTGCAAGGTTTCGGCAAGGCTCTTCAGATCATCGAGCAGCGGCCCGCCGCCGATGTGGTGAAAGCGCCAGTCGCATTCCTTGGGCAGCAGCGCGAGCGCCTGCAGCAGATCGGAATAGCCCTTCTTCGGCACCGCGCGACCGACCGACAGAATGCGAATTGGCGTCTGCGGATCATGCCGGCGGTGCGGTGGCTCAGGAAAACGAGCGAAGTCGAGGCCGTGATAGACGAGGTTGATCTTGTCCTTGTCCGCCAGATCTCCCGATGCCGCCGCGATGTCGCGCAGGTGTTCGTAGCCGTCGCGGGTGCAGGTCACCAGCCAGTCGAGGGTCGCGAGCTTTTCGCGCTTGTCCCAGGCGGGCGTGGTCCAGATGTCCTTGGCATGGGCGGAACAGCTCCACCTGATGCCGGTGATGAGGTGCGCGTAGTAGGTGGCGGAGGCCGGCGTGTGGACGAAATGCGCATGCAGGCGCGTGGCATCTTTCGGCAGTTCCGCCACCATCACGCAGGCCTGGCCGAACCGGCGCGCGCGGTTCGGGGTCGGGTCGCGCACCAGATCCTTCAGCCACTGCTTGAAGGCGCGGGCATAGCCCGGGCGGAAATGCGCCTTCCACCAGGATCGCAGCACACGGAGCGGTTCCTGGTACAGATACTCCGGCAGATAGCTGACCTTGGCGGCGATCTCGCGGTGCACCGGATGCACGTGCTTGTCGGTGGGGAATCGCAGCGAGACGATATCGATCGCGAAGCCGCGCTGCTCCAGCGCGCGGATCTCCTGCGCGATGAAGGTCTCCGACAGCCGCGGATAGCCCTTGAGGATGAAGATCAGACGGGACACTGAAAGATCACTCTGTTGCCGTCGTCCCGGCCAGGCCGCGCAGGCGGCGTGAGCCGGGACCCATGCGTCCCGTCTACCGAGGCTTGCGGCCAGCGACGCGCAGGCGGGATCGGCTGTTGCCGTTGCCGCTGCGGTCGGTCCGCTCGCTGCTGCGCTCGCGGTCGGCCTTGCGAACCTTCTCGACCGCGTGGTTGACCAGTCGGTTCAGGTTCTCGAGCCCGTCCATCAACCCCGGCACCACCACGTCGCTCGGCAGCGCCTGCTGCGGCAACTGGCGCAGCGCGGTCGCCATGCCCTTCCAGTCGCGCACGCCATCATCCGTCAGCATCGACGAGAGGCCGAGCTCCTCCGCCCGCTTGGCGCGGATATATTGTTCCATGCGCGGCTGGGTGCGCGGCACGATCACCGCGCGCTTGTCGAAGCTGAGGATCTCGCAGAAGGTGTTGTAGCCGCCCATCGCAACCACGCCGATGGCGCGCGCCATCAGATGCTCGATCTGCGCGTCGAAGGTGATGGCCTCGACATTGGGCAGCTTGTTGGCGCGCTGGATGAACTCCGCCTGGCGGTCGGAATGCATGAAGGGGCCGAGCACCAGCAGCGCCGGATTGGGCAGCGCCTTGTCGTTCTCGTACGCGCGCAGCACCCAGTCGATCACTTCCTCGCCGTCGCCCCCGCCGCCGGTCGTCACCAGCAGATAGGGCGGTTCGATCTTCTGCAGCGTCCAGTGCACCGGCGTGCCGTGCGGCAGGGTGCGATGCAGGTAGCCGGTATAGGTCATCTTGCGCCGCACCGATTTCGGCAGTTCGATTCCTTCCAGCGGATCGCAGATCTGCGGCAGGCCGTAGACCCAGATCGAATCGTAGAGGTCGCGCAGCGCCGGCACCGCCTTCTTGCGCTCCCATTCCGGGATGAGGTGGACGGGATCGTCCATGATGTCGCGCAGGCCGAGCACCAGGTGCGTGCCGCGCGCCTTCAGCATCTTCAGGGTCTTCGCCACCTCGCCGCGCAGGCCGAGCGGCTCCTTGTCCACGATGAAGATGTCGGGGTCGAAGATGTCGGCGGTGTGCTGGATGATGGAATCCCGCATCGCCAGGGTCTCGTCGATGTCGATCAGCAGGCTCAAGGGCGTGTAGTCGCCCGAGCGCAGCTTGATCACCCCCGGGATGCGGACGAAGTCGACCCGGGCCCGGAAGTTAAAACTGCCGATGATCGGCGAGCCGGTCAGGATAATGACCGACATGTCCTTGTTCTGGTCGACCAGGGAATGGGCGATGGTCAGGCAGCGCCTGAGATGGCCCAATCCAAAAGTGTCATGCGAGTAGATAAGGACGCGCACGTCCTTGTTCTTGGTTTCGTTATCGGACACGCGCCTCATCCCCTAACAGCGGCGAGCGGGCAGAGTATGGCATAGGGTGTTTACCGAACAAAAGTATGAACCGCTCAGATGGCTTGTCCACGTTGCGAGGCCAAGTAACGTTTTCAACATATTGATTTGACAAGGAAAAATCTCTTATTGGGCGACTTTGACGATAGCATTTTCAGGGTCTTTGAAGGTAGAAGTCGATCCGCCGGCCGCTGACCTTTGACTTCCGACTTCTGATTTCAGGTGCCTCCCCCTATTGTCGCGACACGTATCAGAATCATCGTACCGGCGCATGCCGGTGTGGGGCGCGGGCATGGAACACAATCTTTTCCGCTACATCTGGCGAAACTCGTGGCGCGACCAGCTGCCGATCCTGCTCGTCGTCGCCCTCTCCTACGTGTTCTATTTCGTCTCCCTCGACCTGCCCAAGCAGATCGTGAACCGGGCCATCCAGGGCGAAGCGTTCAAGGGCGGGCAGACCACGGCGCCATTCCTGCACCTGTCCATTGGACCGATCGACTGGCTCGGCCTCCCGGAGGTCACCCTGTTCCACGGGTTCGACCTCGAAAAGCTGCCCTACCTGGTGGCGCTGTGTTTCTCGTTCCTGTTCTTCGTCGTGGTCAACGGCTGGATGAAGCAGGTCGTCAACACCGAGAAGGGCCGCCTCGGCGAGCGGATGCTGCGCCGGCTGCGCTATGAGCTCTATGACCGGGTGCTGCGCTTTCCCATCCCCCACTTCCGCAAGGTCAAGCAGGCGGAAGTCGCGACCATGATCAAGGACGAGGTGGAGCCGCTGGGCGGCTTCATCGGCGATGCCTACATCACGCCGGCGTTCCTCGGCGGCCAGGCGCTCACCGCCTTGTGCTTCATCATGATCCAGAGCGTCTGGCTCGGCCTCATCTCGATGGTGGTGCTGGCGGTGCAGCTGGTGCTCATCCCGTTCCTGCGCCGGCGCATCCTGGAACTGGGCCGGCAGCGCCAGCTGACGGCGCGCCAGCTGGCGGGACGCATCGCGGAGAATGTCGACGGCACGATCGAGATCCACGCCAACGACACCTCGAACTACGAGCGTGCGGACATCGTCAACCGGCTGGAAAAGATCTTCCTGATCCGCTTCGAGCTCTATCAGCGCAAGTTCTTCGTCAAGAACCTCAACAACATGCTGTCGCAGACGACGCCGTTCCTGTTCTACCTGATCGGCGGCTACTTCGCGCTCAAGAACCAGTTCGACGTCGGCGCGCTGGTCGCGGTGATCGGTGCCTACAAGGACCTGCCGAGCCCGATCAAGGAGCTGATCGACTGGCAGCAGCAGGGCCAGGACGTGCAGATCAAGTACGAGCAGGTGATCGAGCAGTTCACGCCGGAAGGCATGCTGGAACCGAAGCTGCAGGCCGTGACCGACGCCACGCCGGACGCGCCGGACGGCGGCCTCTCCGCCCAGGCGCTCGCCTACTACGAGGAGGGTGGCGCCCGCCTGCTGGAAAACACCGGGCTGGAGATCGGCGCCGGCGATCATCTGGCGATCGTCGGATTCAACGGCTCCGGCAAGGAGGCGCTGGGCCTGCTGCTGGCGCGGCTGGTCGTGCCCTCGACCGGCACGCTGCGCTGGGGCGACGAAGACATGGCGGCGCTGCCTGAAAGCGTCACCGGCCGGCACATCTCCTATGTCGGGGACGAGACCTATCTCTTCCCGCACTCCATTTTGGAGAACGTGGTCTACGGCCTGAAGCATCGCCCGATGGCCCCGGCGCAGTACGAGGGCCGCGCCCTCATGCATTTCCAGCGCCGTATCTCCGAAGCCAAGCGCACCGGCAACCCGTTGCTCGATGTCCATGCGCAATGGATCGATTTCGACTCCGCCGGGGTCGAGGACCTCAATGGCCTCAAGCGCCGCATCATCGACCTGTTGCCCGCGGTTGAACTCGAAGACGATGCCTATCAATTCGGCCTGCGCGGCCTCATCGATCCCGACGACGAGCCGGCGGTGGCAGAACGGTTCCTGGAGGCGCGCGCCGCCATCCATCGCCGGCTGCAGGAGCCCGACCTTGCCCACCTGGTCGAGCAGTTCGATCCGGCCAAATACAACCGCAACATGACGGTGGCGGAGAACCTGCTGTTCGGCACGCCGCGCGGCGCGGTGTTCGATTTCGCCACCCTGCGCGACAACAAGGTGCTGGCCAAGGTGATCGAGACCGAGGGTCTCAAGGCGCCGCTGATGGCGATGGGTGAGAAGATCGCCGAGACCATGGTCGAGCTGTTCGCCGACCTGCCGCCGGGCCATCCCTTCTTCGAGCAGTTCAGCTTCGTTTCCGCCGACGATCTGCCGCTGGTCCAGCAGCTGCTCGGCCGGGTGCAGCGCAGCGGCCTCGAGAAGGCCTCGCCGGCGGACCAGCAGCGGCTGATCGCCATCACCTTCCCCTATATCGAGGCCCGGCACCGCTTGGGCCTGATCGACCCCGAGCTGGAGGCGAAGCTGCTGGCGGCGCGGCGCAGCTTTGCCGAGACCCTGCCGGAGGAATATCGCGACTACATCGAGTTCTACGACCCGCAGCGCTTCAACGCCGCCGCGACGGTGCAGGACAACATGCTGTTCGGCCGCCTGATCTACGGCCAGGCCCAGGCGGCGCAGCGCATCTATCGCCTGCTGTTCGAGGTGGTGAGCCAGCTCGGCCTCAAGGCCGAGGTGCTGGCGGTCGGCCTGGAGCATGGCGTCGGCACCGGCGGCCGCCGGCTGACCCAGCCGCAGCGCCAGAAGGTGGCGCTGGTGCGCGCCCTGGTGCGCCGGCCGCGCGTCCTCATCCTCAACAACGCGCTGGCGCCGCTGGAAGCGGCCGTGCAGACGCGAATCCTCAAGGCCCTGCGGAACGAAATGAAAGACCGCTGCTTGATCCTGATCGCCGACAACGCCGCCTTGTGCAGCGTGGTCGACCGGGTCGCGGTGATGCGCGACGGGCGGGTGATCGAACAAGGGCCGCTGGAGCGCTTGGCGCGGCCGGGCACCGCCCTATCGGATCTCGGCATCGGCATGCAGATGGCCGCAAGCTAGCCAAGGTACGTTCAAACGAGTCATAATTTCCGGGACGGAGACTGAGACCCATGAGCATTTTAGACGATGTCGAAGCGCTGAAGCGCATGGAGCTGTTCGCCAAGGTGGAGCCGGCCAAGCTGAAGCTGATGGCCTTCGCCGCCGAGCGCACGCAATTCCGCAGGGGCGAGGAGATGGTGCATCAGGGCGACCCCGCCGATGCCGCCTATATCATCCTCGAAGGCCGCGCCGACGTGGTGGTGGATACGCCAGGCGGCCCGCTCAAGGTCGCCGAGGTGAAGCGCGACGCCTTCGTCGGCGAGATCGGCATCCTGTGCGACGTGCCGCGCACCGCGACCGTGGTGGCGACCGAGGATCTCACCACGCTCAAGATCACCAAGGACCTGTTCTTCCGCATGGTGACCGATTTCCCGACCATCTCGATCGAGGTCATGCGCGTGCTGGCGCAACGCCTCGAGCATGCCAACGAGCTGCTGGCGGCGAACAGAAAACATTGAGCCGGCTCGATTCCTTCATCCGCCGTCTCGAGGCGCAGCGCGCCTGCCTCAACAACGCCGCGCAGCTGATCGCCTCGGTGCCGGGCAACGTGCTGGAATTCGGCCTCGGCAACGGCCGCACCTATGATCATCTGCGCGAGCAGCTGCGCGGCCGCGACATCTATGTGTTCGAGCGCAAGGTGGCAGCGCACCCCGCTTGCATCCCGCCGGATGACCGATTGTTCCTCGGCGATTTCCTCGACAGCCTGCCCAAGGCGATCGCGCAGCTCGGCCAGGACACCGCGCTCGCCAACCTCGACATCGGCACCGGCGACGAAGCCGCCAGCCAGCAGCTCGCCCGCGCCATGCTGCCCGCAGTGCTGCAGTTGCTGAAGCCAGGCAGCGTGTTGATCAGCGATCAGCCGGTCGACAGCACAGACCTCGAAATGCTCGCACTGCCCGCCGGCATCAAGCCGGGGCGCTACTTCCTGCATCGCCGCCGATAAACCCCACCGCTCTCCTTACTGTCATCCCGGGCAAGCAGCGAAGCTGCGCGACCCGGGACCCATGCATCCTGTCGGCGTCGCGGCGAAAT
>DATEOK010000329.1:0-16128 GCA_035274225.1 Dongiaceae bacterium
GGCGCGCCCCGGGCCGGTTCCGGGGGGACCGGCCCGGCGCGTATCCCGGGTTCACCTCGGGTTGGAGGCCACCGCTCCAATGAGTTCTCTGGGGGTAGAGCGAGGGCGTCGCCCAAAAGGCGGCGCCCTTTTTTTCTTCGACCGATGCTAGGTGAAACCTCCTCCCCCAAGTTGGGGGAGGGTAGGGAGGGGGAAGCCGCGTTTCGGTGCCCGGCAGTCATCGCTCGCTTCCCCCACCCCAACCCTCCCCCGCATCGGGGGAGGGGGATACTGCTCGTTATGCTGCTTATTCAGCCTTGAGGCCGATTGCCGCTAGGTCCAAAGACCGTGGCCACGCGGCTGGTTTCGGGGGATGGCCACCTGTATACAAGCCCCTATGGCGACAGGCTTTAATCTCCATCGCTTTGCCAATCCCGGGCGTTTCCTGCGCCTCGCCGGGGCGGTGCTGCCGTGGCTGACCGGCGGAGCGGCAATCCTGTTTGCGATCGGGCTCTATCTTGCGCTGCTCGGCTCGCCGCCGGACTACCAGCAGGGCGACACCGTTCGCATCATGTATATCCACGTGCCGTCGGCCTGGATGGCGATGATGGGATACGCGCTGCTCGGTGCGGCGGGAGCGAGTGCGCTGATCTGGCGCCACCCGCTCGCGGATGTGGCATCGGAAGCGATCGCGCCGGTCGGGGCCGCCTTCACCTTCGTCGCGCTGGTCACTGGCTCGCTGTGGGGCAAGCCGACCTGGGGCACCTACTGGGTGTGGGACGCGCGATTGACCTCGTTCCTGGTGCTGTTCTTTCTCTATGTCGGGCACATCGCGCTGACCCACGCGTTCGACGACCGGCAGCGCGGCCGGCGCTCGGCGGCGATCATCGCCATCGTTGGCCTCGTCAACCTGCCGATCATCAAATATTCGGTCGATTGGTGGAACACGCTGCACCAGTCGGAGAGCATCATCCGCATGGACGGGCCGACGATCGATTCGTCCATGCTGTGGCCGCTGTTCATCATGATCATTGCCTTCACGCTCTACTTCTTCGCGGTGGTGATGACACGCATGAAGGCGATGCTGCTGGAGGCGCGCCACCGTGCCGCCGCATTCGCACGCTAGGGCAGCCGCATGAGCACCTTCTTCGACATGGGTGGGGACGGAGCGTTCGTGTGGCCGGCCTATGGCGTGGCGCTGCTGATGCTGGTGGCGTTTGCGGCGCTGAGCTGGCGGCGGCTGCGCGCGGCCGAGCGGGCGCTGGAGCGTATCACCGAATCCGATCCTGCCATGAGCGACGACGCATGAGCCGCAAGCGCCTCCGCCTCTATCTGGTCGCGGCATCCCTGGTGGTGCTCGGCATCGCGGCCACGCTGATCCTGCGCGCGCTGAACGAGGAGTTGGTGTTCTTCCGCAGTCCGACCGAGGTCGCGACCAGCCGGCCCAACGCCGGCTCGTTGTTTCGGCTGGGCGGGCTGGTCGAGACCGGCACGGTCGAGAAGCAGGGCGAGCAGGTCAGCTTCTCGGTCACCGACCTCACGAACAACGTGAAGGTGACCTATCGCGGCCTGCTGCCCGACCTGTTCCGCGAAGGCCAGGGCGTCATCGTCGAAGGCGCGTTCGACGACAGCGGTCGGTTCGTCGCGCGCGAGGTGCTGGCCAAGCACGACGAGACCTACATGCCGCCCGAGGTCGCCAAGGCGCTGAAGGAGTCGGGGCGCTGGCAGGAGACCGGAGGCAAGACGCAGCCGGTGACGCAGTGAACCGCGCGATGACGATACATTCTCAACCGTCATGGCAAGGCTTGGCCTTGCCATCCACGAGTTTCACCGAGCGACGTTGTGCCATCGGAAGCAGACTCGTGGATCCCAAAGCCAAGCTTTGGGATGACGGAGTGTTGGTTGACATGCAGGAGTGCCGCGGATGATCCCTGAGCTCGGCCACTACGCCCTGGTACTCGCGCTGGTGATGGCGCTGGCGCAGGCTTCGCTGCCGATGGTGGGTGCGGCGCGGGGCATCCGGCCGTGGATGCAGCTGGCCAAGCCGGCGGCGCTGGCGCAGTTCGCGTTCGTGGCGTTCGCGTTCCTGGCGCTGATGTATTCCTTCGCGGCGTCCGATTTCTCGGTCGCGATCGTCACCCAGCACTCGCACAGTGAGCAGCCGCTGATCTACAAGCTCTCCGGCACTTGGGGCAACCACGAGGGCTCGTTGCTGCTCTGGGTGCTGATCCTCACCATCTTCGGCGCGCTGGTGGCGCTGTTCGGCGAGAACCTGCCACCGCGGCTGAAGGCGCGCACGCTCAGCGTCCAGGCGATGATCTCGGTCGGGTTCCTCTTGTTCATGTTGCTGACCTCGAACCCGTTCGCGCGGATGAATCCCGCGCCGCTCGAGGGCGACGAGCTCAATCCGCTGCTGCAGGATCCCGGATTGGCGATGCATCCGCCGATGCTCTATCTCGGCTATGTCGGCTTCTCGATCGTGTTCTCGTTCGCGGTCGCGGCGCTGATCGATGGCAAGGTCGACGCCGCCTGGGCGCGCTGGGTGCGGCCGTGGTGCTTGCTGTCGTGGACCTCGCTCACCGGTGGCATCGTGCTCGGCTCGTGGTGGGCGTACAACGAACTGGGCTGGGGCGGCTGGTGGTTCTGGGACCCGGTGGAGAACGCCTCCTTCATGCCGTGGCTGATCGGCACCGCGCTGCTGCATTCGGCGCTGGTGGTGGAGAAGCGCGACGCGCTCAAGAGCTGGACCATCCTGCTCTCGATCCTGACCTTCGGCTTCTCGCTGCTCGGCACCTTCCTGGTGCGGTCGGGGATCATTACATCCGTCCATGCATTTGCGGATGACCCGACCCGCGGCGTCTTCATCCTGGTGCTGCTGGCGACCGCGATCGGCATGCCGTTGTCGCTCTACGCCTATCGTGCGCCGGTGTTGCGCGGCGGCGGGCTGTTCGCGCCCTTGAGCCGCGAAGGCGCGTTGGTGATGAACAACCTCCTGCTGGCGGTGATGACCGCGACCGTGCTGTTCGGCACGCTCTACCCGCTGATGCTGGATCTGACCACGGGCAAGACCATCTCGGTCGGCGGGCCATTCTACATGGCGACCTTCGGTGTGTTCGCCTTGCCGCTGCTGATCCTGATGGCGATCGGGCCGTTCATGGGCTGGAAGCGCGGCGACGTGCGCGGTGCACTGCAGCGCTTGATCGCGGCCGCCATCTGCGCGCTCGGCGCGGCCATCATCGCGATCTGGATCAAGAGCGAAGGGCCGCTGCTGGCGCCGCTCGGCATTCTGGTCGGCGTGTGGCTGCTGGTCGGCACGGTGATCGAGTTCATGGAGCGCATCCGCCTGTTCGAAGGCAATCCGGCGCGCATCTGGAACCGCGCGCGCCACACGCCGCGCGCCGCCTACGGCATGACGCTGGCGCATTTCGGCCTCGCGGTCGCGGTCATCGGCATGACCGGCGCCGCGGCCTGGAAGACCGAGAACATCGAGGTGCTGCAGCCCGGCCAGTCGCTGGCCTTGCAGGGTTACGACTTCAAGCTGGAAAGCGTCCAAGGCATCCGCGGCGAGAACTACCTCGCCGACCAGGCGCATTTCGTGGTGAGCCAGGGCGGCGAGCTGATCGCCAACCTCTATCCCGAGCGGCGGCAATACCTGGTGCAGCCGATGCCGACCACCGAGGCCGCGATCCGCTCCACGCCATTCGCCGATCTCTACGCGGTGATCGGCGAGCCGGACGGCAAGGGCGGCTGGGTCGTGCGCGTCTATCACGAGCCGCTGGTGGGCTGGATCTGGTTCGGCGCGCTCATCATGGTGGCGGGCGGCCTCACCAGCCTCAGCGACCGGCGCTATCGCGTGGGCGCTCCCGTGCGCGCCGGCACCGCGCAAGCTGCCAAGGCGTGACGGATCGACCATGCGCCGCCTGATTTTCCTGCTTCCGATCGCGATTGTCGCCGTGCTGGTGGCGATCTTCTGGATCGGCCTCGACCCGAAACGCGACAAGAGCATCCTGCCCTCCGCGCTGGTCGGCAACCCGGCACCCGCGTTCGATCTGCCGGGGCTGTCGGACAATGCACCGCGCCTCACGCTCGTGCAGTTCAAGGGCAAGCTGGTGGCGATCAATTTCTTCGCCTCCTGGTGCCTGCCGTGCCGGGCCGAGCATCCGCTCTTGAAGCAGATCACGGCCGAGTTCGGCGTGCCGGTGATCGGCGTCGCCTGGAAGGATAAGCCAGAAGCATCGCAAGCTTTCCTGGCTCAGCTCGGCGATCCCTATGCCGCGACCGGCGACGACCATAACGGCCGCACCGGCATCGACTTCGGCATCACCGGCGTGCCGGAGACGTTCCTGGTCGGCCCGGACGGCACCGTGCTCTATCGCTTCGCCGGGCCGCTGTCGCCCGAGGGACTGCGCGACCAGCTGGCACCGGCGATCGCGGAGGCCAAGCAGTGAGGCGCGTGCTGGCATTGCTGGCGATGCTGTGGATCGCGCCGGCCTTGGCGCAGGAGGCGCAGCTCGCCGACCCCGCACTGGAGCAGCGCGCCCGCGACTTGTCGCGCGAGATCCGCTGCGTGGTGTGCCAGAGCCAGTCGGTCGCCGATTCCGATGCCGATATCGCGCAGGAGCTGCGGGTCATGATCCGCGAGCAGATCGCGGCGGGCAAGAGCGACCAGGAGATCCGCGATTACCTGGTCGCGCGCTACGGCGACTTCGTGCTGTTCAATCCGCCGTTCAAGGGCTCGACCTACGTGCTGTGGATCGGGCCGTTCGCGATCCTGCTGCTCGCCGGCTTTGGTGTCGCGATGTTCTTCCGGCGCCGCGCCCGGGAACTGGCGCGGGCGCCCGAGCTCAGCGTCGATGAGCACAGCCGAGTCGTCCGCCTGCTACAGGACGGGCCGGAGGATCGCGCATGATCCTGTTCTGGATCATCGCCGGCGTGCTCACGCTCGCGGCAGCGGTGGTGCTGGCCGCGCCGTTGTTCGACACGCGCAAGTTCAAGAGCGAGGACGCTTTCGCGCTCGAAGTCTACCGCGACCAACTGGCGGAGCTGACGCGCGACGAGCAGCGCGGCCTGCTGACGCCGGAGCAGGCGCGCGCCGCGCAGATCGAGATCGAGCGGCGCATCCTGGCGCTCGACGAGGGCAAGAAGTTCCAACCGGCGCGGCCGCCCAGCCATCGCCTGACGCTGGCGATGGCGGTGATCCTGCCGCTCGCCGGCTTCGGGCTCTATCTCGTGCTGGGCTCGCCGCACCTGCCGTCGCAGTCGGCGATGGATCGGCTGGCGGAAGAGCGTTCGCGCACGTCGCCGGAGATCGAGGCCTTGGAGGCCAAGCTCGAGCAATCGCCGTCGGACGCGCAGAGCTGGATCGATCTCGGACAAGCCTATGTCGAAGTGGAGCGCACCAAGGATGCGAAGGATGCGTTCGCCAAGGCGATGGCCTTGGGGCGCAAGGAGCCGGACGTGCTGCGCCAGTTCGCGCATGCCGCGATCCTGGCGGAAGGCGGGCGCGTAACCACCGACGCACAATCGGCGTTGCAGCGCGCGGTCAGTGCCGACCCAAGCGATCCGACTTCGCGTTTTTTCCTCGCCCTCGCCAAGGCGCAGAACCAGGACGTCGAGGGCGCGCTCGCCGACTGGCTGACGCTGGAGCGGCAACTGCCGCCGCAAGCGCCGCTGCGCGCGCTGCTCACCGAAAATATCGACAAGGCGGCGCGGCAACTGGGCAAGGATCCGGCAAAGCTGCCGGGACGCGCGGGCGGCGCCGCGCCCGGCCCGAGCGCGGAAGACATGGCGGCCGCTGAGCAGATGACACCGGAGCAACGCCAGGCGTTCATCGAAAGCATGGTCGAACGCCTGGCCGCCAAGATGAAGGAGGAGCCGGAGAATCTCGAAGGCTGGATCCGGCTGGCCAATGCCTATGGCGTGCTGGGCAAGCACGCGGAAGCGCGCGCCGCCTGGGCCGAGGCGTCGAAGCGCGCGCCGTCGCGCCTCGACGTGCAGCTGGAATATGCCGGCGCGCTGATCCAGGGGCACACGCGCTCGGAGCTCGCCGCGAATCTGCCGGCGGCGTTCCCGGAAGCGGTGAAGCGCATCCGCACCCTCGATCCGGAGAATCCGCTCGGCCTGTTCTACGCCGGCATGGTCGCGCGCGGCGAAGGCCGGCCGGACGAGGCGAAGGCGCTGTGGGAGAAGGTCCTGGCGCTCATGCCCGAAGGCGCGCCGGAGCGACAGGAGCTGCAGCGCGAGATCGATACGCTGGGCAAACCGGCGAATTGAGGCACGCCCGCCGCGCGGGTGTGGCGCGCATCACAGCGCTCACGGGAGCGTGACGGCGGGCAGGCTTGTTTGCATCCTTGGAAGGCGCACAATAGGGCCATGAGACGCACGCTCTTTCCCATTCTCGTCATGCTGTCGCTGACGGCTTGCTCCAACAGTGGCGGTGGCGGCTATGGCGGCACGCAATATTCCAGCGACGCGCATTTCCTCAGCGATGATCCGACGGTGATCGAAGTCACGGTTCGCGATCCGCTGCCGGTCAAGAGCGCGGTGCTGGTCGATCCGACCGGCGTCGAGACAGCGGCGTACGACATCCAACGCGACAAGCAGGTCTACCGGTCCGATGGTGGCGCAAGACCGACCGTCGGGGTCGGTGTCGGCGGCGGTTCGTCGGGTCATTTCGGGACCGGGATCGGCATCGGCTTTCCGATCTACTCCGGCGGGTCGGACTATCGCAGCGACATCACCGAGAGCACCGCCAAGGTGAAGATCAGCAACCCGGTGCTCTATCGCAACAGCTGGCAGAGCTGGAAGCTGCGCGTCGATCTCGAGGACGGCGGGAACAAGCGCACCATCGAACTGGTCCCGCCCAAGCCGCTCTGACGGATTAAGCCGCTTTCCTGCGGCGCGTCGGCTGGATCAGAATCTCTGCAGGGATGCCGAGCCGCTCATTCAAGCGCCGGATCATGCCGATCGACAAACTACGCTTGCGATTCAGGATTTCCGCGACACGCGCGCGGGAGCCGATCAAAGACTCGAGGTCCTTTCGCGTCAGGCCCATCTGATCCATGCGGAACTTGATGGCGTCGATCGGATCGGGACGATCAAACGGAAAATGCGCGCCTTCGTAGGCATCGATCAGTGTCGCCAGCACATCCAACCGGTCGCCCTTCGGCGTGCCCGACTTCGCGCCCCAGAGCCGTTCGACTTCTGCCAATGCCGCTTCATAGTCGGCATTGGAGCGGATTGGCTTCAATTCAGTCGCCATAGCGCACCTTCCTGACGTCGATCTTGTCGTAATTGGCGTGCGTGCCGATCCACTTGATCCAGACGATGGACTTCTCGTAGTCGATGGCGACGATTAGGCGATAGTCATTGCCTTTGATGTTAAATACGACCCGATCGCTTCCAACAATGCTGGCCGAAGCGTATAGACGCTTCACTTCGGCGCTGCTCGCCCAACGGGCATGGCTAGCTTCAGCAAACCACGCGTCCAGTGCGGTCTTGACGGCGGGTTGATCTCGTCGCCCCCTCAGCTGGGCGACAAACTCCCGCAACGTTCGCCGTGCGATGATCCGCATGACGATATCTAGCATGATCCCAAAATGGGAGCAAGATGGTCGTTGCCGGGAGCGTCCGGCTGCCCAAGTATGGCGTCTACGACGAACAGAGCGGAGAACTGCCATGCCCTTCAACAAGCATGCCATCGTCATCGGCGTCGGGCCTGGCCTTGGCGCGGCGCTGGTGCAGAAATGCGCCAGCGAAGGAATGAAAGTCAGCGCCGGCGCGCGCGATCGCGACCGGCTGCGCAAGCTGCTGGATGGGCGCGGGCTGCACGAGGCGCCGGCATTGGAGTGCGACGTGAGCGATCCGGCGAGCGTGCAGTCCGCCTTCGCGGATGCCATCGCCGATGCCGGCGTGCCGGACCTGGTCATTTTCAACGCCAGCGGCTATGCGCGGGGCAGCATCCTGGAGCTGACGCCGGGCCAGCTCGAAGCGGCCTGGCGCGTCGGCTGCCTCGGCGGCTTCCATGTCGGCCAGGCGGCGGCGAGGGCGATGATTGGCGCTGCCGCGCCGGGGACGCCCGCCGGCACCGGCACCATCCTGTTTACCGGCGCCACCGCCTCGCTGCGCGGCAGCGCCAACTTCGCGCCGTTCGCCATCGCCAAGTTCGGCCTGCGTGCGCTGGCACAAAGCATGGCGCGCGAGCTGGGCCCGAAGGGCATCCACGTGGCGCACGTGGTGATCGACGGCCAGATCGGCGAGACGGAGGGCGACACCAAGCTGAAGCCCGCGGACATTGCGGAGGCTTATTGGTCGTTGTATCGCCAGCCGCGCAGCGCCTGGACGCTTGAGGCCGACCTACGTACCTGGGTGGAAAAGTTCTAGAAAAGTCTGTCTACATCCCTCTTGCCCCCAACCGCATGTCGCGGCACCCTGGCGGCGCGACTGGGGGTTGAGGGATCCCGAGTCGCTTTGCGCTGCGCGGTAAGCCGGAAGCCGACGCGCAGGAATGTGGGGATGAATGACCAAAGCGCCTTCGAAATCCAGCGATCTCAACAGCCGCCTGCCGGCGTTGGGCGAGCTGCGCCACATTTCGTTCAGCAAGGATGCGCTGGTGATGGCGGTGAAGCTGTATTACGCCGCCACCAAGAAGTCGCTGCCGTCGGGCGTGGTGGAAGGCTGCGAGATCGTGGCAACGCCGGACACTCACCTCGAAATCACCATCCGCGACGATGCCGGCGGCCAGCTGCAGAAGATCCCGATCTCGGCCGAGATCATCGGCGCCGCCATGATCAATTATTGCCGCAAGGTCAACGTGCCGCTGCCGCGCGATGGCAAGAAGTCGCTGCTGGTCTCCGGTGACAACCTGGTGCTGGTGGTCAACGTGCAAGCCCAGCCGACCAAGCTGTTCCGCACCGGCACGGCGGAGGCCTAGGGCCCTTCTGAGGCGGCCCGTTCATGTCCGACAAGGTTCGCCAGCAATACGAGCTCCTGCCCTATCCGGCGCGCGACCCGCGTGAGGAGGCGCAGCGCCTGATCGAAGGCTCGCCCAGCCACCTGCTCGAGCTCAACCACTATCTCTATGCCGGCGCGCGCGACTTCGCGCAGCCGTTCCGCGCGCTGGTCGCGGGCGGGGGCACCGGCGACGGGCTCATCATGCTGGCGCAGCATCTCGCCGATGCCGGCTGCCCGGCGGAGATCGTCTATCTCGACCTGTCCAAGGCCTCGCGCGCGGTCGCGGAACAGCGCGCCACGGTGCGCGGGCTCGGCAACATCACCTTCATGACCGGCTCGCTGCTCGACCTTCCGCGCCTCGGCCTCGGGCTGTTCGACTACATCGATTGCTGCGGCGTGCTGCATCATCTGGAGGACCCGCCGGCCGGCCTCGCCGCGCTCGCCGCCGCGCTGGCCCCGGCCGGCGGCATGGGCATCATGGTCTATGGCGCGCTCGGGCGCACCGGGGTCTATCCGATGCAGGCGATGCTGAAGACGCTCAGCGCCTATGCGCCGGCGCCGGCCTTGACCGCCACCACGCAGCTCGCGACCGCGCGCGACCTCATGAAGCAGCTGCCGGCCACCAACTGGCTGCGGCGCAATCCGGCGATCGGCGATCACCTGGCCGGCGGCGATGCGGGCTTGGCGGACCTGCTGCTGCATCCGCAGGACCGCGCCTATAGCGTTCCGGAGCTCGCGGCGCTGGCGCACGGCGCCGGCCTGGAGATCGCCGCCTTCATCGAGCCGTGGCGCTACGACCCGGCCAGCTACCTGACCGATCCCAGCCTGCTGCACCGGCTGGAGCGCCTCGACCCGATCGCGCGCGCCTCCTTCGCCGAGCAGCTTGCCGGCAATCTCAAGCGCCACATCGTCTATCTGGTGCGGCGGGATCGCGCTGGCAGTTCGGTCGCGCGGCCCGACGAGCACATGGTGCCGGTGCTGCGCGCCGGCAGCGGCGCGCTGGCGGAGAGCCTGAAGGGGCGCAGCAACCTCAAGGTCTCGATCGACGGGCTCGAGGTGCGTTTGCAGGTGCCGCCGCATAGCGCGGAGATCCTTAGCGCCATCGACGGCAAGCGCAGCATTGCCGAAGTCCATCAGGCGGTGGGCGGTACGGTGGATGCGCTGAAAGGCCGGAGCGCCTTCAAGCCGGCGTTCGAGCGCGTCTACCAGACCTTCAACAAGCTGAACCGGCTGTTCCTGACGCGCGGCGCGGCCTAGCCTACACGCTGCCCTTTTTCTCGATCACCAGCACGCGCGCCGCGCCCTGGGGGTGCGCGACGTGCTCGTCGCCCGGCTCGGCATGGCAGATGTCGCCGGCCTGCAACAGCTGCTGATGCTCGCGGCCGTCGCGGCGGTAGTGCATGGTGACGGTGCCGTCCAGCACCACGAACACCTCGGCGCCGTCATTGACGTGCCAGATGTAAGGCCGGTCGGTCCAGTGCAGGCGAATGCTCGCGCCCTCGATCTCGGCGATCGGCAGGGCGAACCAGGCCTTGGCGGCAGTAAAATCGCGCGGTCTCACGAACTTCATGGGCCGCGGGTCTAGCAGCGCAGGCGATCGGACTGTATCGTCACTGTGTCGCGCACCGACCGGCATTGTGAGGCGTTTGCCATGTCCCGCAAACTCGACCAGACCGATCAGCAGATCCTGACCCTGCTGGCGGAGAATGCGCGCCAGAGCGTCAAGGAACTGGCCCGCCGCATCGGCCTGTCGCGCTCCGCCGCGCAGGAGCGGCTGGCGAAGCTGGAGCGTGACGGCGTGCTGGCCGGCTACACTATCCGCCGCAACGACGCGGCGGAGAACCGGGTCGCCGCCTATTTCATCATCAAGACCAGGCAGGCGGTGTGCGACGAACTCGTGCCGCACCTACGCAAGATCCCCGAGGTGGTGGTGTTCGATTCGATCGCCGGCGAGACTGACGCCCTGGTCGAGGTGGTGGCCGACAGCATGACGCGCCTGCAGCTGGTGCGCAGCGAGATTGCCGCGCTCGAGGACGTGGAGGAGATCGAGACCTCCGTCATCCTCAAGCGGCACTTCAATCGACGGTGAGAGAGGAAATGGCCAAGTACCATCTGATCGCGTCCAAGAGCACGGGTTCCATGATCGTCGAAGCGGCGCTCGCCCTGGCGAAGCTGCCGCACGAGGTCGAGATGATCCCGTATGTCGAGCCCGGTCCGCAGCGCGACCGGTTGCTGGCGCTCAATCCGCTGGGACAGGTACCGACGCTGCTGCTGCCCGACGGGCGCGTGATGACGGAGAGCGCGGCGATCATCCTGCATATCGCCGATGCGGCGCCGCAGGCCGGCCTCGCCCCGGCAGCCAAGGATCCGGCGCGGCCGATGTTCCTGCGCTGGCTGGCGTTCATCGTGGCGGCGATCTATCCGACCTTCACCTACGGCGACGATCCCAAGCGCTGGGCCGGAGACGAGAGCGCCGGCAAGCATCTGCGCAAGGCGACCGACGATCACCGCAAGGAGTTGTGGCGCTATTTCTCAGGCCAGAATCCGTGCAAGCCCTGGGTGCTGGGGGAGACATTCTCCGCGCTCGATCTCTACGTCGCGGTGATGAACTTGTGGCGCCCGGGGCCGGCCTGGTTCAAGAAGGAGTGCCCAACCCTCGCCGACATCGCCGAGCGGGTGGCAAAGCTCGATGCGCTCGGCGTGGTCTGGGCGCGCAACGTGGATTGATAGGCAGGGAGACTCATGGAAAAGCGTCGGCTTGGCAAATCCGATCTTCGCGTGGCACCGTTGTGCCTCGGCGGCAATGTGTTCGGCTGGACGGCGGACGAGGAGATGAGCTTCCGCCTGCTCGACGGCTTCGTCGAAGCCGGCTTCAACTTCATCGACACGGCAGACGTCTATTCCAAATGGGCGCCGGGCCATCATGGCGGAGAGTCCGAGACGATCATCGGCGACTGGCTGAAGCGGCGCGGCAAGCGCGACGATGTGATCATCGCGACCAAGGTCGGATCGGAGATGGCGCCGCGCAAAAAGGGCCTCAGCAAGGCCTATATCGCGCGGGCGGCGGAGGAGTCGCTGCGCCGGCTCGGCACCGACTATATCGATCTCTACCAGTCGCACCGCGACGATCCCGACACGCCGATCGAGGAAACGCTGGAAGCCTATGGCGCCCTGATCAAGGCGGGCAAGGTGCGCGCCATCGGCGCCTCCAACTTCACGCCCGACCGGCTGGCGGCGTCGCTGGCGGCGAGCGCGAAGCA
Organism: Dongiaceae bacterium; assembly: GCA_035274225.1. Classification (GTDB taxonomy): domain Bacteria; phylum Pseudomonadota; class Alphaproteobacteria; order Dongiales; family Dongiaceae; genus Dongia_A. The sequence continues at coordinate 12,192 of DATEOK010000329.1, forward strand.
CCATCTGCCGCGCTACGAGACGCTGCAGCCGGAATACAACCTGATGGTGCGCGACTTCGAGAAGGAGCTGGCGCCGCTGTGCGCCGAGCACGAGATCGGGGTCATTCCGTACTATGGTCTCGCCTCGGGCTTCCTCACCGGCAAGTACCGCAGCAAGGCGGATCTGAAGCAGAGCCCGCGCGGCGAGGATGTCGAGGCCTACCTGAACGAGCGTGGTTTTGCCGTGCTGGATGCGCTGGACGCGATCGCGGAGCGCCATAGCGCCACGTCGGCGCAGGTTGCGCTCGCCTGGCTGATGACGAAGATCACGGCGCCGATCGCCAGCGCGACCAGCGTGAAGCAGCTTGGCGATATTGCGGCGTCGGCGCGGCTGACGCTCTCGCCTGGGGACGTCAAGGCACTGGAGACTGCGAGCGCATAGGGTCCGCAGCTTCAGTCCGCCTGCTCGATCCCGTCCTCGAGGCTGGCGCGCAGGCGCTCGCTGCAGGCAACGATGTAGCTGGGGATGCGGAACAGATCGACCAGCAGGCTTATGCCGAGCGGAATGCCGGCGACCCAGCCGATCAGCGGCCAAGGATCGTCCGACACATAGGTGCAATAGACGAACAGCGTGCCGGCCATCTGCAGTCCGGCCGCCACCGGCCGGCGGAGATAGAAGTTGTGCAGGCCAATACCGCCGCAGAAGGTCCACAGCAGATAGGCGATCAACCCGCTCTTGCGCGCACTGAAGACGGTGTCGTCGACCAGGTCGCGCCTTTGGCCTGCGCGGTCGCGATCGAGGGGATGCCCGTATGAGAGGCTCATGCTAGCAATCCCAGCACCGCCGGATTGAGAATTGGTTACTGCCCGCGAGCGCCGACAGACGGCCCTCGTCTCAAATGCGCTCCCCCTTCCTCGAAGGTCCGCCGACACCAATCAACAGATTGGTCGATGCATTACTCGCGTACCCCAATCTTTGGTCGTCAGATCAATAGGCGGGACGGATTTCCCATGATAGCGTTTTCAGCGGGGAGGATTTTGAGGGCGCCATAACAAGCATAATGGGAGGAGCAAATGAGGAGTTTGTTGCTTTCATGCGTCGCGGCCGGCGCCCTGGGCTTTGCCGGTCTTGCTCACGCACAGAACGCCGAAACGGTGCCGACTGAGAATTTGCAGAAGCTGAGCGGCATGCAATCGACCGGGACGCCGAAGGAAGCGTTCCAGCCGGTGCCGCAGAATGACGACTACGCCGCGCAGCTGCGCAAGAACCTGGAGCAGATCAAGCTGCCACCGGGATTCAAGATCAACCTCTATGCCGTGGTGCCCGATGCGCGGCACATCGCGGTCGGGCCGCAGGGCGTCGTCACCTTCGTCGGCACCCGCAAGGACGCGGTGTGGGCGATCACCGACCGCAACAAGGACGGCGCCGCCGACGAGGTGAAGCGCTTCGCCCCGTCGCTCGCCTTCGACATCCCGAACGGGCCGTGCTTTTCCAAGGACGGCTTCCTCTACATCGCCGAACGCAACCGCATCCTGGTATTCCCCGCCGCCGAGTTCTTCTACGAGAGCCCGGACATCGCGGTCGGCCAGGTGGTGAAGCAGGGCGAGCTGATCCCGAAAGAGGAGGAGAGCTTCAATCACACCGCCCGGGTCTGCCGCATCGGCCCGGACAAGAAGCTCTACGTGCAGCTCGGCCAGCCGTACAACGTGCAGCCCAAGGAGAAGGTGGAGCTGTACGAGAAGGTCGGGATGGGCGGCATCGTCCGCATGAACCAGGACGGCTCCGATCGCGAGGTCTACGCCATCGGCCTGCGCAATCCCGTGGGCATGGATTTCAACCCGACCACGGGCGAGCTGTGGACCAATGACAACCAGGTCGACGGCATGGGCGACGACCAGCCGCCGGGCGAGCTCGACCGCATCACAGAGGCCGGCCAGCATTTCGGCTTCCCGTACCTGGGCGGCGCCGTGCGCATTCCCGACTTCAAGGACGCCGAGCCGCCAGCCAACGCCGTGCCGCCGGTGGTGGAGACGATCGCGCATGCGGCCGACCTCGGCCTGGTGTTCTACACCGGCAACAAGTTCCCGGCCAAATACAAGAAGGGCGTGTTCACCGCCCAGCACGGCTCGTGGAACCGCACCGAGCCGGTCGGCGCGCGGGTGCTGTTCACGCCGCTCAACGACGACGGCACCGCGGGCGAACAGGAGGAGTTCGCCGCCGGCTGGCTGAACGCCGACGGCGAATATATCGGCCGCCCGGTCGACGTCGCGCAATTGCGCGACGGCTCGCTCCTGGTGTCCGACGATTTCGCCGGAGCGGTGTATCGCATTTCGTACAGCCAGTGATTTGCCTCGGGCCGCGGCTCACGCCGCGGCCCGGTTTTCTGGGAGCGCATCGATGAGATATTCAGTTGCAGCGGCGGCGCTCGTCGCGGCCGCCTGTGCGGCGAGCGCCAGCTACGCCGCCGACCCCGCCGCCGGCAAGAAGGTGGCCAGCGGCATGTGCGCGGTCTGCCACGGCGTCGACGGCATCGCCAAGAATCCCGACGCGCCGCACCTGGCGGCCGAGAATGTCGAATACCTGATGCGCCAGCTGAAGGCGTTCAAGGCCGGCGAGCGCAAGCACGAGCAGATGTCGCTCATCGCCCAGGGCCTGAGCGACGAGCAGATGGCCAACGTCGCGGCCTGGTATTCCAGCATCAAGATCAAGGCGGAGATGCCGCAGTAGCCGTGCTATGAAGCGGCATGAAGATCCTCGAGACCGACCGCCTGCTGATGCGGCGCCTGTTAGCGTCCGACCTCGATGACCTCTACGCGCTCTACCGCGACCCGGAGATCCGCCGCTATTTCCCCGAAGGCACGCTGACCCTGGAGGAGACGCGGGAGGAATTGGCGTGGTTCCTGAACGGCCACCCCGACCATCCCGAACTCGGGCTCTGGGCCACCATCCACAAGCCGACCGGCCAATTCATCGGCCGCTGCGGCCTCTTGCCATGGACCATCGATGGCGTCAACGAGGTGGAGATCGCCTACCTGATCGCAAAGCCGTGGCAGCGCCAAGACCTCGGTGCGGAAGCGGCGCGGGCGCTGGTGCGGCATGGATTTGAGACGCTGGGGCTGAAGCGGCTCATCGCGCTGATCGATCCAGCGCATGAGGCGTCGATCAGAACCGCCGAGAAGGCTGGCCTAACTCACTGGAAAACAACTGAGCTGGACGGCGTGAGAAGTGTGGTCTACGCCGTGCAGTCTGTGTCAGGCACTCACCGCTAGGAATCGCGCTTCGATCGCGAGGCGAAGGCTTTCCAGTATTTTTCCGCGGCCTGGATGAGAGCGTCTTCGGTCACGGACTGGCCCGACTCCAACGCGACCGTCATCGTGTCATACGTCAGTTCGAGCGTCCCGTCCGCGCAATCCAAGGCTAACGGCTCCAAAGACTGGATGTAGAGAATCTCGGGTTCGCGAGCCTGAATAACGGCGATGTCGTCAGTCGGCTGCTCGTCATACCCACAATAGACGAATTTCGAGCATTTGGTCAGTATCACGACGAACCTGCTACCCGGTTCAGGAAACATGTCACGAAGATACTGGATAGCGATTTCAACGCGAACTGCGCTGGGCGCAATACGATCGATGCGAACTATGTAACCGTCGTGAAAGACGCCCCAGATATCCCGATTCATTCGATCTACCGTTGGTTCACGGTCATTTATGACGGGATAGTTCGCAATCGGTATAGCACCTCGAGCGCTTCTTTCGGCGTCAGTTCATCTGGATTGATCTCGGCCAATGCGCGTTCAAGCGCGCTTGGTTCGGAAGCTCCCGGCGGTTTCGACGCTGTCGCAACTACGGCGGAGAACAACGGCAAATCATCCGCCAATCGCGTCAGCGCACTTGCCTGCTCGCCCTGTTCCAGCGTCCCCAGCACCTCCTGCGCTCGCGCGATCACCGCCGCTGGCAA
>DATEOK010000330.1:0-2328 GCA_035274225.1 Dongiaceae bacterium
CGGCGATGGACGCATCGTGCTGCTGCCGGTGCCCGGTCATACGCCTGGCATGATCGCGGCGCTGGTTGGCCTGGACGAGAGCGGCGAATATCTGCTCGCGTCCGATGCCGTTGCGATCGAAGCCAATCTGGTCGAAGGCTACGCGCCCAAGAACAGCTGGAACATGGACAAGGCGACCACCGCCATTACCGAGATCAAGGCGATCGGACAGCGCGGCGCGAAGGTCATTTACGGCCATGACGATACGCAATGGCAGGCCCTGCGCAAGGGGGCCGAGCATTACGCATGAGCGCGGCCGACCTCTCCGTTGAAATGCGGCCGGGCCTCGTCGGCAAGCGCGTGAAGCGCACGGAAGACCCGCGCCTGCTGACCGGCAACGGCCAATATGTCGATGATATCAAGCTCCCCAACATGGCGCATGTCGCCATCTTGCGGAGCGACCAGCCCCACGCGCTGATCCGCGACATCCGGGTCGAAGCCGCGATGGATGTGCCCGGCCTGATCGCGATCTTCGAAGCCGCCGACCTGGAGGGCGAGGTGAAGCCCGCCATCCCCAGTTCGCGGATGAAGGGCTATTATGCGACGCCCTACTGGCCGCTCGCGCGCGGCAAGGTCCGCTATGTCGGAGAGCCGGTGCTCGCGGTGGTGGCGGAAAGCCGCTACGCCGCCGAGGATGCGCTGGCGCTGATCGAGGTCGATTACGAACCCCTGCCCTTCGCCATCCGGCAGGTCGATGCGGTCAGGGACGACGCGCCGTTGATCCATGAGGAAGCGGGCACCAACGTCATCATCGCCCGCGAATTCGGGCGCGGCGAGGTGGACGCCATGTTCGAGAGCGCACCGGTCAAGGTCGGCGCCCAGTTCCGCATGACGCGCAAGACTGCGACGTCGATGGAAAATCGCTGCTACCTCGCCGACTATGACCGCAGGCGCATGGCGATAACGCTGTGGACCAGCAGCAACATTCCCGGCATCGTCAAGGACGCGCTGGCCGACAGCCTGTCGCTGCCCGGCAGCCGGGTACGGGTGATCGCGCCCGATGTCGGCGGCAGCTTCGGCGGCAAGGGATCGCTTTACCATGAGGAGATGCTGGTCTGCGCGCTCGCCCGTAAGCTGGAGCGGCCGGTCAAGTTCACCGGCGACCGGCTGGAGGAACTGACCGCGTCCAGCCAGGCGTTCGACGAGCTGATCGACGCCGAACTGGCGGTCGATGAGGAAGGCCGTTTCCTCGCCCTGCGCGCCGAGGTGATCGGCGATATCGGCGCGTACTCCATCTATCCCTGGACCGGGGGACTTGAGCCCGTCCAGGTCGTCAGCTTCCTGCCCGGTCCCTACCGCATAGACCATTATCGCGGGCGGGTGCGCGGCGTGCTGACGCCCAAGCCGCCCACCGGCCCCTATCGCGGCGTGGGTCGCCCCTCCTCCACTTTCGCGATGGAGCGGCTGGTGGACATGGCGGCGCGCAAGCTGGGCATGGACGCGGCCGAAATCCGCCGCCGCAACCTGATCGACGGCGACGAATTTCCCTACCGCACCGGATCCGGCATCATCTGGGACAAGTCGGCCTTCATGGAATGTCTGGAGGCGGCCTGCGCCCGCCTGGACTATCCCGCGCTGCTCGAACGGCAGAAAAAGGCCCGTGCCGAGGGCCGCTGGATCGGCATCGGCCTGTCCTGCTATGCGGAACTGACCGGCATCGGATCGCGCATCGCGGTCGCGCCCGGCATGCCGATCAACACCGGCACGGAAACCGGCATCATCACCATCGACTCGACCGGATCGGTGATCGCCGCCTTCGGCATAGCCTCCCACGGGCAGGGGCTGGAAACCACGCTGGCGCAGATCATTGCGGACGAACTGGGCTGCGCGCTGGAGGATATCGAGATCCGGCAGGGCGACAGTTCGCTCGTGCCGATGAGCACCGGCACCTATGCCAGCCGTTCGGCGGTGATCGCGGGCGGCGTAGCGACCAAAACGGCGCGCGTCGTCAAGGCCAAGGTGCTGCGCGCCGCGTCGCTGCTGATGGATGTGCCGGTCGAGGATCTTGAGGCGTCCGGCGGCATCATCCGCGCGCGTTCTTCCAACGCGGCCATGACCTTCAAGGAACTGGCGAACGCCGTCTACATGCAGATGGGCCGCATCCCGCATGATAAGCGGGAGGATCTGACCGGATCGGAATCCTACGACCCCTATCTCGGCACCGCCTGCTCCTCCTGCCATCTCGCGGTGGTGGAGGTGGACCCCGAAACTTATGGCGTGCGCGTCACCGACTATGTCGTGGCGGAGGATTGCGGGCGCATCATCAACCCGATGATCGTCGACGGCCAG
>DATEOK010000331.1:0-10175 GCA_035274225.1 Dongiaceae bacterium
GTGATCGATATTGCCGCCGACAATCATCACTGCGCCGACCTCGGCGCTCGCCCGGCCGAAGCCGGCCAGAACAGTTGTGACCAGGGCGAAGCGCCCGTCCCACAGCAGGGTCCACAGCGCATGTCCAGGTCTGGCGCCGAGCGAGGTCAGCTGCTCGCCATACTCTGCCCACAGATCTTCGATCACTTGCCGCGCCAGGGCCGCCACGATCGGCGCGACCAGGATCGTCTGGGCGATGACCATCGCCGTCGGCGTGAACAAGAGGCCGAGCACGCCCAGCGGCCCGGAGCGCGACAGCAGCAGATAGACGAGCAGCCCCACCACGACCGGCGGCAATCCCATGAGGGCCGAGAGCAGCACCGCCAACGCGCGTCGGCCAGGAAAGCGGAACAGCGCGATCGCGCCGCCGAGCGGCAAGCCAATCAGGCTGGCGAGTGCCACCGCTGAGAGGCTCACCGCCAACGACAGTCGGACGATCTCGATAAGTCCGGTATCGAGTCGGATCAGCAGCGTGAAGGCCGTATGGATTGCTTGGGAGATATCGGTCATTGCCATCCGTTAGTGGCTGAAACTAGGTGCATCGGCTCGCCGGGACAAGCGGCGGTGCCTGAGGACCATTCAGTTTGACTCGAGTTTAGGGGCGCGTCGCACGGTGCGCAGCGCTGCATATGCCGACTCAAGGCACGAGGGGAAGTGAAAGCCATGTCCGCCGTGGCATATAGTCTTGGTGCAAGACCGCAACCGGACTCAGTCTAGAATTCGAACTCTCGCTCGCATGAAGCGGTGGTTGGCTAGCGGACAGCCCACTAACCGAAGACACGGCTTGTCCGTTTTCCTCCGGCAAGCAGACGTCGTATTGCGTCCGTCGACGTATGCGGCGATGCGACGAGGGACGTGTGTCTCATGGAGCTTGCTGAGCAGGCTGGTCACCAAGTTGCAGAATGTGGAGCATCGTCGCGAGCTGCGCTGATCTCCGCCTGTACGTGTCAGATCGACCGAACGTCGGGCGCAGTCGGACAGGGCACCCCGCCGACAGCGAATGCGGCTCTATGTTAATGCGGAAGAAAATCCGCGCTGGGGAGCAACGTCGGCGGCGTTGCCCTAGGCAAGCGAAACGATTGTGCGGTGCGATAAAAGAGCCCGCATGTCGGCTCAACCCCCGGTTTGCGCTCTTTGCATAGCAGATTTGCTGATATACGGTATACCAGATGTATAATTCCACTGGAATAACGGCAGAAACGATGCCATATTAGCCGCAGTGCAGCATTGTGATTTTGCAGTGCGTTAAAACGGAGAGACACATGGCCAGCTTCGATTTCGTGACCTTCGCCGCCGTTTTCCTGGCTGTCGGCGGGCTCGCCGCGGTCCTCTGGGAAATTCTGGTGAAGAATCCGCGCAGCCTGGTCGAGATGATGATCGATAGCCGTCGCTTTGCCGAAGCCTCGCTGGCTGGCGAGGACAATCCTCCCGCCCGACGGTCGGCGGATACCAGCCGCGTTGCCGCGAACCAGAACCGTCCGCGACTTGCCGCTTAACCGGGAAGTGGCTCGTTAACCGGTCTGTTGACGGGCAGAGTGTGATCCGGATCATGGCGCCGCGGACGCGTGGGTGAGACAGTTCGGCTGCTGCGAAGATGCAGTGATCGGCAGAGGAACTCCTCAGATGATCACGTTCGATCCGCTCCAGTTTGTCGCTGTTGCGTTCGTGGCATGTGGATTGCTGGCTGTCGTCCTGGAACTTGCACTCAAGGATCCGCGCGATCTTTTGGACATGATCCAAGACGTGCGCGCCTTCGCCGAGCGTCCGAAGAGCGCAGGGCGCCTGAAGCACGTCAAGCCTCACGAGCCACGCGTTTCGGCCTGACAAACCCGAACTGACTCTGGGACGCTGCCGGCGCGGTCGTGCTGCTCGCGGAGTCGGCGACGCTTTCGTTGGCTCACAGAAACCTGACGGTGGCGGACGAGGCCCGTACGGCGGGGGTGGGGGAGATGCGCTCACTACCCTCCCGGTCTACTTGACCAGGGTGACGGGCACCTTGCTCAGCTGCAGCACTTTGTGAGCGACTGACCCCAGTAAGAGACCAGCTGCATGGCCCAGCCCGCGCGTCGCCATGACGATCGCGGTGCAGTCTCGCTGTTCGGCGTAGGCGACGATCGTCTCCGCCGGATCGCCGACTGCGGCATGGCTCTCATATTGGAGGCGTGCCTCATCGAGCAGCTGGCGTGCGGCGGCGAGCGCCTTCGTTCCTTCCTCACGATGAAAATCGCGCAGCACGGCTGAATCAATGAGGGACGTCGCAGCCGCCGGCAGCAGCGGCTGGACGTTGAGCAGATGGATCTCGAGCCCGGAGATGGCAGGTGCCAGCACCTGCACAGCGTGCCGCACGGCAGCCAGCGATCTGCCAGAACCGTCCACAGGGATCAGAATGCGCATTTTGGCCCCTCTTCTGTCATTCGCGTCTTTTATCACCCGCTACCGCGGGGGGCCCTGCTCAGGAAACCAGATCGAGCTTCTGACGCCGGCGCGCCTTGATCATGCGCGCCAGGATGAGGCCCGCAACCACGACGAACACCGCGCCTGCGATTCGCGCGATGTACCAGTCGTGGAGGTATTGAGCCTCGTGCTCGACCCAGTCGGCCAGCACAGGATCCGTGACCACGACTTCGCCCGCGATCCAGCCGAGCAGTCCGCCGCCCGCCAGGACCAGCAGCGGGAAACGCTCGATTATCTTCAGCACCAGGGTGCTGCCGAAGATGATCAGGGGCATGCTGATGACCAGCCCGATCACAAGAAGCACTAAGTTGTCGTGGGCGGCCGCCGCGATTGCGATGACGTTGTCCAGGCTCATCACCGCATCGGCGATGACCACCGTCCTGATGGCGGAGAACAGTGTCGTGTTATCGTCGGCGTCGCCCTGCTCGACGATCGGCTCCGGAAGGATCAGCTTGACGGCAATCCAAAACAGCGCCCCGCCTCCGACGATTCTCAGATATGGAATCTTCAGGAGATAGACCACGCACGTGGCAAAGATGATGCGCAGGACGATGGCCCCCAGGGACCCCAGCGAAATGCCCCACCGGCGCTGCTTGGGCGGCAGCGGCCGGCATGCGAGCGCGATCGCGACGGCGTTATCGCCGCTGAGCAATACGTTGATCCAGATGATGGTCAGCAGCGCGATGCCGAATTGTTGAATGCTGAATTGGTCAAGCACACCAGTTCCCCCCGATTTGTCACGGCCCGATTGGCACAATCGTAGCAGGGCCGTTGTGTTCCGATCTGTTATACCGTATAATAAATACCAGCGTCGTTCATCCGCAACTGGGAATCCAGCCGGAAGGTGGCGCAAACAAAGGAAAAATGCCGGCTGGAGCGCAATCATGGCCGGCGCAACCCCTGGGAGGGACATCTAAATGTCACGCAAGCCGGATCGTTTCGTGCTTTCCGCGGCGCTGGTTGCCGCCAGTGTTGCGTTCGGAGTAGTCGGCGTCAGCAATGCCGAAGCGGAGTGGAAGCCGACCAAGACGGTCGAGTTCATCGTGCCAGCGAGTACGGGCGGTGGCGCGGACCAGATGGCCCGCATGATCCAGGGCATCGTGCAGAAGCACGGCCTTATGGACCAGTCGATGGTGGTGGTCAACAAGGGCGGCGGATCGGGTGGCGAGGGCTTCCTCGACCTCAAGGATTCTGCTGGCAATCCGCACAAGATCATCATCACCCTGTCGAGCCTCTTCACCACGCCGCTCGCCACGGGCATCCCATTCAGCTGGGATCAGGCAACGCCCGTTGCGATGCTCGCGCTCGACGAGTTCGTGCTCTGGGTGAACAACGAGGCGCCGTACAAGTCCGCGCAGGAGTATATCGACGCGGCCAAGGCGGATCCGGGCAAGTTCGTGATGGCCGGCACCGGCTCCAAGCAGGAAGACCAGATCATCACGGTCGGCCTGGAGCAGGCCACCGGCGCCAAGTTCAAATACATCTCGGAGAAGGGCGGCGGCGATGTCGCCAAGGCCCTGGTCGGCAATCACGCCAACTCCACCGTGAACAATCCGATCGAGCAGGTCTCGTTCTGGAAAGCCGGCCAGACCAAGCCGCTCTGCGTGTTCGACAACGAGCGGATCAAGCTGACGGAGAAGGTCACCGCGGACATGGCCTGGAGCGACATCCCCACCTGCAAGGAAGCGGGGGTCGATATCGACTATCTCATGCTGCGCGGCATCTTCATGCCGGCTGACGTGCCTGCGGATGCGGTTGCCTACTACGTCGATCTGTTCAAGAAGGTTCGCGAGACGCCGGAATGGCAGGAGTTCATGGCCAAAGGCGCCTTCAATACGACCTTCATGGAAGGCGATGAGTTCAAGGCCTGGCTGCAAAAGGCCGCCGACACGCACAAGGACCTCATGACCAAGGCCGGCTTCATCGGCGGCTGAGGAATGGCAGGGCCTCGACGCACCGTGCGTCGAGGCCCGTTCTTCTTCGTCCCCGGTGATCCTGTCTCTGGGGTTGGATCAGAGCAAAGAGGCTCCAGATGCAGCATCAAGACCAAGCCGGCAGTGGGCTGGTATCCAAGCGCAAGGCCGACATCGTCGTCGCCCTGCTCCTGGTCGGAGTGGGCGCCCTGGTCATCTACGACAGCCTCAGGCTGGGTATCGGCTGGGCGGCAGATGGCCCGCAGTCGGGATATTTCCCGTTCTACATAGGCGTCTTCATGGTGCTGGCGAGCCTCGGCACCGCAGCCATCGCGCTGTTCGGCCGCAATCAGGGCAACGGCGCATTCGTCGAGCGCAGCCAGCTCGTCGATGTTCTGAAGGTTCTCGTGCCGGCGGCGATCTTCGTCGCTCTGATCGGATACATCGGCATCTACGTCGCCAGCGGGCTCTTCATCGCCTTGTTCATGCGCTGGCTCGGCAAGTTCCGCTGGCGAACGATCGTGATCGTCTCGGTCGCTGTGCCGTTCGCCTTCTTCTTGTTGTTCGAGATCTGGTTCCTGGTGCCGCTGCCCAAGGGCCCGCTCGAAGATTTCCTCGGATACTAGACGCGGACCGTCAAAAACGCCCGACGTAGGAGAGTTGCGTGGAAGCACTAGACTCCTTGATCCATGGCTTCAGCGTCCTCGGTGATCCCGCGAACATCCTGTACATGTTCGTCGGGATCTTCCTCGGCGTGCTCATCGGCGTGCTGCCGGGGCTCGGCGGGGCGAACGGTGTCGCGATCCTGCTGCCTTTGACCTTCAGCATGTCGCCGACCTCGGCGATCATCATGCTGTCCTGCATCTACTGGGGCGCGCTGTTCGGCGGCGCCATCACCTCGATATTGTTCAACATCCCCGGCGAGCCATGGTCGGTGGCGACCACGTTCGACGGCTACCCAATGGCACAACAGGGCCGGGCCGGAGAGGCGCTGACCGGCGCATTCACCTCGTCCTTTGTCGGCGCGCTCATCGCGGTTATCGTCCTGACCTTCCTGGCGCCGCTGGTGGCCTCCTTTGCGCTCGAATTCGGGCCCGCCGAGCTGTTCGCGGTCCAGCTGCTCACCTTCTGCAGCTTCGTCGGCATGAGCAAGGAGCCGCCGACCAAGACGATCGCCTCGATGATGCTGGGCTTTGCCCTGGCTGCGGTCGGGCAGGATCCGACTACGGGCCAGCTGCGCATGACCTTCGGCTCGTACGAGATGCTGCGCGGCTTCGATTTCCTGATCGCGGTCATCGGTCTGTTCGGTATCGGCGAAATCCTGCTCACCATGGAGGAGGGCCTCGCCTTCCGCGGCAAGACCGCGAAGATCAATCCGCGCGTCGTGCTGCAGACCTGGGCGATGCTGCCGCGCTACTGGATGACCTCGCTGCGCGGCGCCATCGTGGGCTGCTGGATGGGCATCACGCCCGGCGGCGCCACGCCCGCTTCGTTCATGAGCTACGGCTTGGCCAAGCGTTTCTCCAAGCGCGGCCACAATTTCGGCAACGGCGAGCTCGAAGGCGTGGTGGCGCCGGAAACGGCCGCCCATGCGGCGGGCACCAGCGCTCTGCTGCCGATGCTGACACTCGGCATCCCGGGTTCTCCGACGGCGGCTGTGTTGCTGGGCGGCTTGCTGATCTGGGGCCTGCAGCCCGGACCGCTGCTGTTTGTCGAGCAGCCCGATTTCGTGTGGGGCCTGATCGCCAGCATGTATATCGGCAACATCGCCGGCCTGATCGTGGTGCTGACGACGGTGCCGGCGTTCGCGGCAATCCTGCGCATCCCGTTCAGCATCATCGCGCCGGTGATCATCGCGATCTGCGCGATCGGCGCCTACACCGTGAACAACGCGCTGCTCGATGTCAGCTTCATGCTGGTGTTCGGCGTCGTCGGCTACGTCTTCAAGAAGCTCAGCTACCCGCTGGCGCCGCTGGTGCTGGCGTTGGTGCTGGGCGACATGGCCGAGGGCAACTTCCGCAACGCCATGATTCTGTCGGATGGCAGCCTGTCGATCTTCTGGTCGAACAAGCTGGTCGGCTCGATCTGCGGATTGGCGATCCTGATGCTGGTCTGGCCGATGATCTCGAAGGGCCTGAAACACCTGCGAGGGACCACTTCGCATCTGCCGGCCGAGTAGCGCGCGGCCGGCAGCCTGACAATTTGCGCCATTGGATCTGTGGGTGGTGGATAGGGAAGGGGGGTTGAGATGGACGACGTTGCGCCAAAGCTCGCGGTCAAGCCCCTCAACACCACCTTCAGCTACCGCAACCAGGCCTACGACGCGCTGAAGCGGGCGATCACGCAGATGGACATCTATGGCCATCGCAACGAGATCCGCCTGGACGAACGCCAGCTCTCGCAGGACCTGGGCGTAAGCCGCACGCCGATCCGCGAGGCCATGTCGCTGCTCGAGCAGGAGGGCTTCGTGCGTACCGAAGCGCGCCGCGGCATCTTCGTGGTGCGCAAGACAAAGGCCGAGATCGTCGACATGATCTATGCCTGGGCGGCGCTCGAGAGCATGGCCGCGCGGCTCGCGACCCAATCGGCGAGCGACGAGGCCATCGCCTCTCTCCGCGCCCTGTTCGCGAGCTTTGAGAGCAGCCACCCGCGGGAGCACATGAACGAGTATTCCGAGGCCAACATCGCCTTCCATCAGGCGATCATCCGCCTCGGCGGCTGCAAGCTGATCGAGGACATGACGAAGAACCTGTTCATCCATGTGCGCGCGATCCGCCGCGCGACCATCAGCCAGGACGACCGCGCCGACCGCTCGATGTCGGAGCACCTCGCCATCATCGAGGCCCTGGAAGCGCGCGATGCGCTGAAGGCCGAGCAGCTCGCTCGCCGGCACACGCTCGATCTGGCCGCGCATGTCGAGCGTCATTGCACCTATCTGGATTGATCGGACAGGCAAAATTCGAGACCACGGGTCTTGCAGCAATCTGGGCTCTGGTGTATGGTATACCAGACGCCACGAGGGGCGATAAAAGACGAGGAATGCGGGAGGAAACGAATGGCTGAAGGCGCAGCCAAGGCTGAGGCATTGAAGTTCGAAGCAACGCCCGACGGCGACGCGTCGCAGGCGCTGACCGATGGTTTTCACCTGATCATCGACGCCCTCAAGCTCAACGGCGTGACGACGATCTATGCGGTGCCGGGGATTCCGATCACCGACTTCCTGCGCATGTCGCAGGCCGAGGGTATCCGCGTGCTCTCCTTCCGCCACGAGCAGAATGCCGGCTACGCTGCGGCGATCGCGGGCTTCCTCACCAAGAGGCCCGGCATCTGCCTCACCGTCTCGGCGCCCGGCTTCCTCAACGGCCTCACCGCGCTCGCCCACGCCACCACCAATTGCTATCCGATGATCCTCATCTCCGGCTCGTCCGAGCGCGAGATCGTCGACCTGCAGCAGGGCGACTACGAGGAGATGGACCAGCTGGCCGTCGCCAAGACCATGTGCAAGGCCGCGTACCGTGTGCTGCATGCGCAGGACATCGGCATCGGCATCGCGCGCGCCATCCGCGCGGCCGTGTCGGGCCGCCCTGGCGGCGTCTATCTCGACCTGCCGGCCAAGCTGTTCGGCCAGGTGATGAATGCTGAGGCCGGCAAGAAATCGCTGGTCAAGGTGATCGACCCGGCCCCGGCGCAGATCCCGTCGTCCGACTCGATCAAGCGCGCGCTCGATGTTCTGAAGAGCGCGAAACGCCCGCTGATCGTCCTCGGCAAGGGCGCTTCCTATGCGCAGGCTGACGACGCCATCCGCCAGTTCGTCGAGAAGAGCGGCGTTCCCTTCCTGCCGATGAGCATGGCCAAGGGCCTGCTGCCCGACACCCATCCGCAATGCGCCGGTGCCGCGCGTTCCACCGTCCTCAAGGACTCCGATGTCGTTGTGATGATCGGCGCGCGCCTCAACTGGTTGCTCTCGCACGGCAAGGGCAAGAATTGGGGCGACGCGCCGAAGAAGTTCATCCAGGTCGATATCGAGCCCAAGGAAATGGACTCGAATGTTGAGATCGCAGCACCTGTGGTCGGCGACATCGGCTCCTGCGTCACCGCTCTGCTCAACGCCATGGGCAGCAAGTGGGAGGCGCCGGCCGACTGGGTCAACGCGGTCAAGGCCAAGCGCGAGGAGAATGTCGCCAAGATGGCGCCGCGCTTGATGAACAACAATGTCCCGATGGACTATCACGGCGCGCTCGGGGTCTTGCGCACGATTATCAAGGAACGCCCAGAGACCATCCTGGTCAACGAGGGCGCCAACACGCTCGACCTTGCCCGCGGCGTGATCGACATCTACAAGCCGCGCAAGCGGCTCGATGTCGGCACCTGGGGCATCATGGGCATTGGCATGGGCCAAGCGATTGCGGCCGCCGTCGAGACCGGCCATCCGGTGCTCGCAGTCGAGGGCGACAGCGCTTTCGGCTTCTGTGGCATGGAGGTCGAGACGATCTGCCGCTACCAGCTGCCGGTCTGCGTGGTCATCTTCAACAATGACGGCATCTATCGCGGCACCGACGTCAACAAGGCAAGCGCCGATCCGGCGACGACGGTGTTCGTCAAGGGGGCGCGCTACGACAAGATGATGGAGGCGTTCGGCGGCGTGGGCGTGAACGCGACCTCGCCCGACGAGCTCAAGCGCGCCGTCAACGCCGCGCTCGAGTCCGGCACGCCGACGCTCATCAACGCGGTGATCGATCCGGCAGCGGGCAGCGAAAGCGGGCGCATCGGGAATCTCAACCCGCAGAGCGCACTTTCCAAGAAGAAGCCGGCGTGACAGTCGCAACCCATTCGAGTTGTGAGAGGATGCAATGAAAGCTCTCGAAGGCGTCAAGATTCTGGACTTCACCCATGTTCAGTCGGGGCCGACCTGCACGCAGCTTCTGGCGTGGTTCGGCGCGGACGTGATCAAGGTCGAGCGTCCGGGCGAGGGAGACATCACCCGCGGGCAGCTGCGTGACATTCCCAATGTGGACAGCCTCTATTTCACGATGCTGAACCACAACAAGCGGTCCATCACCATCGATGCCAAGAACCCCGACGGCAAGAAGATCCTCGAGGGCCTGGTGAAGACCTGCGACGTGATGGTGGAGAATTTCGCCCCCGGCGCGCTCGACCGCATGGGCTTCACCTGGGCGCGGATCCAGGAGCTCAACCCGAAGATCATCCTCGCCTCGATCAAGGGCTTCGGCCCCGGCCCGTACGAGGATTGCAAGGTCTACGAGAACGTCGCCCAGTGCACCGGCGGATCGGCCTCGACCACCGGCTTCCGCGACGGGCCGCCGCTGGTGACCGGCTCGCAGATCGGCGATTCCGGCACCGGCCTGCATCTCGCGCTTGGCATCGTTACGGCGCTGTTCCAGCGCACGAAGTCCGGCCGCGGCCAGCGGGTAAGCGCGGCCATGCAGGATGGCGTGCTCAACCTGTGCCGGGTGAAGCTGCGCGATCAGCAACGCCTGGCGCACGGGCCGCTCAAGGAATACAGCCAGTATGGCGAGGGCGTCCCGTTCGGCGACGCCGTGCCGCGCGCCGGCAACGATTCCGGCGGCGGACAGCCTGGCTGGATCCTCAAGTGCAAGGGTTGGGAGACCGACCCCAACGCCTACATCTACTTCATCACCCAGGCGCCGGTCTGGGAGCAGATCTGCGAGGTGATCGGCAAGCCGGAATGGAAGACCGATCCCGATTATGCCAAGCCGCCGGCACGCCTGCCGCGGCTGAAGCACATCT
>DATEOK010000332.1:0-2111 GCA_035274225.1 Dongiaceae bacterium
TTGTCGCCGCGCTCCAGGCGCTTCACCAGCTCCTGCAGTTCCGCCAGCGCCTCTTCAAAGCTCAAGGCGGCGATGTCGGCCGGAACGGCCGTTCCGGTCGCCTGGTCCTGGGCCATTCCCATGCCTCTGAACAATTGCCCCGCGTTCGATGAGCGCGGGGCGCTTCCCAACGATGTCTCTTGTGATTCGGCCGGCATTCTATCGACCGCCTCCCCCCGCAGCAAGGCCGGCGGGTTCGCGCCAAGCCATTGATAAGTTCAGGTTTTTGCCCCGAGCAGGGCAGCGACATGGGCGGCCGAGCTCTCTGCCAGGGCTTGGAGGTCATAGCCGCCTTCGAGGGTGGAGACGAGCCGCCCGCCGCAATGGACCTTGGCCATCTCGCACAGCCGCTCGGTCACCCAGCCGAAATCCTCCGCCTCCAGCTCCAGGCTGGCGAGCGGATCGGCGCGGTGGGCGTCGAAGCCGGCGGAGATCATGATCAGCTCCGGCCGGAACCGGTCGATGGCCGGCAGCACGATCTCCTCATAGGCGTCGCGGAACTCGTCGCTGCCGGCGAACGGCGGCAGCGGCGCATTGCAGATGTTGCCGACGCCCTTCTCAGCCCGTGCGCCGGTGCCGGGATAGAGCGGCATCTGATGGGTGGAGGCATAGAAGATCTGCGCGTCGTGCTCGAACATGTGCTGCGTGCCGTTGCCGTGATGCACGTCGAAATCGATGATCGCCACGCGCTTCAGGCCATGTGCCGCGCAGGCATGTGCGGCGCCGATGGCGACGTTGTTGAACAGGCAGAAGCCCATCGCCATGTCGCTCTCGGCATGATGGCCGGGCGGTCGCACACCGCAGAACGCGTTGGCGGCGCCGTTCTTCAGCACCAGGTCGACCGCGGCGACCATCGCGCCCGCCGCGCGCAGCGCCGCTTCGCCCGAGCCGGCGGACATTATCGTGTCGCCGTCGAGCGCCACCCAGCCGCGCTGCGGCACGCGCGTCAGCAGGTCGTTGGCATAGGCTTTGTCGTGGACGCGGATGATGTGGGAAACCTCGGCCTGCGGCGCCTCGCGCCGCTCCAGCTTGCCGAACTCCGGTTCGTCCAGCGCCAGCAGCACGGCTTCCAGCCGCTGGGGGCGTTCCGGATGGCCCTGCCCGGTATCGTGCTCGAGGCAGGCCGGATGCGTGAAGAAGACGGTGGTCATGCAGCCTCTGCTTCTTCCGGCGCTTGGCTAGCGCCGGCGCTCCAACTCGAAAACCGTGTCGCCCTCCCTGATCAGGATCTTTTCATCAGTCAAGCGCACTACATCCAACAAGGCAATACCCACGCAGGATAGCCGGACCATCACCGCGGCGGGATAATCGCCGAGGTCGCCGAATTGCGGGCCTGGCGCCGGCTCGGCGCTGTAACGCGGAAAGGAACAGCTGGCGCCGCCCAAGGTCGAGATTGGTCCTTCCGTGAGACGCAGGATGCGGCCAAGCTGCGCCCGTGCCGCATCCGCTTGCCTGGGATCGCTCGGCGCGGAGTGGATCGCCGTGACGTTCCACTCGCCCATCAGCCAGCCATAGCCGGACGGCGGTGGCGCCTCTCCGCCTTGCCCCGGCTGCAGCTCCGCGATGCGCGCGCGATAGAGCGCAATCAGGCAACCGATCGCGTCGTCTTCTTCGATGGGATCGCTCTCGACACCGCAGGAAGCGGCACGGCCTTCTGCCCAGGCACGCTGCTCCTCGCGCAGCAGCATCTGCGCTTCGCCCACGCGGGTCGCCAGCAAGGCATGATAGCTTTCCCCCAGCTTGCGGTCGAGGTCGGCGAGGCTGGTGTCGGCGCAAATCAGCGCTTCCACCGGCTGGGTGGCGGCGGCGCAATCGAAGCTCGGCTCGGCTTCGTCCTCCTCCTGCGCGTACGCCGTCGTCGCCAGCGCGAGCAGCAGCCCGCACGCCAGCACCGAACGTTTCAGCGCACTTGTCACGATCTTGCCCCCACGCGGAACGCGGCCGCGAAGGTCGCGAGCCAGCCGCCGATCATCAGCGCGCCGCCGACCGGCGTCACCAGTGCGAAGGCGGCCTGCTCGGTCCACGCGAAGAGGTAGAGCGAGCCGCCGAACAGCAACGCGCCGAAGCCGAAG
>DATEOK010000333.1:0-24222 GCA_035274225.1 Dongiaceae bacterium
GTCAGCGGGGCATCGCCGTGCATCGCCACCATGTAGTGGTGATTGGTGCTGAAGTCGGTGCCCGGCATTGCCACGAAGGACGGCGACATGTCCGGCAGGGCGGCGCGCGCCGCCGCCAGCGCGTTGTCGATCGAGCCGAACTTCTCGAGCGGGGGCTTACCCTGGTACGGCGCCGTCATTTCCGCCAACTGATCGAACCGCCACAGCGCGAGCACCGGCTCCGCCAGCGTATTGATGACGCCGGTGAAGCCCACTACCACGACCCAGGCCAAGGTCGCTACGCCCAGCAGGTTATGGAGATCGAGCCACTTGGCGCGCGGCGCCTTGTCGTGGCGCACCGTGCCGAAGGTCAGCTTGCGCATGAAAGGGGCATAGAGAACGATGCCGGACACGATCGAGGCAACAAACAGCAAGCCCATGACGCCCAGGAACAAGGCACCCGGCAGGCCGGCGAACATGTCGGCATGCAGCGTGAACATCACGTACATGAAGCCGGAGTTGTAGTTCGGCTCCTGCAGCAGATTGCCGCTGCGCCCGTCGAAGGCAAGGACTCGGAACTCGTCGGGCGCCGAATGAGGCCCTTGCATGCTGGCGTAGACGAGGTTCGCCTGGCGATCGTCCCAGATGACGTATTTCACCTGCTCGCCCGGATAGAGCCGCTCGGCTTCGGCGACGATCTTGTCCGCGCCCGCCGACGAGGATATGCCCTCCAGGCCGGGCAGGTCGGGAACGTTACCGCTGAGATGGTCGATCTCCTCGTAGAAGATGATCGGCAGCCCGGTGATGCATAGCATCAGCAGGAACAAGGTGCAGACGAGACTCGTCCACTTGTGTACCAGATGCCAGGTCTTGATTGTCCTTGCCCGCATGCGACCTCAGAAATGTGCCTCGAGCCCGACGCCGAAGCTGCGCGGGTGCGTGATGTAGAGCACGTCGTCCGCGTCCGTACCGACCGCGCCGGCCTCGATCAAGTTCGGATCGTCCGAGTCGAGGATGTTGTTCACGAAGCCGAAGATCCGCACGTTGGCGTCCGCGCCGAAGGTATAGCCGGCCTGGGCGTTGAGCACCCAGTGGGAGTCCACCTCCTCATCGCTTCTGTTCACGATGGTCGAGAAGTAGTCGCCCGAATAGCGCGCGTCGGCAGAGAGCTCGAAGCCGCTCTCGTGCCGATACATGACGCCGAAATCCGCAGTCACGTTTGGCGCCCGGGCCAAGTCGTTGCCCTGGAACTCCGAACCCTCGTACTTCTCGATCTCCGTCTCCAGCAAGCCGACTTCGCCGAACAATTCGAGCCCGGGCAGCGCGAGCCAGCGCGCTCCCAGCTCCGCACCGTAGGTGTACACACGATCCGCATTGCGGATGACGAACGCCCACTCGTTTGGATCGGGATTGAGATCGAGCGGGACCTGCATGTCCTTGTAGCGCGAGTAGAAGAGGTTGCCGGTCAGAGTCAGCTTCTTGTCCAGCAGTTCGGCCCTGGCATAGGTTTCGTAAGTCCAGACATATTCCGGTTTGTAGGTGTAGTTCTCGAAAGGCGGGTCAAAGGTGAACCCGGCACCACCGCCGTTGTAGCCGCGCGAGACGACGGCGCCGATGGTCAGTTCATCGGTCGGATGCCATGCCAGTCCGAACTTGGGCAGGAAGGCTTCGTAGGTCTCATCCAGGTCGTTCACGAAAGGCCCAAAGACGGGGGGGAGGCCCGGCAGAACGCCGGTGCGGCGGCGCTGCTCGCGCTCGTAGCGCGCGCCGATCGTGATGTCGAAATCCTCGAACACGGTCAGGGTGCCTTCGCCGAATACCGCGACGGTCGTGGTGCTGTCCTTGAAGTTCCCGCCTCCGAGCGAATCGATGAACTCGTCCTGCTCGTTGTTGAACACGTAGACACCGCCGAGCGCATTCAGCCGGCCGTCAAGGCCGGTGAAGCGCACGCGCGGCTCGCTCATGATCTCGAGCGCATCGAGCTCGACGTTGCCGTCGCCGGGCAGCGCCCTGCGTCTGACGTCGATGTCGGTGATCGACGTGATATTCTCCAGCGCCCAGGTGTCGTTGATCTGCCACGTCGTGTCGATGATGCCCCCAGTCGACACCGGGTTGAACATCGGCATGAACGGATAGCTGGTTTCATGCTCCTTCGCCGGACGCCACACCCCTTCGGTCTGAGGTGCCTGGTAGTTGGAATGCGCGATCGTGACGGTGCTGGAGAAGCCCTCCCAGGCCTCCGGCTCGATCAGCAACTTGGCGCGAGCGATCGTGGACTCGAAATCGCCGGGATCGCCCTTCCCCGGAATGTCGCTGAAGCCATCGACGAAGCTCTCGCTCCGCTGGTGGTCGACCGCCACGCGGAACGCAACTTGGTCCTCGACCAAGGGCGCCGACACCACGCCTGACAGAACGCGCCGGTCATAGTCGCCGCCGATCACCCGGCCGCCGACCTCGAAATCGTAGGTCGGGCCTTTGGTCCGCGTCGCGACCGTGCCGGCCATGGCGTTGCGCCCCTGCAGTGTGCTTTGCGCGCCGCGCAGCACCTCGACCTGCTCAACATCCCACAGAGAGACGTCGCCGAAGATGACCTCGTTGTAGCTGAGCGGACGTCCATCGACCTGCACGTTGAGTCGCGGGCGTGTTCCGGCCAGGAAGGCGTCGATGCCCTGCGCCGGGCCGGTCCCATCTACGCCGCGTACCGCCGGAGCAAAGTTGCTCGTCGACGGCGCAACCACGTTGGGGACGTTCTGCAACAGGTCGTTAGCGGACTCCATGCCGGGCCGCTGCTCGATCGTGTCGTCATCGAACACGGCGACGCTGGTAGCGGTGTCCATCAGCGACCGATCGGCGCGCTCCGCCGTCACGGTGATGGGCTGCAAGGTCATCACGCCGGGATCGACCGCGGCCACCCGCTCCAAAGTCACCACGTTGGGTTCGCTCATGCGCCAGCTGATGCCGGTGCCGTTCAGCAGCCGCGCCAGTGCTTCCTCCGGCGACAGCGCGCCGCTGACCGGCTGCGAGGTCAGCCCTTCGATGATCGCGCTGTCGACCGCGACCTGCAGGCCCGACTGCTGGCCGAAGGTGGTGAGGGCGCTGGACAGCGGCTGGGCCGGGATGTCGTAGGTCGCGACCTGGGCCAGCTGGGCGAAGGCCGCCGCCTCCTGCTCCAGCGCCTGCAACCGCTTTTCCCAGTCGCCTGCCATGACCGGCGTCGCGGCATAGGAAACGGCCAGTCCCGTCATGCCCAAAAGCTGCGCCAAACGCCATTTGCGCGCGCCGATCCGGCCGCGCCCCTGCCTCGTCATCCCGTCCCCCTCTATGCCCCAAGTCACCCTAGAGTGCAAACAATTCTCATTCGCATGCAGGAACTGACGGATGAGGCGGCGGGATTTTCACGAGGCAATGCGATTTTTCTTAAGTGCCCTGGACCACCAGCACATAGGGCGTGATTTCCAGGATTCGGCCGCCATAGGGCCGCAGCACGGCACGCAGCGCCGCGTCCGGCGCGCGTAGGTCGAACACCCCGGTGATGCGCCGGGCGCCCAAAATGGGATCGCGCAGCAGGATGAAGCCGGCGCGATGGCGGTCCAGCTCCTCGATCACGTCGGCGACCGGCAAGCCCTCCACCACCAGCATGCCGGTGCGCCAGGCGGCAATGCCGCCGACGCCGACCGTGGCCGCCGTGATGGCGCCGTCGGCGCGGTCGACGAAGGCACGCTGGCCTGGCTGAAGCGTGACGGCTTGTGCCGCGCTGGTCGCCACCGACACCGACCCTCGTTGCACCGCAATCGTGACGGAACGCTCGGACAGCAGCACATCGAAGGCGGTGCCGAGCACCGCGACATTGGCCTCGCCGGCCTTGACCGTGAAGGCGTGGGCCGGGTCGCGCTTCACCTGGAAGAACGCGCGCCCGGCCAGCAGCTCCACCGATCGGTCGCCAACAGCGATCGCGCTATCGGCGTCGAGTGACACCGTCGATCCGTCCGGCAGCGCGATGTCGCGCATCTCGCCGGCACTTGTGTGGTAGTCCGCGCGCACCAGGACACCGAGATTCGATGCCAGCCACAGCACGAGGCACGCCGCCAGCGCGGCAGCAGCCGCCAACCCGCCGCGCAGCCAACGCACCGGCCGGGGACGCACGGCGGGCGGAACGGCGCCGGTCAAAAGCCAGACCCGCTCCGCCTGCCGATACGCTGCGGCGTGCGAGTCGTGTGCGGCCAGCCAGGCATCGCGCTGCGCCCGCAGCAGCCGATCCTCCGGCGCCGCGTTGACCCGCAACAACCAGTCGAGCGCGCGGTCCCAGGCAGGCCCGCCTGGGTTCGCCATCAAATCCGGAGATGGGGCCTTGTGGGTCATATGCAGGGAAGACGTTCGAGCCGCGTGGATTTTCAGGATTCGAATCCGCCGAGGCGGTCGGCACAGTGGGTGAGCGCGTCCTTCACCAGCCGGTGCGCGAGGCCGACGGAAATGCCGAGCCGCCGGGCGATGACGGGAAAGGTCTCGCCCTGCAACCGATGCAGCTCGAACGCCTGGCGGGTGCGCGGCGGCAGTTCCCTCAGGGCCGCAATGACGATGCGCAGCTGGGCGCGGTCCAGCGTGGCCTGCTCAGGCGACGGCGCCGCTGAAGCCACCTGTTCCATCACGACTGTTGGCGGCCGGTCCTCCTGCGCCAGGCGGCGCGCCCAGTCCACCGCCAGGTTGCGCACGATGCGATAGAGATAGCCGACCGGCTGCAAGATGCGCTCATCGGCCGGCCGCTCGCGGTCGGTCGCGGCGGCGAAGCGCAGATAGGCTTCCTGCACCACGTCCTCCGCGCGCGCCCTGCAGCCGACGATCGGCTGGGCGTAGTCGATCAGCGCATTGCGATGCGCGAGGAAGAGATCAAGGCGGGCAGAATTCAACGTCACAAGCGGCGCTACCAAGCAGGGTCGCGGCTTCGACGTACCTTTTGGGCCGGCTCGATCCGATCTAGGGAACGGCGCCGAGCCTATCCGAGCGCCGGATTGCGATCAATGGGGCGCCGGCTACCAAGCCTTGGTGAAATTGAAGGCCGCCGCCGCGATGATCGGCCCGTGTTCCGCCTGGTTGGCGATGATGGCGCAGGCATCCGGCGAGTTGGCCTTGGCTTGCGGATCGAGCTTCAGCTCGACCTCGGTGGCGGGGCCGTACCACATGCCGACCTTCTGCAGCGAGCGGACGACGTTGTAGGTCATGAGGTCGCGGCCGGAATTCTCCCCGGCTTTGACATGACTCTCCTCGCTCTTGCGGTAGGTCACCAGCCACACCGTCGCCGGCACGCCGATCGGCGCCTCGGGGAACTGCGCGATGACGTGGCCTGTCGCATCGCGCCCCACCTGGATGCGGTACATGGTGTTGCGCGTGTAGGCGGTCTTCAGCGCCTTTTCCACCGCCTTGCGGTCGGAGCCGACGACGTCGATGGCGCCAGCCACGATCATCTGCGGCGTGTAGACCATCGAGGTGCCCTGCGCCTCCGCATAGGCGCGCTGCCGTGCCGTGAAGAGCGGATCGGCGAAGCGGTCCTTCCAGCCGATGTAATCCCAGTAGTCGACATGGAACGACAGCGGCAGCACATATTGCCGCTGCGCCAGATCGTCCATGAATTCGTCGGCCGGCGGACAGGACGAGCAGCCTTCCGAGGTGAACAACTCCACCACCATCGGCGCCGGCACGGTGGTGAGGATGATCGGCGCGTACTCATGCTTCGGCGCCTCGGCGCCGACCTCCGGGGTCTCAAGGCCCGGCGCGCTCTCGCCCGGCGATGCCGGCTCGACCAGCGATTGGCCGAAACGCGGCGCATTGTCCTCGGTGCCGTCGAGCGCCTGGGCGCCCGCGGGAGCGGCGCCGAGCAGCAGGCTCAAGGCCAGGACAGCCGCGCTGGAAAATGTGGTGCAAATCTTCATGAGTGCAGAATGGATTTGCCGTCCCGGTGGCGCGAATCACGAACGGGTGAAACATAACGCCAACCGGGTAAACGTGATGCAAAGGTCACGTTCAACATTGCGTGCGCGCCATCAGAAATCGCTCACCCGGCCATTGCGCTCCCAGTCGCCGTAGCGGGTCGGCTCGAGCCCGCTGGGGCCGCCGATCTCGCGCGGCCGTTTCGTCGGCGTCTTGGAGGCGGCGTTGGTCGGCGTATCCGCAACCGGCTCGGCTGCGTTTTGGGCCGGATCTGAGGCTGTGGAATCGGGCTTTTTCATGCACTTGATCATATACGGATGTGACCCGTCGGGCCAAGCGTGCCTTGATTCCCAGGGTGTAAGGACCATCTGATAACCGTAATTGGATTGGGGCCTAGAGGAGGGTCCAAGAGCGATGGGCGGCTATATGCGGACGGGCTTGCTGCTGGCGGCCATGACGGGGCTGTTCCTGGCGGCCGGCTTCCTGATCGGCGGGCAGCAGGGCATGGTGATCGCATTCCTGATCGCATGCGCCATGAACCTGTTCGCCTATTGGAACGCGGACAAGCTGGTGCTGCGGATGTACGGCGCCGAGCCGGTCGACGAGACGACCGCGCCGGAGTTCCACCGCCTGGTCAGCGACCTGGCCGCGCGCGCCGGTCTGCCCAAGCCCAGGATCTACATCATCGAGAATCCGCAGCCGAACGCCTTCGCTACCGGCCGCAACCCGGAGAACGCCGCGGTCGCCGCGACCACCGGCCTGCTCAACATGCTGAGCCGCGACGAGATCGAGGGCGTGATGGCGCACGAGCTCGCGCACGTGAAAAACCGCGACTCGCTCACCATGACCATCACCGCGGTGCTGGCCGGTGCCATCGGCATGCTGGCCAACTTCGCGTTCTTCTTCGGCGGCGGCCGCGATCGCGAATCGCCGCTCGGCGGCATCGGCGCGCTGCTGGTGATGCTGCTGGCGCCGGTCGCCGCCATGCTGGTGCAGTTCGCCATCTCGCGCTCGCGCGAATACGAAGCCGACCGCATCGGCGCCGCGATCAGCGGCCGCCCCCGCTCGCTCGCCTCGGCGCTTGCCAAGATCTCCAGCGGCGCGGCGCAGGTCCCCAACCATGCGGCGGAATCCAATCCGGCGACCGCGCATCTGTTCATTATCAACCCGCTGCATGGCCGCGGCGCCGACAACCTGTTTTCGACGCACCCGAACACGCAGGAGCGCATCGACCGTCTGCTGGCGATGGAGGGCAACGTCGCGCCGGAGCCGAGCGTCGCGCCGACGGCACGCACACGCCGCTCCACCATCCCGAGTTCCATGCAGCGCGGCCCCTGGAGCTGAGGCTGCCGAGTCGGCGGCAGTCTGGCGTACGTCTTCAGCAGCTTCTCCCCGATGTGACGTTTGTCTCAATACACTTCGCGCCGCGTGACCAATGTGGTCCCATCGGTGCGGTGTTTCCTCGCTGACTGATCTGCTCTAAGGTCGAGCCCAGCGGGCCCAACGAGGTCCGTGCCGGGAGGCAAGAATGTGGGGCGAGCGCGCGCCGGATCGGACCCAGGAGGTCGCGATCGGCCAATATCGGGTGGTCACGTACAGCTTCGGCACGGCCAAGGACGTCGTCCTGCTGCTGAACGGGGGACCGGGCCTGCCCTGCGACTATCTGCGCGAGGCGCACTCCTTCCTGGCGGACCACGGTTTCCGCGTCGTCACCTTCGATCAGCTCGGCACCGGCAAGTCGGACCGGCCAACAGACGAATCGCTGTGGACCATCAAGCGCTACGTCGAGGAAGTGGAGACGATCCGCACCGCGCTCGATCTCGGCAAGGTGCATCTGCTCGGCCACTCCTGGGGCGGCTGGCTGGCGATCGACTATGCCCTGCATCATGGCGACAAGCTGAAGACGCTGCTGCTCGAAGACACCGTCGCCGACATGCCGCACCTGGTCAGCGAGCTGGAGCGGCTGCGCGCCGCACTCGGGTCCGAGACCATCGCGATGATGCAGCGGCACGAGGCGCAGGGCACCATCAACCATCCGGAATACATGGCGGCGATCACGCTGCTCAACTACCGCCATGTCTGCCGGCTGGAGGAATGGCCGGCGCCGGTGAAGCGTTCGCTCGACGACTGGAACATGGGACCGTACATGACGATCCAAGGTCCGAACGAGTTCCTCTATACCGGCAACCTCAAGGACTGGAACCGCGTTCCCGACCTGCATCGCATCAAGGTGCCGACGCTCATCACCTGCGGCCAGCACGACGAGCTCACGCCCGCCTGCGCGCTGCGCATGAAGCAGAACCTGCCGAACGCGGAGCTGAAGGTCTTCCCCAATTCCTCGCACATGCCGTTCTACGAGGAGCCGCACGCCTATTACCCCGCGCTGCTCGACTTCCTGAAGCGCAATCGGGGCTAACAACGGCGGACCGAGCACGACCATGCATCGCTATTCCTTCGTGCTCTATCGCCCGCTGCAGCTGATTCCGGTGCTGTTCGGCATCAGCGTGCTGTCGTTCGTGCTGGTGAAATCGATCCCGGGCGATCCGGTGCGCCTTCTGCTTGGCACCAAGGCGACGCCGGAAGCGGTGGCGCGCATCCGCGCGCTCTACGGCCTCGATGAGCCGCTGATCGCGCAATATCTGTACTACTTGAAGAACCTCGGCCTCGGGGAGATGGGGCAGTCCATCCTCTACAAGATGCCGGTGCTGCCGCTGATCGCGGACCGCGTGGCGCCGACCTTGTTCCTGGTGATCGGCGCCGTGCTGCTCACGCTCCTGATCGCGGTGCCGCTCGCCAGCATCGCCGCGCTGAAACGCGGCGGCGCGGCCGACCACGCGATCCGCGGCTTCACCACCGCCGGCCTCGGCTTTCCCGCCTTCTGGCTCGGCATCATGCTCATCATCCTGTTCAGCGTGAAGCTCGGCCTGTTCCCGGTCTCCGGCTACGGCGACACCGTGCTCGAGCGCCTGCATCACATGATCCTGCCGTGCCTGACCGTGGCGCTGGCGCTGTCGGGGGTAGTCACGCGCAACCTGCGCGCCAGCATGATCCAGGAACTGGCCTCCGACCATGCGACCGCCGCGCGCGCCAAG
Organism: Dongiaceae bacterium; assembly: GCA_035274225.1. Lineage (GTDB taxonomy): Bacteria > Pseudomonadota > Alphaproteobacteria > Dongiales > Dongiaceae > Dongia_A. The sequence goes on from DATEOK010000333.1 coordinate 8,994, forward strand.
GGCCTGCCGGAGAGCTGGGTGTTCCGCCGCCATGTGCTGCCGAATTCGCTCATCCCCACCATCAACCTGCTCGCCATCAATATCGGCTGGCTGATCGGCGGCAGCGTGGTGGTGGAGACAGTGTTCTCGCTGCCAGGCATGGGCCAACTGCTGGTGCGTTCCATCTTCACCCGCGACTACATGGTGGTGCAGGGCGTGACCCTGGTGTTCGCCTGCGCCACCGTGCTGCTGAACTTCGTCGCCGACTTGCTGACGGTCGCCGCCGACCCCCGGGTGAAATTATGATGGGGGTGAAGCTGTGAGCGACGTCGCCCTCTCCCGCGGCAGCTGGCTGGAGCGCGGCATCGGCGCGCTCGGCCTCGGCCGCGCCAACGTCAACCTCTCCATCGGTGCCGCCATCGTGCTCGGCTGGGCTCTGGTCGCGCTGCTGGCGCCGTGGATCGCGCCCTACGATCCGATCGCGCACAATCTGCCGGAGAAACTGCAGGTGCCGAACTTGCTGCATCCGTTCGGCACCGACAATTTCGGCCGCGACATCCTGTCGCGCGTGATGCACGGCGCGCGCATCGACCTGCAGATGGGGATCATCGGCGTCCTGTTCCCGTTCACGATCGGCACCACCGTCGGCGCCATTGCCGGCTATGCCGGCGGCTGGGTGGACAACCTGCTGATGCGCGTGGTCGACGTCGTGCTCGCCTTCCCCTTCCTGGTGCTGATGCTGGCGATCATCGCCATCCTGGGGCCAGGGCTGATGAGCTTCTACATCGCCCTCGCGCTGGTCGGCTGGGTTTCCTACGCGCGGCTCGTGCGGGCGCAGGTGCTGGTGCTGAAGACCAGCGACTTTGTGACCGCGGCACGCTCGCTCGGCTTCGGCCGCTTCCGCATCCTGTTCCGCCACGTCGTGCCGAACTGCATTGCCGGCTCGATCGTCTTCTCGATGTCTGACGTCGTGCTGGTGGTGTTGTCCGGCTCGTCGATTTCCTATCTCGGTCTCGGCGTCCAGCCGCCGACCGCCGAGTGGGGCGTGATGATCGCGGAGGGTCAGAACTTCATCACCACCGCCTGGTGGATCACCACCTTCCCCGGCTTCGCCATCGTGTTCATGGCGTTCGGCTTCTCGATGCTGGCCGATGGCCTGGCCGAGCGCTTCGGGCTGCGCCGGAGATGACGATGAGCCTGCTCTCCGTCCGCAACCTCTCGATTGCAGCCGGCGCACGGACGCTGGTGGAGGAGGTCGATCTCGACCTTGCCGAGGGCGAGGTGCTGGGCCTGGTGGGCGAGAGCGGGTCGGGCAAGACTATCACCTGCCGCGCCCTGATGCGCCTGTTGCCGGCCGGCGAGCTGAGCATCGCCTCCGGCTCGATCGAGCTCAGGGGCCGCGACCTGGCAAAGGTCAGCGAGCCGGACATGCGCAAGGTGCGCGGGGTGGAGATCGGCATGATCTTCCAGAATCCGAACTCGCACCTCGATCCCGTCATGCGCGTCGGCGAGCAGATCGCGGAAAGCGTACGCTTTCACGAGGGCGCGAGCCCCCAGGATGCGCGCGATCGCGCCATTGAGCTGCTGCGGCAGGTCGGCATTCCCGATCCCGCGCGCCGCGTCGGCGCCTTTCCGCACGAATTCTCCGGCGGCATGCGACAGCGCGCGATGATCGCCGTCGCGCTGGCCTGCCGGCCCAAGATCCTGATCGCGGACGAGCCGACCACCGCGCTCGATGTCACCGTGCAGGCCCAGGTGCTGCGCCTGCTGCTCGACCTGCGCGACCGCCTCGGCCTCGCGATCGTGCTGGTCACGCACAATCTCGGCGTGGTGGCGCAGACGTGCGACACGCTTGCCGTGATGTATGCCGGCCGCGTGATGGAGCGCGGGCCGAAGCGCGATTTGCTGCGTACGCCGGCGCACCCCTATACCGAGGCGCTGCTCAAATGCCAGCCGGGCTCCGCCAATCCGGCCGAGCCGCTGCCGGCGATTCCCGGCCAGCCGCCCTCGCCCAGCGCGTTCCCCGACGGCTGCCGCTTCCATCCGCGTTGTCCGCGCGCGGCCATCCTCTGCCAGCAGCAGCGCCCTGCTCTGCGTGCGATCTCCGCTGAACGCGTAGCCGCATGCCATTTCGCGGGGGTGTCATGAACGCACCGCTGCCGCTGCTGGACGTCAAGGACCTGGTGGTGCGCTTCCGCGCCGCCGGCTTCGCGCTGCCGTTTACCGGCGCGCGCTATATCAATGCGGTGAATGGCGTCAACCTGGCCGTGGCGCCGGGCGAGACGCTCGGCATCGTCGGCGAATCCGGCTGCGGCAAGAGCACACTCGGCCGCGCGATCCTCCAGCTGGTCGAGGCGCAAGCCGGAGAGGTGCGGTTCGAAGATGGCGTGATCTCAGACCGCGACAAGGGCTCGATCGCGCGGCTGCGCGGCCAGGCCGCCATGATCTTCCAGGACCCGTACGGCTCGCTCAATCCGCGCATCCCGGTGGGCGAGGCGATCGCCGAGGTGCTGCGCGTGCATGGCAAGACGGCGCCCGATGCTGTCCCCGCGCGCGTGGCGGAGTTGCTGCGCCTGGTCGGCCTCTCGGCCGAGCTGGCCGACCGCCGGCCGCATCAGCTCAGCGGCGGACAGTGCCAGCGTGTCGGCATCGCCCGCGCCCTGGCGATCGAGCCGCGTCTGATCATCGCCGACGAATGCGTCGCCGCCCTCGACGTCTCGATCCAGGCGCAGATCCTCAATCTTCTGATGGAGCTGCAGCGGCGGATGAACCTGTCGCTGATCTTCATCTCGCACGATCTCGGCGTGGTGCGGCACCTCTGCCGTCGCGTCGCGGTCATGTATCTCGGCCGCATCGTGGAGATCGGCCCGACCGAGCAGGTATTTGCCGCGCCGAAGCACCCCTATACCCGCGCGCTGCTGGCCGCCGTGCCGGACATCGACCCCGACCGCGCGCTGGCGCCGCCGCAATTGCGCGGCGAGCCACCGAGCCCGCAGGATCTGCCGGCAGGCTGCCCGTTCCATCCGCGCTGCCCGCATGCGCAGGAGGTCTGCGCCCATGGCGACGCGCCCGTGCTGCGCCCGAGCGAGCGCGGGCAGGTTGCCTGCCATTTCGATCTACCACCCAACGCACAACAGGGAGAGGAACCATGAAAGGGAAGCTGAAATACGGACTGATGCTGGCCGGCGTGCTCGCCGTGCTGGCGGGCGACATCGCGATCGCGGCCGCCGACGGCGTGCTGACCATCGGGCGGCGCGAGGACAGTACCGGGATGGACCCGATCAAGACCGCGCAGAACGTCGACTTCTGGGTCTTTTCCAACATGTACGACGTGCTGGTCCGGGTCGACAAGACCGGTACCAAGCTGGAGCCGGGTTTGGCCGAAAGCTGGACTGTCTCGGACGACCAGCTCACCTACACCTTCACGCTGCGCGATGCGAAATTCTCCGACGGCTCGCCGATCACCGCCGAGGATGCGGCCTGGAACCTCAAGCGCATCCGCGACCACAAGGAGTCGCTGTGGGGCGCGACCTATTCGGTGATCAAGGACGCCGTCGCCAAGGACGCCAAGACCCTGGTGGTGACGCTGAACCAGCCGACCGCGCCGTTCCTGTCGACCCTCGCCATGCCCGGCATCTCGATCCTGTCCAAGAAGGCTACCGAAGCCGACGAGGCCGGGGTTTCCGACCATCCGGTCTCGTCCGGCGCCTTCGTCATGAAGGAGTGGAAGCGCGGCGAGGTCGTCGTGCTGGAGAAGAACCCGAATTTCTGGCAGGCGGACCGCGTCTCGCTCGACGGCGTGCAATGGATCTCGGTGCCGGACGACAACACCCGCGTCCTGAAGCTGCAGGCCGGCGAGCTCGATTGCGGCATATTCATGCCGTTCTCGCGCATTGCCGAGCTGAAGCAGGATCCGAACCTCAACGTCCTGCTCGATCCCTCGACCCGCGAGGATCATTTGCTGATCAACCACGAGCATGGCGCGCTCGCCAAGAAGGAGGTGCGCCAGGCCCTCGACATGTCGATCGACAAGCAAGCGATCGTCGACACCGTGACCTTCGGCGTCGGCACGGTTGCCAATTCCTATGTCCCGGCGGGTGCGCTCTACTACTACAAGGACAACCTGAAGCGTCCGTTCGATCCGGCCAAAGCGAAGGAGATGCTGGCGGCCGCGGGTGCCAGCGACCTCACTCTGCAATACGTTGTCCCGGCCGGCGATGAGGTGAACGAGCAGATCGCCATCCTGGTCCAGCAACAGCTCAAGCAAGCCGGCGTCACCGTCAACATCCAGAAGGTCGACGCGGCCACCGAATGGGATGAGCTGGTCGCCGGCAACTACGATCTCGACGTCAACTACTGGACCAACGATATCCTCGATCCGGACCAGAAGACGACCTTCGTGCTCGGCCACGATTCCAACCTGAACTACATGACCCGCTACAAGAACGACGCGGTCAAGGCGCTGGTCGAGAAGGCGCGCATCGAGTTCGATCCCGCCAAGCGCGAGCAGATGTACGTGGACCTGCAGAAGATGGCGAAAGAGGACGTGAACTGGATCGACCTCTATTACAGCCCCTATCGCAACGCGTGCCACAAGAACATCGAGGGCTTCTACCAGAACCCCCTCGGCCGCTTCTGGCTGGAAGATACGAAGAAGATGTAAGGAGGCATCCACTCCGCTCTTTTCCCTCCCCCGAGCCGGGGGGAGGGTTAGGGTGGGGGCACTGCTTCCGCTCGACTCAGTTTTCGCACGATAGAACAACCCCCACCCCACCCTCCCCCAGCTTGGGGGAGGGGAAGCGCGCAAGCTTAGAACCCTTGGCCTCGCCGCCCTGATCGGGCATAAGGCGCCCCATGGCCAATCCGCCCACATCCCCTGAGAAACAACCGGAGTCCGGCAGCATCGTGCTGTCCGCGCGCGCGGTCGCGATCGAGCTGCTGGAAGCCGTGCTCAAGCGCCGCAAGCCGCTGGACGAGGCGCTGGCCGAGCATCCCGACCTCGAACGCCTGGTCAACCGCGACCGGCAGTTCGTGCGCGCGCTGGTCACTTGCACGCTGCGCCACCTGGGGCAAATCGACCATGTGCTGGCGCAGTGCCTGGAAAAGCCGCTGCCGGCGCGCGCCAGCGCCATCCGCAACATCCTGCGCCTCGGCACCGCGCAGACCCTGTTCCTGAAGACGCCGGCGCATGCCGCAGTCGACACCATGGTGACGCTGGCCGGCAAGCGCGGCGGCGAAGCGGGCTACAAGGGCCTGGTCAACGCCGTGCTGCGCCGCATCGCGCGCGAGGCCGAGCTGTTCCGCCAGTTCGCGCCGGGCAGCGGCAATTTCACCGGCGCCATCTCGCTGCCCGACTGGTTGTGGCAGAGCTGGGTCAAGGCCTACGGCGTCGCGAAAGCAACGCAGATCGCCATCGCGCACCTGGAGGAGCCGCCGCTTGACTTCACCGTGCGGCGCGATCCCGATCACTGGGCCAAGATGCTGGGCGGCGCCGTGCTGCCCGGCGGCACCGTGCGCCGCGCGGCCCATGCGCCGGACAACTACCGCCCCTCGCCGCGCATCGAGGACATACCCGGTTTCGCCGAGGGCATGTGGTGGGTGCAGGATCTCGGCGCCGGCCTGCCGGCGAAGCTGCTCGGCAACCTCACCGGCAAGCGCGCGCTCGACATGTGCGCCGCGCCGGGCGGCAAGTCGGCGCAGATGGCGCTGGCCGGCGCGCAGGTGACTGCGCTCGACCGCTCGCGCAAGCGCCTGGCGCGGGTGGCGGAGAACATGACGCGCCTGCGCTTCTCGGTCGACTGCGAAGTCGCCGATGCCGCCATGTGGCAGAAGGGCAAGGACTACGACGTGGTGCTGCTGGACGCGCCCTGCACCGCCACCGGCACCATCCGCCGCCATCCCGACGTCGCATGGCTCAAGGACCAGGGCGACGTCGCCAAGCTCTCCGCCAGCCAGGACGTTCTGATCGACGCGGCGGTGCGGCTGGTGCGGGTGGGCGGCACGATCCTCTATTCCACCTGCTCGCTGCAGCCGGAGGAAGGCCCCGACCGCATCGCCGCCGCGCTCAAGCGCCACCCGTCGCTGGCACGCATCCCGATCCGGCCTGAGGAGTTGTTCGGCTTCAAGGAGCTGGTGACGCCGGAGGGCGACCTGCGTTCACTGCCGTCGCACCTCGCGCAATTGGGCGGGATCGATGGGTTCTATGCAGCGCGATTGGTAAAGCAGGGCTGACGCGCAAGAAGCGGAGTGAGTGTCGGCTCCGTGCCTCGCATCATGACTCCATCACAGCATGGAGAATGTGATGCAAGCGCTCAGCAACAAGATCGCGATCGTCACCGGCGCCAGCTCCGGGATCGGACGCGCCGCCGCCAAGCTGTTCGCGGCAGAGGGCGCAAAGGTCATTGTCGCCGCGCGCCGCCGACAGGAATTGGACTCGCTCGTTGGCGAGATCGAAAGGTCCGGCGGGCAAGCAGTCGCTTGCGCCGGCGATGTCAGGGACGAAGCGCTGCACGTCTGGCTCACCGAAACCGCCGTTCGCGATTTCGGCGGCCTCGACATCGCCTTCAACAACGCCGGCACCCTGGGCGAGATGGGGCCAACGCCGCAGCTCTCGCTCGCCGGCTGGACCGACGCGCTCGAGACCAATCTCACCAGCGCGTTCCTTGCCGCCAAATACCAGATCCCGCTGATGCTGGATCGCGGCGGCGGGTCGCTCATCTTCACCTCGACCTTCGTCGGCTACACCGCCGGCATGCCGGGCGTCGCCGCCTATACCGCAAGCAAGGCCGGCCTGATCGGCCTCACCCAGGCGCTCGCGGTCGAGTTCGGGCCCAGGGGCATCCGCGTCAACGCACTGCTGCCCGGCGGCACCGATACACCGATGGCGCAGGCCATGATCGGCACGCCGGAGGGCCGCCGGTTCGTCGAGAGCATGCATGCGCTGAAGCGCATCTCGGTGCCGAAGGAGATCGCGAAGTCGGCGCTGTATCTCGCCTCCGACATGTCGAGCTTCACCACCGGCACGGCCATGCTGGTCGACGGCGGCGTGTCGATCAATCGGACGTGAAGGCCATCTGCCGCCCGCGCTTGTCATAGGCACGGGCCAGCGCCGCATCGCGAGGGGACAGCAGATCGACCTGTTCCTTGGCGACGTGCAGCAAGCGCTGTTCTAGCTCGTCGTGCGGTTCGATTCGGCCATCGGCATGGATGTGCGCGAGTTCGGTATCGCGCTGTGCGAGCGCACGGCCGACCAGGATGGTACGGTGGCAGTCCAGCGGCTCCTTCTCCGCGCACATCAGGGCAATATGCTTGGCGTGCGACTCGTCGATCAGCGCGTGGATTGCCTCTTGGAACGCCGCCGATGCGGCGATGCGCGCGTAGCTGACCTTGCCGTCCTCCCAGCAATGCGGGTCTTTCGGCCGAGCGCCCAAAGCATCGCCCAGGAACCAATATTCGATGCCGGCATCCTTCAGCGAGGCCGCCAGCGCCTTCTGGCTGAACTGCGGGTTGCGGCGCGAGAACGGCGTCGAGCGCACGTCGGCCACGCAATCGATCCCGGCGCCCTGCAGCAAATCGATGAAGCGCACGGCGGAGTGATTGGAGTGGCCGATGGTGCAGATCACGCCCAATCGAGGATGACCTTGCCCGACTGGCCGCTGAGCATGATCTCGAACCCCTTCTTGAAATCGCCGACCGGGAAGTGGTGGGTCAGGATCGGCGACAGGTCGAGGCCGGACTGCAGCATGGCGATCATCTTGTACCAGGTCTCGAACATCTCGCGGCCGTAGATGCCCTTGATCTCCAGGCCCTTGAAGATGACCTGGTTCCAGTCGATGGCGGTGTTGGCGGGCGGGATGCCGAGCAGCGCGATCTTGCCGCCGTGGTTCATGTGCTCCAGCATCTGCGAGAAGGCGGTCGGCACGCCGGACATCTCGAGGCCGACGTCGAAGCCTTCCTTCATGCCGAGGTCGTTCATCACGTCCTTCAGCGTGTCCTTGGCGACATTGACGGCGCGGCTCGCGCCCATCTTGCGCGCGAGGTCGAGGCGGTAGTCGTTCACGTCGGTGATAACGATGTGGCGCGCCCCGACATGGCGGCAGATCGCGGCCGCCATGATGCCGATCGGACCGGCGCCGGTGATCAAGACATCCTCGCCCACCAGGTTGAAGCTGAGCGCGGTGTGCGTCGCGTTGCCGAATGGATCGAGGATGGAGGCGAGCTCGTCGCTGATGCCGTCGGGGATCTTGAAGGCGTTGACCGCGGGGATCGCGAGATACTCGGCGAATGCGCCCTCGCGGTTGACGCCGACGCCGACGGTGTTGCGGCACAGGTGCCGGCGCCCGGCGCGGCAGTTGCGGCAATGGCCGCAGGTGATGTGGCCCTCGCCGGAGACCCGGTCGCCGATCTCGAACCCACGCACCTCGGTGCCCATGTCGACCACTTCGCCGACATATTCGTGGCCCACCTGCATCGGCACCGGGATGGTCTTCTGCGCCCACTCGTCCCACTTCCAGATGTGGCAGTCGGTACCGCAGATCGCGGTCTTCTTGATCCGGATCAGCACATCGTTGTGGCCGACCTCGGGCTTCTTCACCTCGGTCAGGGTGAGGCCGGGAGCCCGTTCCAGTTTCGCAAGCGCGCGCATGTCAGATCGCCTCTTTCTTCTTGCCGCCGATCGCACCCAGCGCCAGGCCGACCTTGGCGAAGGCCTCGGCCGCCTTGTTGATATGCTCGTCGGTATGGGCGGCGCTCATCTGGGTGCGGATGCGGGCCTGGCCCTTCGGCACCACCGGGAAGGAGAAGCCGATCACGTAGATCCCCTCCTCCAGCAGCGCATTCGCCATCCTGGTCGCGAGTGTCGCGTCGCCCAGCATCACCGGGATGATGGGATGGTCGCCCGGCACCAGGTCAAAGCCGAGCACCGCCATCTTTTTGCGGAAGTTCCGGCCGTTGGCGATGACCCGCTTGCGCCGCTGCGCGCCGTCCTCGGTGCGCAGCAGCTTCAGCACCGCCAGCGAAGCGGTGACGATGCTCGGCGCCAGCGCGTTGGAAAAGAGATAGGGCCGCGAGCGTTGGCGCAGCAGCTCGATTACCTGGGACCGGGCCGCGACATAGCCGCCGCTGGCGCCGCCCAGCGCCTTGCCCAGCGTGCCGGTCAGGATGTCGATGCGGCCTTCGACGCCGCAATATTCCGGCGTGCCGCGGCCGCGCTCGCCGACGAAGCCGACGGCGTGGCTGTCGTCCACCATGACCAGCGCGTCATAGCGGTCGGCGAGGTCGCAGATCGCCTTCAGGTTGGCGATGATGCCGTCCATGGAAAACACGCCGTCGGTCGCGATCAGCTTGTTGCGAGCTCCCGCTTCGTCGGCCGCCTTCAACTGCGCCTCGAGGTCGCTCATGTCGTTGTTGCGGTAGCGATAGCGCTTGGCCTTGCACAGGCGGATGCCGTCGATGATCGAGGCATGGTTGAGGGCATCGGAGATGACCGCGTCGTCCTCGCCGAGGATGGTCTCGAACAGGCCGCCGTTGGCATCGAAGCAGCTGGAATAGAGGATCGCATCCTCGGTGTGGAGGAAGCGCGCCAGCTCGCCCTCTAGCTCGCGGTGGATGTCCTGGGTGCCGCAGATGAAGCGCACCGAGGCCATGCCGAAGCCGTGGCTGTGCAAGCCGTCGGTCGCCGCCTCGACCAGGCGCGGGTCGTGCGCCAGGCCGAGATAGTTGTTGGCGCAGAAATTGAGCACCTCGCGCCCGTCCGCCAGGTGGATGGCGGGGCCCTGCGGGGTTCCGATCAGGCGCTCCGCCTTCCAGAAGCCGTCGGCCTTGATCTGTGACAAGGTCTGGTCGAGCTGTTGATAGAATGCGGCCTGCATGGCCGGTACCTCGTGAAATTTGGGTGATGGACTGTAGGCCGCCCGCCGGAATGCCTCAAATTCCATTTGAGACGCCTGGGCAGGCACGTTTGTTAATCTCTAGAGTCAGATACGCCGGAGGACGCGATGCACAAGAGTGGACTGGCCGGTTTCATCATCGATTGCAAGACCGAGGACCTGGACAAGGCAGCCATGTTCTGGTCCGAGGCGCTGGGCCTTCCCGTGGTCTCGGGAGACGAGCCGGGCTACCGCAAGCTGGCCGCCGGCCCCGGCGGCATGAGCATCGAGGTCCAGCAGGTCGACCACCCCAGCCGGGTGCACCTGGACATCGAAAGCAACGATATCCCTGCCGAGGTCAAGCGCCTGGAGGCTCTGGGCGCCAAGGTCGTCAACCGGGTCCAGACCTGGGTGGTAATGGAAGCGCCGACTGGCCAGCGCTTCTGTGTGGTGCGGGGGCAGTATAGGACCGCCGAGGACGGCGGATCGCCCTAGCGATTTCCATCCCGGTTCCTTGCTCCCGACTCTCGGCGGGTGGTAAGCATCCGGCCATGCAGCAGAAGACCCGCATCGCCCCCTCGATCCTCAGCGCCGATTTCGCCCAGCTGGGGGCGGAAGTGGGCGCGATCGCGGCGGCCGGGGCGGATTATGTCCATGTGGATGTGATGGACGGGCACTTCGTCCCCAACATCACCATCGGCCCCATGGTGGTGAAGGCGCTGCGCCCCCATGCCAAGCTGCCGTTCGACGTCCATTTGATGATCTCGCCGGTCGACCCCTACGTCGCGGAGTTCGCCCAGGCCGGCGCCGACATCATCACCTTCCATCCGGAGGCCGGGGCGCACCCGCACCGCACCGTCCAGCTCATCAAGTCGCTGGGCAAGAAAGCCGGCCTGTCGCTGAACCCCGGCACGCCGATTTCCAGCATCGACTGGCTGCTGTCGGAGATCGACCTGGTGCTGGTGATGAGCGTCAATCCGGGCTTCGGCGGCCAGCGCTTCATCGAATCCAGCCTGGGCAAGATCAAGGAGCTGCGCCGGCGCATCGACGCCGTGTCGGAGGCGCAGCGCGGCCGGCCGATCGACCTGGAGGTCGACGGCGGCATCAATATCGACACCGCGAAGCTGGCGGTCGCGGCCGGCGCCGATGTGCTGGTGGCGGGCACCGCCACGTTCCAGGGCGGCCCGGGCAAATACGCCGCCAACATCGCGGCGGTGCGCGGGACATGACCGCCCTCGCCGAACCGCTCCGCAAGGCACCGCCGCACAAGGCAAGGCGCGGCAACCGCCGGCCCAAGCTGCTGGCCCCGCGCCTGCAGACCTTGTTCGCGCTACCGGCGGCGTTGCTGACGCAGCGTGCGTTGCGGCGCATGCTGCAGCCGCTCTATCGCAGCCGGCTCTATGGCTCGACCCTGGGCAAGCGCTCGAGCGGCGAACTGGCCGCCGTGCCGACCGACACCTGGCCGGTTGATCCGCGCGCCGCCCTGGCGATGCTCGAGGGCGAGTTCCGCTTCGGCAATGATGTTCTCAAGAACCCCAAGCCGCTGCACAACCCGCTCGGCGCGACCGAGATGTGGCGGCGGCAGATGGCGAGCTTCGCCTGGCTGGACACGCTGCGCGCGCTTGGCAGCGCTCAGGCGCGGCAGTTCGCGCGCCATGTCGTGCTCGCCTGGTTCACCGACACCGCCACGTACGATTCTCTCTCCTGGTCGGCGGACCTGCTCGGCGCGCGGCTGCGCCGCTGCCTGATGAACAGTGCGTTCCTGGAGACCAACACCGACGCCCTGTTCCGCGCCCACCTGTTCCGCCCGCTCAACCGGCAGGCCGAGCATCTGGCGCGCGCGCTGCCGGATGGCCTCAACGGCGCGGCGCTCTTGAAGGCCAGCATCGCGCTGATGCTGGCGGGCGTGCTGCTGCCGCACGGCGACAAATGGCTGCGCAAGGGCGGCAAGCTGCTGGACCGTGAGCTGCATGCGCAGATGCTGCCCGATGGCGGCCATGTCGAGCGCAGCCCGGCGGTGATGCTGGACCTGCTGCAGCACCTGCTCGATCTGCATCACGTGCTGACCTTGACCCAGCGCAAGCTGCCGGACCAGCTGATCGCCAGCATCGGCAATCTTGCCTGCGCGCTGAAGCTGGTCACGCATCCCGACGGCGGCCTTGCGCTGTTCAACGATTCGACCGAAGACGAATCCAGCGCCGTCATCATGACCTTGATGCGCGCCGGCGCGACCGGCGCGGTCGAGCGCGACCTGGTCCAGCTGCCGCAGACCGGCTTCCACCGCATGGCGGCCGGCCGCAGCGTGGTCATCTCCGATGCCGGCGCGCCGCCGCCGCACGGCTTCGACGGTCACGCCCATGCCGGCACCCTCTCGTTCGAGTTCAGCCACGGCACCGAGCGCATGATCGTCAATTGCGGCGCGCATCCGATCGCCGAAGAGTGGCGGCAGGTCCAGCGCGCCACTGCCGCACATTCCGCGCTGGTGGTCGACGACATCAATTCCAGCATGCTGCTGCCGTTCGGTGGCCTCGCCCTAACGCCGCGCTCCGTGGTGGTGCGGCGCGAGCAGACCGAGGCTGGGCAATGGCTGGATGCGAGGCACAACGGCTATGAGGAGCCGTTCGGGCTCACCCATCGCCGACGTTTGTTCCTGACCGCGGACGGGTTCGAGCTGATCGGCGAAGAAACCTTGAGCGGGCGCGGCGGCAAGAGCTTTGCGCTGCGCTTCCATCTGCATCCGGCGGTTCAGGTATCGATGACCCAGAGCAGCCACTCGGCACTCCTGAAACTCCCGCACGGCGGCGGCTGGCGCCTCCGGGTGCAGGGCGGCGAATTGTCGCTGGCGGACAGCATCTATCTCGGCCAGTCCGGCACGGTCCGGCGCACCCAGCAACTGGTGGTGCAGGGCGCGATCGAGGACGACACCACCCAGGTCAAATGGGCCTTGCAAAAGGAAGGCGGCAAGCGATAACTGGCGCGCTCATCCGTCAGCGCGGGAGTCGTCCAGCATGCCAGCCACGCTTCGTCCGATCCGCCGCGCTTTGCTGTCCGTTTCCGACAAAAGCGGCCTGGTCGGACTGGCACGTTCCCTCGCGGAGCGCGGCGTGCAGTTGCTGTCGACCGGCGGCTCGGCCCAGGCGCTGAGGCAAGCGGGCCTCCAGGTCACCGATGTCTCCGAGCACACCGGATTTCCGGAGATCATGGACGGCAGGGTGAAGACCCTGCATCCCAAGATCCATGGCGGCCTGCTGGCGCGGCGCGACCTGCCCGAGCACGTTGCAGCGCAGAAGGCGCACGGCATCGCGGACATCGACCTGCTGGTGGTCAACCTCTATCCGTTCGAGGCAACTGTGGCGAAGGGCGCCGACCGCGACACCATCATCGAGAATATCGACATCGGCGGCCCGGCCATGATCCGCGCCGCATCCAAAAACCACGATTTCGTCACCGTCATCGTCGATCCCGCCGACTACGAAGACCTGAAGAAGGAGCTCGCCACGCACAACGGCGCGGCGTGCATCGACTTCCGCCGGCGCATGGCGCGCAAGGCCTATGCCCGCACCGCCGCCTATGACGCGGCGATCTCCACCTGGATGGCGGGCGATTTGGGCGAGCCGTTCCCCGAGCGCATGACCCTCGCCGGCGAGCGGCAGTCGCTGCTGCGCTATGGCGAGAACCCGCACCAGCGCGCCGCCTTCTACGTCACCGACCGCAAGCGCGCCGGCCTTGCCACCGCCAAGCAGCTGCAGGGCAAGGAACTCAGCTACAACAACCTCAACGACACCGATGCGGCGTTCGAGCTGGTGGCCGAGTTCCAGGCCCCGACCATCGCCATCATCAAGCACGCTAATCCGTGCGGCGTCGCGAGCGGCGGCGACCTGGCAAAGGCCTACGAGCGCGCGCTTGCCTGCGATCCGGTCAGCGCGTTCGGCGGCATCATCGCCGCCAACCGTCCGCTCGACGGCAGGACCGCGGAGCTGATCGGCAAGCTGTTTTCCGAGGTCATCATCGCGCCGTCCTTCTCCGCGGAGGCATTGGCGGTGCTCGGCGCCAAGAAGAACCTGCGCCTGCTGGAGACCGGCGGATTGCCCGATCCCGCCGCCGAGGGCCTCGCCTTCAAGAGTCTCGCGGGCGGCTTCTTGGCGCAGGACCGCGACGGCGCGCGTACCGGCGCGGGCGAATTCAAGGTCGTGACCCGGCGCGCACCGAGCGAGCGCGAGATCGCCGACCTGCTGTTCGCCTTCACCGTCGCCAAGCACGTGAAGTCGAATGCCATCGTCTATGCGAAGGACGGCGCGACGGTCGGCGTCGGCGCCGGGCAGATGAGCCGCGTCGATTCCTCGCGCATCGCGGCCTGGAAAGCGGCGGAAGCGGCGAAAGCCGCCGGCCATGCCGGGAGCTGGGCCAAGGGCTCCGTCGTCGCCTCGGACGCGTTCTTCCCGTTCGCCGACGGCCTGCTGGCCGCCGCCGAAGCCGGCGCCACCGCCGTGATCCAGCCGGGCGGATCGATGCGCGACGAGGACGTGATCAAGGCGGCCGACGATGTGGGCCTTGCCATGGTGTTCACGGGCACCCGCCACTTCCGGCATTGATGGCCGGACAGCACGAAGTCGGCTAGACTTCGCGCATGGCCTCCAGGATCGAACTGCCGCCGTACGAGACCGTGGCCCTGGTGCTGCAGGGCGGCGGTGCGCTCGGCTCCTACCAGGCCGGCGTCTATGAGGGGCTGCACGAGGCCGGCATCCAGCCCAACTGGTTCGCCGGCATTTCCATTGGTGCGATCAATGCCGCGATCATGGCCGGCAACGCACCCGAGCAGCGCGTCGCGCGCCTCATCGAGTTCTGGGAAACGATCTGCCGATCCGCCTTCCTGCCGGATGCGTCGATCGAGGAGCGGATCACCGCCCTGGCCGGCAGCGGCCCGGCGCGCGCCGCGATCAGCGCGTTTGCGGCAGGGCGCGCCTTGCTCGGCGGGCAGGACGGCTTCTTCACGCCGCGCGTCGTGCCGCCGTTCCTGTGGCCGTTCGGCGGGATCGCCGCGACCAGCTTCTACGACACCCGGCCGCTCAAGGAGACGCTGGAGCGGCTGGTCGATTTCGACCGCATCAACGCGCGCGAGACGCGCCTGTCGGTCGGCGCGGTTGATATCGAGACCGGCAACTTCGCCTATTTCGACAATGCATCGACCAAGATCGTGCCGGAGCACGTCATGGCCTCCGGCGCACTGCCGCCCGGTTTCCCGGCGGTCGAGATCGAAGGGCGCTTCTACTGGGATGGCGGGCTCGTCTCCAACACGCCGCTGACCGAAGTGCTGGGCCACACGCCGCGCCGCGACACCATCGCCTTCCAGGTCGACCTGTGGAGTTCCGACGGGCCGCGGCCAA
>DATEOK010000334.1:0-5168 GCA_035274225.1 Dongiaceae bacterium
GCCGGCCGCGAAGCCGCGCAGCGCCGCAGCGAAGCCGTCGAGCGGGCAGAGCAGCCGGCCGTAGTCGACCGGCTCGCCGGTCTGCGCCGCGAAGGCGGCGTGGATGAACGGCGACTGGCTGTGCGCGACCGGATGGCCGACGACCGCGTAGCGGCTCACGGCGATGCTCATAGGCGAGCCACCGCAGCGCTCAGGCGTCCCGCACCGGTGTGTTTCATCGCCCGCTCAGCGTCGTCTCGAGGCCCTCCTCGCGCGTGAAGCGGAAGCGCGAGGGAATCGCCAGCTGGTCGGCTTGCTTCCTCATCGCCGGCGTGAAGCGACCGTACGGGGAGGCGGCATGGACGATCGCGACGGCGCGCCGGTCGAGCACCTTGTTGCCCGAGCCGCGCACGATCTCGGTGTCGAGGACGCGCCCTTCGGCATCGACGCTGATCACCATCGTCAGCTCGCCGTAGAGTTTCTTGCCCTGGTTCTCGGGGAAATTGCGCGTGCCCCGGTCCTCGATCTTCCTGCGCAGGTGGTCGTAGTAGAGCGCGTAGACCTCCTCGCGCGTCGCCGGGCTGATGTAGCGTTTCTTCGGCCGCGCGTTCTCTTCGTTGATTCGCTTCTCGATTTCGGCGAGCATCTCGACAAGCTGGCGGCGCCGCTCTTCCTGCTCGCGCTCGTCGGGCGTTCCCTGCTCGCGCAGAGGATCGCTCGGCGGCAGGAGCGCCAGCTCGCGGCGCACCTGGGTGAGGAGCTGCTGCTGCGTCTGCTGCAGCTGCTCGATCTGCTTGCGCGTCTCCTCGTTGGCATCGCCGAGCTCGGTCAGCGCCGAAGGCGGCAACGGCGAGGTGGCGCGGCCGGCCTGTGCCTCGCCGCCGCCGGCTATGCCTGGCAAGGGCGGCCGGGGCTGCGCGGAAGCCCTGCAAAGCCGACCGAGGCGACCGCGATCGGCGGCGAGGCCTTTGCCGTGCTGCGCCAGGACATACTCGGCCGCTTCGACAATGCCGCATCATGGCTGACGATCGCCGATTCCTATCTGCGGCGCGGCAACAGCGTCGACGCGGTCGGCATCTTGGAAAGCGCGATCCGCCAGCACCCCCGGGATCCCGACCTGTGGATCGGGCTGGGCAACGCCCTGGTGCTTCATTCCGGCGGGATGATGACACCCGCCGCCGAATTCGCCTTCGGCCGGGCCGGTGCGCTCGCCCCCGGCAACCCCGCGCCTATGTTCTTCTATGGCCTTTCGCTGGCCGAGGGCGGCCGGCTCGACGAAGCCGAAGCCAGCTGGCGGCAGGTGCTGGCGATGTCGCCGCCGACGATGAGCTGGCGGCCGCTGGTCGAGGACCGCATCCGTGCGATCGAGCAGATCCGTGCGATGGCCGAAGGACGCGCACCCAGGTCGCCGGAACCGCAACAACAATAAGTGACGTCCTGTTTTCCGACGGGCGAGAGAAAAGAACCGATGTCTACCGCATGACTCCGTTCGGGCTGAGCCTCTCGAAGCCCATTCTTATTTCTTGGCAACGAAGATGAGAAGGAGAAGGAGAAGGAGGAAGGAAAGTCCTTCGACAGGCTCAGGACGAGCGGTGGTTCCATGCATAGGTGAGCCGCCAAGTCGTCACGTTGCGAAAGGCAGGCCCAGTGCCTCCGCGACCGCCTTGTGGCGAATCTTGCCCCTGGCGACGTTGAGCCCGTTGGCGAGATGCGGGTCGGCCTTCATGGCCTTGGCGACGCCGAGATCGGCGAGCTTGAGCACGAAGGGCAGGGTCGCGTTGTTGAGCGCGAAGGCCGATGTCCGCGCCACCGCGCCGGGCATGTTGGCGACGCAATAATGGATCACGCCTTCCTCGGTGAACACGGGATCGTCGTGGGTGGTCGGACGCGAGGTCTCGAAGCAGCCGCCCTGGTCGATGGCGATATCGACCACCACCGAGCCGCGCTTCATCGTCTTGAGCATTTCGCGCGTCACCAGCTTGGGCGCGGCGGCGCCGGGCACGAGCACCGCGCCGATCACCAGATGCGCGGCAGCGACGGCGGAGGCGATCGCGGCCTTGCTGGCATAGACCGTCTTGATCTGGCTTCCGAAATGGGTGTCGAGTTCGGCGAGCCGATCGTTGTTGATGTCGTAGATGGTGACGTCGGCGCGCTGGCCGACCGCCATTTGCGCTGCATTGAGCCCTGCCACCCCGCCGCCGAGGATCGCGACCCGGCCCGGGCTCACGCCGGGCACGCCGCCGAGCAGGATGCCGCGGCCGCCCTGCTCCTTCTCCAGATAATGCGCCCCCACCTGGATCGACATGCGTCCCGCGACCTCGGACATCGGCTTGAGCAGCGGCAGCGCCCCGCTCCGCGACGTCACCGTTTCATAGGCGATGCAGGTGGCGCCCGATCGCATCAATCCCTCCGCCTGCGGCTTGTCGGCGGCGAGGTGAAGATAGGCGAACAGCAGATGGCGCGGCTCGAGCAGCGCAATCTCGTGCGGCTGCGGCTCCTTTACCTTCACGATCATGTCGGCCTGCGCGAAGACCTCGGCGGGAGTCGGCACGATCGTGGCGCCTGCGCGCACATAGGATGGATCGTTGAAGTCGATGCCGTGGCCGGCGCCATGCTCGACGATCACCTCGTGGCCGGCGGCCACCAGCTCCGCCACCGAGGGGGGCGTCAGGCCGACCCGATATTCGCGATTCTTGATTTCCTTCGGCACGCCGATGCGCATCCGCCTCTCCTGGAAAGCCATGGTTCGTGATATAGGGGCCTGGCCCGAAAGTGCACGATCTTCGTCCCAGCGGGACGCTGCCCTGCCGCGACGTTGCAGCCGAGGTTGCGAGGTGCTAGGGGCGCGGCCTTGTTCCTCACAGTCTGCTCAGGTGGGCAAGACGTCACATTACCAATCACGTCGGGGCGGCTTCGTCCATGAATGATGCCAGCAGCGTCGCGGAAGCATCCGACGATGACGGATCGCACGCGCATGGCCATCCTCAGGCGAGTCTCGCCAAGCTCGCGCTCGGCGCGGTCGGGATCGTCTTCGGCGATATCGGCACCAGCCCGATCTACGCGTTCCGCGAAACCTTCGCCGGTCATCATGTCCTGGCGCCCGACCATGTCCACATCTACGGCGTGCTCAGCCTGATCTTCTGGTCGATGATGCTCGTGGTGACGATCAAATATGTCACGATCATCATGCGCGCCGACAACAAGGGCGAGGGGGGCAGCCTCGCGCTGCTCGCGCTGATCAACCGCCAGGCGGCCAGCCCCCGGCGATGGACCAAGGGCATCGTGTTGCTCGGCGTCTTCGCCACCGCGCTGTTCTACGGCGACAGCATGATCACGCCGGCCATCTCGGTGCTTTCGGCGGTCGAGGGTTTGACCACCGTCCAGGCGAGCTTCGAGCCCTGGGTCATCCCGATCGCGCTTGGCATCCTGGTCTCTTTGTTCGCCATCCAGGCGCGCGGCACGTCCAAGGTGGGCGCGCTGTTCGGACCGATCATGCTGGTCTATTTCGCGACCATCGCGGTGCTGGGCATCACGCATATCGCCAAGATGCCGAGCATCGCGCTGTCGCTCAACCCGGCCTATGCGGTCCAGTTCTTCGCCGCCGACGGCATCCGGGCCTTCCTCGCCATGGGATCGGTGGTGCTGGCCGTGACGGGGGCCGAAGCGCTCTACGCCGACATGGGCCATTTCGGCCGCAACCCGATCCGCGTCAGCTGGCTCGTGTTCGTCATGCCGGCGCTGATGCTCAACTATCTGGGGCAGGGGGCGATGCTGCTTTCGCTCGATCCCGCCGCGGCGGCGCATGCGGTGCACAATCCCTTCTTCATGCTGGCGCCGGACATGCTGCGCCTGCCGTTGACCCTGCTCGCTGTGATGGCGACCGTGATCGCCAGCCAGGCGGTGATCTCGGGCGCTTTTTCGGTGACGCAGCAGGCGATTCAATTGGGTTTCGTGCCGCGGCTCAGGATCCTCCACACCAGCGCCTCGACGGCCGGCCAGATCTACATACCGGTGATCAACTGGGCACTGCTGGTGATGGTGATTCTCCTGGTGCTGACCTTCCGCTCCTCGTCCAATTTGGCGGCGGCCTACGGCATTGCCGTGGTGGGCGCGATGCTGATCGATACCTTCCTGATCGCCGTCGTGCTCTACCATCTCTGGCACTTCAATCGCCTCGTCGCCGGCGTGCTGCTGGCCGCGTTCTTTACCGTCGACTTCGCTTATTTCGGCGCCAACATCACCAAGGTGCCGCATGGCGGGTGGGTGCCTTTGCTCATCGGCCTCGTCGCTTTCACCCTGCTCACCACCTGGGCGCGCGGACGCAAGCTGATGATCGAGCGCATGAACGAGGCGTCGATGCCGGCGCAGGTGTTCATCAAATCCGCCTCGACCAGCGCGACGCGCGTGCCGGGGACCGCGGTCTTCATGACCACGGCGCCGGACGGCATCCCGCACGCGCTGCTTCACAATCTGAAGCACAACAAAGTGCTGCACGAGCGCATCATCCTGCTCACCGTGAAGATCGAGGACGTGCCCTTCGTCGATGACGAGCGCCGCACGAGGCTCGATGATCTCGGCAACGGCTTCTACCGCCTGATCATCCGCTACGGCTTCATGCAGGAGGTCGACGTGCCCGCGGCGCTCGCCACCGTCGACAGCTGCGGAACGATGTTCAAGATGATGGACACGAGCTTCTTCCTCGCGCGCCAGACGTTGCTGCCCTCGTCGCGGCCCGGCATGGCGATCTGGCGCGAGAAGCTGTTCGCCTGGATGCTCCGCAACGCCGAAAGCGCCATGGAATTCTTCAAGCTTCCGACCAATCGCGTCGTGGAGCTCGGCAGCCAGGTGGAGATCTGAGCGGGCCGATCATCCTGACGGCCTTGTTCGCTGACGGCGATTTCGGCTGGCTCGAAGGATTGCGGCGTCTCCACTACCCGCCGGAGCGCAACCAGGTTCCGGCCCATCTGACGCTCTTTTCGCATCTGCCGCCGCGCATCGAAGGCGAGCTTGATGGGCGGCTGGCCGGTTACGCGGCATTGCCGCCGCCCCGCGCCCGGATCGCCGGCGTCATGGACCTTGGCGGCGGCACCGCCTTCCGGATCGAAAGCGATATGCTGGAGGACATCAGGCGCGACCTTGCAGGCGCCTTCCACGGCCTCCTCGTGCCCCAGGATCGGGTGCCATGGACC
>DATEOK010000335.1:0-2164 GCA_035274225.1 Dongiaceae bacterium
AGCCATTGGCCGAGCCGCCGCAACCTGCGCCGGAATTCGCGCTGCAGAGCCTGCCGTCATTGCCCGAGGCCGCGTCGGCGCCACCGGCCGAGGAGCCGGCCAAGACCGGCGAAGCGGCGAAGCCGGAACAAAAGCAGCAGCCCGCTGAGGCGGCGCAGCAAACGCCGCCGCCGATGCCGGAGATCGAGCAGGCGGCGCTGCCGCCGCGCCCGCCGGTCGACGTGCAGATCAAGATCGCGCCGGGCGAGAACGGCACCAAGATCATGTTCGCCTGGCCCGAAGCGGTGCCGGCCGCCGCCTTCCGCCGCAACGGCGCGCTGTGGCTCGCGTTCGACATGCCGTCGAATGACGTCAGCGCGCTGTTCGACGATGCGCGCGTGGCGCGGCTCGGCAAGGCGAGCAAGATCGACATTCCCGACGTCACCATCATCCGCATCGTCGAGGCCACGCCGCTCGGCGTCAGCATGACGGCGAGCGGCAAGTCGTGGATCGTCGACGTGACCGATGGGGGCAAGATCGCGCCGAAGCAGACCATCGAGCAGCGGCGCGAGACCCTGGCCGACGGCGCGTCCAGCCTGCTGCTGCGCACCAACGGGCCCGGTCGGGTCGCGAAGGTGACCGATCCAAGCGGCGGCGAGCTGTACGTCGTGCCGGTTCGCCCGCCAGGACTTGGGATCGCGGAGCAGGCCGGCTGGCCGGAGTTCCAGCTGCTGCCCAGCTACCAGGGCATCGTGGTGGCAAGCCTGGGCGATGCCATCACCATCGACTCGCTGTCGCAGGGCGTCGTCATCACCACCAGGCCGCAGGGTGAGTTGGGGCCGATCGCGGAGGAGCCGCAGGAAGGCGAACAGGTTGCGTCCCAGGAGCCGGAGCCGGCGGCGCCAGAGCAAGAGGCGGCAAAGCAACCCGAGCCACCGAAAGAGGGGCAGCCGATCCTGGCGAGCGCGCCGGGGCTGTTCGATCTGCCAACCTGGCGGCGCGGCGGTGAAGCGACGTTTACCGCCGACCTGCGCCGGCTCGAATCAGCGGTCACAGGCGCGAGCGAAGCTGAGGAAGCCGAAGCACGGATGGCGCTCGGCGAGTTCTATTTCGCGCATGGCTTGATCGAAGAGGCCGAGAGCGCGCTGTCGCAGATCGGCCGCGAGGGCCGCAGCGACCTCGACCAGCGCCAGCTGGCGCTGCTGACCGGCGCCGTCCAGACGCTGGATGGGCAGTTGGAGAAGGCCCGCGCCAGCTTGTCCGCCAAATCGCTGCAGGGCGTGGCGGAGACCAACTTGTTCCAAGGCTTGCTCGCCGCGAAGGAAGCGAAATGGGATGAAGCGGCGCAGCATCTGACCGATGCCTTGCCCAACATTGCCGACTATCCGAAGCCGATCCGCGAGGACATCTATCTGACGGCGGGCGCCGCGCTCAACAGCGCCGGCAACCCGATCGCCGCGAAGCGCTTCGCCGATGCGCTGCGGCTGGACCAGCCGAGCCGCGACGCGCAGGACCGCCTGGCCTACCTCGATGGCCAAATCGCGCTGCGCGCCGGCGAGCGTGATCAGGCCCTGGCGCTGTGGGCCAGCCTTGCGGATTCCGATCTCGACGACATCAAGGCGCTTTCGCAATTCGACCTGGTGGAGGAGCGGCTGAAGGGCGGCGAGCTGAAGCCGGCCGAGGCGATCGCGCCGCTCGAGGCATTGCGCTTCGTCCATCGCGGCGGCGAATTCGAGTTCAAGCTGCTGCGCAAGCTGGGCGCGCTCTATCTCGATGAGAACCAGCCGCGCAAGGGGCTGGTGGCGCTGCGCTCCGCCGCCGCGAATTTCCCCAACCGGCCGGAAGCCAAGGAAATCGGCGAGCAGATGTCGAGCGCGTTCCGCGAATTGTACCTGGACGGCGGGGCGGACCGGTTGTCGCCGCTGACGGCGGTCGCGCTGTACGACGAGTTCCGCGAGCTGACGCCGGCCGGGGTCGAGGGCGACCGCATGATGTCGCTCCTCGCCGACCGCCTGGTGAACGTGGACCTGCTGAGCCGCGCCGGCGAGTTCCTCGACACGCTGGTGGCGAAGCGCCTGAGCGGCCTCGACAAGGCGCATGCCGGCGCGCGCCTCGCCGCGATCCGCATGCTGGACCAGAAGCCGGAGTTGGCGCTGAAGGCGCTGAAGGACAGCGCGGTCGACGA
>DATEOK010000336.1:0-10696 GCA_035274225.1 Dongiaceae bacterium
GCACATCGGTCCCGTCTCCACCAGCGTCCTGGCGCAGGAGATCCTGCCGGTCATCACCGACGTGCCGGTGTTCGTCGCCGGTGGCATCGGGCGCGGCAACGCCATGCTGGGCTACCTGGAGATGGGCGCCTCGGGCGTGCAGCTTGGTACCCGCTTCGTGTGCGCGACCGAGTCCATCGCGCATCCCAAGTTCAAGAAGGCGTTCATCCGCGCGGCGGCGCGCGATGCCATGCCCTCGGTCGCCCTCGACAACCGCTTTCCGGTCATCCCGGTGCGCGCCATCGTCAATGACGGCGTGCGCAAGTTCATGGACGTCCAGAAGGAGGTCATCGCCAAGTTCGACCGCGGCGAACTCGACCAGAAGGCGGCGCAGCTCGAAATCGAGCATTTCTGGGCCGGCGCCCTGCGCCGCGCGGTGATCGACGGCGACGTCGAGACCGGCTCGCTGATGGCGGGCCAGAGCGTCGGCATGGTCACCAAGGAACAATCGACCGCCGATATCATCAAGGACCTGATCGAAGAGGCGCTCCAGGCCCTGCTGGATCGCCCCAAATCCATCGCCGGGTAGGCCATGACCGACGGAACTGGCCTCACCGGAGCGCGCATGTTGCTCAAGCGCTTGCGCAACGTGATGGCGCGCGGCGGCGCGGCGCAGCTGCGCCTCGACCAGACGGTCAAGCTGATCGCCGGCGAAATGGTGGCGGAAGTCTGCTCCATCTACCTGCTGCGCGCCGGCGAGGTGCTGGAGCTGTTCGCCACCGAAGGCCTCAAGAAGGAAGCCGTGCACAAGACCCGCCTGCGCGTGGGGGAAGGCCTGGTCGGCGACATCGCCAGCCACGCGCGGCCCCTGGCCTTGGCGGACGCGCAGCATCATCCGCAATTCGCTTATCGCCCGGAAACCGGCGAAGAACTGTTCCAGTCGCTGATGGGCGTACCGATCCTGCGCGCCGGCCGCGTCGTCGGCGTGCTGGTCATTCAGAACCGCATCCGCCGGCAATACGCCGAGGAAGAGATCGAGACCCTCGAGACCGTCGCCATGGTGCTGGCCGAGCTGGTGGCGGGTGGCGAGTTGGTCAGCGCCGAGGAGCTGCGCCCCGGTGACGGCATCGCCCTGCTGCCGCTCCGGCTCGATGGCGTGACGCTGTGCCCGGGCCTCGCGCGGGGCATCGCCGTGCTGCATCATCAGACCCTGCCGCTGCAGCAGCTGGTCGCCGAGGATCCGGAAAAGGAGTCCGAGCGCCTGGCCGCAGCGCTGATGGAAATGCAGAGCTCGATCGACACCATGCTCAGCGCCGGCGACATCGCCGGCCAGGGTGAGCATTTCGACGTGCTGGAGACCTATCGCCTGTTCGCCCAGGACCAGGGCTGGCGCAACCGCATGATGGAGGCGGTGCAATCGGGCCTCACCGCGGAAGCGGCAGCGCAGAAGGTGCAGAACGACACCCGCGCCCGCATGCGCGACGTCACCGATCCTTACTTGCGCGAACGCCTCGCCGACCTCGACGATCTTGCCAACCGATTGCTGCGCCACCTGCTGGGCGCCGACATGCCGACGCTGCCGCGCCTGCCGGAAGAGGCGATCGTGGTGGCGCGCAGCATGGGTCCGGCCGAGCTGCTGGACTATGACCGCTCGCGCCTCAAGGGCCTGGTGCTGGAGGAAGGCTCGCAGAACGCCCATGTCGCGATCGTCGCGCGCGCGCTCGACATCCCGGTGCTCGGGCGCTGCCAGGACCTGATGCAGCGGGTCGGCGACGGCGATCCGCTGGTGATCGACGGCGACAACGGCACCTTGTTCATCCGCCCGTCCGAGGACATCCAGGCGACTGTCGTCGAAAGCATGCGGCAACGCTAGATGAAGCGCGAAGCCTATGCCGCGATCCGCGACCTGCCGGCGGTGACGCGCGACGGCGTCAGCGTCGATCTCAACATCAATGCCGGCCTGCTGATGGACGTGCCGCAGCTGGCCGCGACCAACGCGGTCGGCATCGGGCTCTACCGCACCGAGATCCCGTTCATGATCTCGCACGAATATCCCGACGTGACGCGGCAGACCGAGATCTATCGCAAGGTGCTGGACGGCGCCGGCAATCGCGCGGTGATCTTCCGCACGCTCGACATCGGCTCGGACAAGGTGCTGCCGTACTGGAACCGCGATCCGGAGGAGAATCCGGCGATGGGCTGGCGCGCCATCCGCATCGCGCTCGACCGCCCGGCGATGCTGCGCCAGCAATTGCGCGCCATGATGAACGCGGCGGCGGGCCGCACGCTGTCGGTGATGTTCCCGATGGTGACCGAGCTCACGGAGTTCGAGTCCTGCCGGCGCCTGCTGGATCTGGAGCTGCAACGCCAGGCCCGCCGCAACACGCCGTTGCCGAGCGAGGTCAGGGTCGGTGCGATGGTGGAAGTGCCGGCGCTGCTGTGGCAGCTGCCGGAACTGCTCAAGCGGGTCGATTTTCTGTCGGTCGGCAGCAACGATCTGCAGCAATTCTTGTTTGCAGCGGATCGGGACAACCCGGCGGCCGCCGGGCGGTACGATACGCTGGCGCCTGCCATGCGGCGGGCCTTGGCGGAGGTAGCGCGCGCGGCGAGCGAGGCGGGCAAGCCGTTCGGGCTGTGCGGTGAGATGGCGGGCGATCCGCTGGCGGCAATGGCGCTGCTGTGCCTCGGCTATCGCGCCTTATCCATGGCGCCGCCACGGGTCCTACCCATGCGGGCCGCGATCCGCAGCCTGGATTTCAAGGGCTTATATGGTTACTGGCAGACCGTCCAACAGCTCGACGGACCGACTTTGAGGAGCGCTCTGCTGGATTATGCCAACGATCACAAGATACCCCTTTAACACATTGCGGGCTCCAGGTTGGGGTATATATATAGCCGCGAGACATGAGCGTCCGGCGACACGAGGGCAAGGGAGGATTCCTGTAAGGATTCCTCAACAGTCGCGGGCAGATACATGGTCATGATGGACGGGTCGGGTAGCACAGAGACGAACCGGACGGCAGGCGGTGGCCTCGCCGAAATCGGCACTATGCTGCGTCGCCGCCGCGAAGAGGTCGGCCAGGATCTGGCCGCCATTTCCGCCGTCACCCACATCAAGCCGGTCTTCCTGAAGGCCATCGAGGAGGGCCGGCGCAAGGACCTGCCGGGCACCGCCTACATGATCGGCTACATCCGCACCTATGCGGATTATCTCGGCTTCGACGGCAACCGCTTGATCACCGACTATCACGCCGAGCTCGCCGGCCAGCGCAAATGGATCGACAAGCGCGCCGAGCCGGTCGAGGAGCCGCCTGCCGCCATTTCCCAGATCCAGGCCAATCCTGTGCTTGTGCTGGGCGGCGTCGTCATCATGGCGCTCGCGGCCTATGGCGTCTGGAGCATCGTTGCAGGCGACCGGGGCGAGACGGAAACCGTGGCGACCGACACGCCAACGGAGGAAGCAGCACCGGCCGAGCCGGTGCCCAGCGAAGAGCCGGAGGCCACCGCTGCCAAGCCCCCGGCGCCGTCGCCGACCAATGCCGAGGCCAGCACCGGCACCGAGCCGACCGCCGAGGACGCTCCTCCGGCAGCCGAAAGCACCCCGGCTGAAGCGCCGCCTGCGGCCGAAGACCAGGTCCCGCCGGAGGCCGACGTCGCCAGTACCGGCGAGGAGGTGGTCGAGGAATCGCCGCCCCAGCAGGAGGCTGCTGCCCAAGGCGAGGCCGGCAAGATCGTCGTGCGGGCGCGCCTGGAAAGCTGGATCCAGATCAGCAACGAGAAGAAGGAAGTGGTGTTCTCCCGTGTCCTCCGGTCCGGCGAGACGTACACCGTGCCCGAGGACAAGGGCCTGACGCTGACCACCGGCAATGCCGGCGGCATCGAAATCCTGGTCAACGGCAAGAAGCTGAAGAGCCTTGGCACCGTGGGCTTGGTGAAGCGGGACATCCCGCTGGACCCTAAGAAGCTGCAGGACGGCAGCGCCTTCAAGACCAGCAAGGCCGCCCCAGTGACGAACTGAGTCGGGAACTGGCCCAATTACCCTTCTATTTCAAACGGTTGAGGTCGGGGCAGCAGGCTTGATCTTTTGCCCCTCTCAGCGCATCTTCTGGCCGAAGCGGTGTGCCCTGCGGCGCGCCCGGTGAATCGCGCCCCGGTCTGACGGGGCGCCGAACAGGAAAGACTGACTATGAGCGTCCGCCCCTATCGTGACATCCACCGCCGCAAGTCCCGGCAAATCCGGGTGGGTTCGGTATTGGTGGGCGGCGACGCGCCGATTTCCGTCCAGACCATGACCAACACGCTGACCGCGGACGCCGCGGCCACCATCAAGCAGATCCTGGAGGCGGAGGCGGCGGGCTGCGACATCGTCCGCGTCTCCTGCCCGGACGAGGAATCGACCGCGGCGCTGCCGGAGATCGTGAAGGCGGTGAAGATCCCGATCGTCGCGGACATCCACTTCCACTATAAGCGCGGCATCGAGGCGGCCAAGGCCGGTGCCGCGTGCCTGCGCATCAATCCCGGAAACATTGGCAACGCGCAGCGCGTGAAAGAAGTCGTGCAGGCGGCCAAGGATCACGGCTGCTCCATGCGCATCGGCGTCAATGCCGGCAGCCTGGAGCGCGAGCTGCTGGAGCGCTATGGCGAGCCGTGCCCGGAGGCGATGGTCGAATCCGCGCTCAACCACGCCAAGATCCTCGAGGATCACGACTTCTTCGATTTCAAGATCAGCGTGAAGGCGTCGGACGTGTTCCTCGCCGTCGCGGCCTACCAGGCGCTGGCGGAAGCCTGCGACTACCCGCTGCACGTCGGCATCACCGAAGCGGGCGGCCTGCGCACCGGCACGGTCAAGTCCTCGATCGGCCTCGGCATGCTGCTGTGGTCCGGCATCGGCGACACCATTCGCGTCTCGCTCTCCGCCGACCCGGCCGAAGAGGTCAAGGTCGGCTACGAGATGCTGAAGTCGCTGAACCTGCGGCACCGCGGCGTCAACCTGATCTCCTGCCCGTCCTGCGCGCGGCAGAATTTCGACGTGATCAAGACGGTGGAAGCGCTGGAAAAGCGCATCAGCCACATCACCACGCCGATGACGGTCAGCATCATCGGCTGCGTGGTGAACGGCCCGGGCGAGGCGCGCGAGACCGACATCGGCTTCACCGGCGGCGGCAACAACACGCATATGGTCTATCTCGCCGGCCAGCAGCACCATCGGCTCAAGGACCAGGACATCGTCGAGCACATGGCCGAGCTGATCGAGAAGAAGGCGGCCGAGATCGAGGCGGAGAAAGCGGCCAACGAAGGCAAGCCGGCCGCCAGCAGCGCCGCCTAGTTCGTTCGGGTCGCTACGCGTCACTTTTCCAGGAAGGTTCTTCGGTGTCTCAGCTACAGCCGGTTCGCGGCACGCACGATCTGTTGCCGGACGAGATGCGCCGCTACCGCCGCGTCGTTGACACTGCGCGCGACGCCGCGGAATGCGGCGGATATCTGGAGATCGAGACGCCGATCTTCGAGTTCTCGGAGGTGTTCAAGCGCACCTTGGGCGACACGTCCGACATCGTGACCAAGGAGATGTACACCTTCACCGACCGCGGTGGCGAGACCATCACCTTGCGTCCGGAGAACACCGCCAGCGTGGCGCGCGCCTTCATCTCGGAAGGTCTCGCCCAGCATGCGCCGCTCAAATACTTCTACAGCGGGCCGATGTTCCGCTATGAGCGCCCGCAGAAGGGCCGCCTGCGTCAGTTCCACCAGACCGGTGTGGAGCTGATCGGCGTTGCCGATGCGCTGGGCGACGTGGAGATCATCGCGGTCGGCGTCGAGTTCCTGCGCCGCCTCGGCGTGTGGGACCGCTGCTACCTGGATATCAACTCGCTGGGCGATACCGAGAGCCGCAAGACCTATCGCGACGTGCTGGTTTCCTATCTCTCCGGCCACAAGGACAAGCTGAGCAAGGAGAGCCTGGAGCGCCTGGAGCGCAACCCGATGCGCATCCTCGACTCCAAGGACGAGGGCGACAAGGCGATCGTCGCCAACGCACCGGTCTATTCCGATCACCTCAACCAGGCGAGCAAGGATTTCTTCGCGCGCGTGCTCGAGGGGCTGGATGCCATCGGCATCCCGCACTCGGTCAATCCGCGCCTGGTGCGCGGGCTGGACTATTATTGCCACACCTGCTTCGAGATCATCTCCGACGATCTCGGCGCGCAGGGAACCGTGATGGGCGGCGGGCGCTATGACGGGCTCATCGGCATCATGGGCGGGCCGGAGACCCCGGGCGTCGGCTGGGCCAGCGGCGTCGAGCGCTGCATGATGCTGCTCAAGGACGAGCCGAAGGCACGCCGGCCGATCGCGCTGGTGCCGATCGGAGAGGTGGCCGAGCGCAAGGCGCTGATCCTCGCCAACGAGATCCGCCGGGCAGGCCTGCCGGCCGACCTCGGCTATTCCGGCAACATGGGCAAGCGCATGAAGCGCGCCAACAAGCTGAATGCCCGGGTCGCCGTCATCCTGGGTGAGAACGAGCTGGCCAAGAACGTCGCCGCGCTGCGCGATCTCGACAGCGGCGAGCAGCGCGAGGTGCCGCTCGATACGTTGATCGAGTCCCTTGCCCAGTATCAGTGACAGCAGCCTGCATGGGGTAGAAGCCGCGACATTCCTGATCGTCGGGGTCAATCATCGCACCGGCCCGCAGCTGCTGCGCGAGCGTTTGCAGGGCGATGCCGGAGACGTGCTGCGGCTGCTCGCCCGCTGCCGCGAGAGCGGCATCGATCAGGCAATGGCGGTGGTGACCTGCGATCGCTGCGAGGTCTGGTGCGTGGCGCCGGACATCGCCACCGCGCAAGCGACGTTGACAGGCTTGCTGGCGGAAGCCGGCGGCCTCACCGAATCTGAGATCGCACCGCGCCTGCATGCGCTCACCGATCAGGCGGCGCTGCGCTATGCGTTTGCCGTGGCCGCCTCGCTGGAAAGCCAGATCGTCGGCGAGCCGCAGGTGCTGGGGCAGGTGAAGGAACTGCAGCAGCTGGCGCAGCATGCCGGCATGAGCGGGCCTGAGCTCGACCGCATCCTCGAGGCCGCCTATCAGTCCGCCAAGCGTGTGCGGCACGAGACCGGAATCGCAGGCCAGTCGGTGTCGATGGCGGCCTGCGCGGTCAGCGTGCTGCGGCGCATGCATGGCGACGTCAGCAACCTCGGCGGCCTTCTCATCGGCGACGGCGACATGGCGGAGCTGATCTTCGAGCAGGTGTCCGCCACCGGCATGAAGCGCTGGACCATGGTCCATCCGCAGGAACGCCGGGCCAAGGCGTGGGCCGAGCGCAACCACGCCCACTGGCGGCCGTTCGGCGAGCTGCCGCAGGGTCTGGCCGCCGCGGATCTGGTGGTCAGCGCGCTCGACCTGGGCGCCGAACTGGTTTCCGCGGACATGGTCAAGGCGGCGCTGAAGGCGCGCAAGCGCAAGCCGATCCTCTTGATCGACAGCGGAGTCCCGGGCGATATGGATGCGCGCATCGGCGATCTCGACGACGCGTTCCTGTATACGCTGGACGATCTGGAGCGCCTGGCGATGGCCGGCCGCCAGCATCGCGCCAGCGAAGCGGAGGATGCCTGGCGCATCGTTGACCAGTCGGTCGCGTCGTTCCGCCGGCAGCTGACGGAGCAGGAGGCAGCGCCTGGGATCGCCGAGCTGCGCCGGCATTTCGAGCGGCACCGCGCCGAGGTGCTGGCGCAGTCCGGCATCGATGCGGCAGAGGCGACGCGGCGCCTGATCAATCGGCTGCTGCATAACCCCAGCCTCGCGCTGAAGGCGGCGGCGCCGACCAAGGATCTCGAAGCGGCCTTGCGCCGCCTGTTTGGATTGAACGACAAGGAAGACAAGACGTGAGCTTGGAACCAAAGCTCGATCGGGTGGTGAAGCGGCACGACGAGCTGGCCTCGCTGCTGGCGAGTCCCGATCAGAAGGACGCGCAGGCCTATGCGCGCAACTCCAAGGAATATTCCGACCTGACGCCGCTGGTGGAATCGATCCAGCAGTGGAAGATCGCGAAGAAGGAGCTGGGCGACCTGGAGGCGCTGCTCGCCGATCCCAAGACCGATGCCGACATGCGCATCCTGGTCGAGGACGAGGTCGTCGCCCTGCGCGCCCGCGTGCCGGAGCTGGAGCACAAGGTGAAGCTGATGCTCCTGCCCAAGGACGAGGCGGACGAGCGCAACGCCATCCTGGAAGTGCGCGCCGGCACCGGCGGCGAAGAAGCCGCCTTGTTCGCGGCGGCCCTGTTCCGCATGTATGCCCGCTACGCCGCGGTCAAGGGCTGGAAGTTCGAGCAGATGGATGTCAGCGAAACCGGCCTCGGCGGCGTCAAGGAAGCGAGCGCCACCATCACCGGCCGCAACGTGTTCGCGCGGCTGAAGTTCGAATCCGGCGTGCACCGCGTGCAGCGGGTACCGGAGACCGAAGCCTCCGGCCGCATCCATACCTCCGCCGCCACCGTCGCGGTGATGCCCGAGGCGGAAGAGGTCGACATCAAGATCGAGGAGAAGGACCTGCGCATCGACGTGTTCCGCTCCTCCGGCCCGGGCGGCCAGTCGGTCAACACCACCGACAGCGCGGTGCGCATCACGCACATCCCGACCGGTGTGGTGGTGCAGCAGCAAGACGAGAAGTCGCAGCACAAGAACAAGGCGAAGGCGCTGAAGATTCTCCGCGCCCGGCTCTACGAGGCCGAACGCGAGAAGCGCGATGCCGAGCGCGCCGCCAACCGCAAGAGCCAGGTCGGCTCGGGCGATCGGTCCGAGCGCATCCGTACCTACAACTTCCCGCAAGGGCGCTGCACCGACCACCGCATCAACCTCACCATCTACAAGCTCGACAAGGTGATGGAGGGCGCCGCCCTCGACGAGGTGGTCGACGCGCTGATCGCCCACGACCAGGCCGAGCGGCTGGCGGAAGTGGAGTGACGCTCGGCGATCTCCTGAAGGACGGCGCGGCCCGTCTCGCCGGCGCCGGTATCGAGGGCGCGCCGCGCGAAGTCCGGCTGCTGCTGCAGGCCGCGGCCGGTGTTCCGATCGCAACCCAGATCGCATTTCCGGAAACCACGATCAACGCCGACGCGGCTGCACGATTCGATGCGTTGCTTGGGCGCCGCGCCCGACGCGAGCCGATGGCGCAGATCCTCGGCCAGCGCGAATTCTGGTCGCTTACCTTCAAGGTGACGGCCGATACCCTCGATCCACGGCCGGATTCGGAAACCCTGGTGCAGGCTGTCTTGGACCAGGTGCCGGACCGGTCCGCCGCGTTGCGACTGGTCGATTTCGGCACCGGCACCGGATGCCTGCTGCTCGCGCTGCTGCACGAACTGCCGAATGCCGTTGGCATCGGTGTCGATGTGTCGGCGGCGGCGCTCGCCGTCGCCGCCGAGAATGCAAACGCGTTGGGTCTGGTGCAGCGGACCACTTTCCATCGCGGTCAGTGGGACGATGGCATCGATTCCGGTTTCGATATCGTCCTCTCGAATCCGCCCTACATCCCGAGCGGCGAGATTGCCGGTCTCCAGCCCGAAGTCGCCTCGTTCGAGCCGCGACTGGCGCTGGATGGCGGATCCGATGGTCTCGACGCCTATCGTCGCCTCGGCCCGGCGGCCATGCGCCTGCTGCTGCCCGGCGGGCTGGCGGCGTTTGAAATCGGCATCGGACAGGGCGATTCGGCGCGCCGGATCATGGCAGCGGCCGGGTTGCGGCATATTGCAACAGCGCGCGATCTGGCCGCGATCGAACGCTGCCTGCTATTCAGAAAATCCTAGGATCGTCAATAGCTTGAAGTCTAATTCACGCTGCAACCCTGGGCTGTCAAAAAAGCTATTGGAAAGCCACGCCGAACCGATTAGGGTCAGCGCCGGCAGTCGGGGCTGACCATGGGCCGCGCCCGGGGGAAAGCCGGCCATCGCACAGCGAAGCCAGCCCCAAACAGCGCCTCCGCACATTGACTGCGTCCAGCGCCTGGAGGAGCGGCAGCGAGCCGCTTCGAGATATTGCAAAACGCGCAAGGATGCCGACATGCGGCTTGACCTGCCATCTCGATCACAGTCGACGACGAAGTGACGCTCAAACATGAAACAGAATAACAACAATAACCGACGCGCTCGCGGACGTGGTCCGCGCAAGCCCCACGGGATGGGTGGTGGCGGCCACAACAAGGGTCAGGGATACGACGGCGGCGGGCAGGAGCTGCGGGTCCGCGGCAATGCCTACCAGGTGCTGGAAAAGTATCTGCAGCTCGCGCGCGACGCGGGATCCGCGGGCGACCGGGTCGCCGCGGAGAACTTCCTGCAGCATGCCGACCACTATTATCGGGTGCTGAGCGCCATGAATGACGGCCAGCGCCCGCGCATGGGCGGTCGCGAGCTTTCGGTCGCCGACGTCAACGTGCAGAACGTGAGCCAGGGGCTGTCGGCCGCACTCTACAGTTCCGGCGGGCCGCAGGGCATGGAGTCCGGGATGCAGGGCGAGGGCCAGAATCCCGGCAATCAGAGCGGGCAGAGCGGTGGCCAGGGCCAAGGCGGCCAGGGTCATGGCAATCAGGGTCACAGCAATCAGGGTCACAGCAATCAAGGTCATGGCGGCCAGCAGGGCCAGGGTGGGCACCGTCAGGGTGGCGATCGCCAGCAAGGCGGCCACCAGCAGCATGGCCATCAACAGAACCGCCAGCACGACGGCCAGCATCAGCAGC
>DATEOK010000337.1:0-11820 GCA_035274225.1 Dongiaceae bacterium
TTGGACGAACAAATTGGTATCTGGAAAAAGATAGATGCGCGAAGACATACCGAATTGTATCCCGCATACCGAGTCGCGGGCCACGCTCCAGCAAGTGACTGATATTTTTAGAGTAAAGTGAAAAGAGGCGTGTCAGAATAGCGCACTTACCCCGGCACCCTCGCATCCTTCTTCAGCAGTTCCACCGCCTCCGCCAGCGGCATCATCTTCTGTCCCTCTTCGCCGAGCCGGCGCACGGCGACCGTGCCGCCTTCCTGGTCGCGTTTGCCGACCGCGAGGATGAGGGGGATCTTAGCGAGGGAGTGCTCGCGGACCTTGTAGTTGATCTTTTCGTTGCGCAGGTCGAGCTCGCTGCGCAGGCCGGCCTTCGCCAGCTCCGCCTGCACAGTGCGCGCATAGTCGTCAGCGTCGGAGACGATGCTGCAGACCACGGCCTGCTGCGGCGCCAGCCATAGCGGCAGGTGGCCGGCGTAGTGCTCGATCAGGATGCCGATGAAGCGCTCCATCGAGCCGAAGATCGCGCGGTGCAGCATCACCGGGCGCTTCTTCTGGCCGTCCTCCGCCACGTAGCTGGCGTCGAGCCGCTCGGGCAGGACGAAGTCGAGCTGCAGCGTGCCGCACTGCCAAGTGCGGCCGATCGTGTCCTTGAGGTGGAACTCGAGCTTCGGGCCGTAGAACGCGCCTTCGCCCGGCGCCATCTCGTATTCGTGGTTGGTCGCCTCGATCGCGGCCTTCAGCTGCGCCTCGGCCTCGTCCCACACCTCGTTGCTGCCGGCGCGCTTCTCCGGCCGGTCGGCGAAGCGGATCTTCACCTCGGCAAAACCGCAATCGTGATAGATGCCGAACAGCAGGCGGCAGAACTTGAGGCTCTCCTCCTTCACCTGCTCGGGCGTGCAGAAGATGTGCGCGTCGTCCTGGGTGAAGTTGCGCACGCGCATGATGCCGTGCAGCGCGCCAGAGGGCTCGAAGCGGTGGCAGGAGCCGAACTCGGCGAGGCGCAGCGGCAGGTCGCGGTAGCTCTTGAGGCCCTGGTTGAAGATCTGCACGTGGCACGGGCAGTTCATCGGCTTCAGCGCGAAGATGCGCTCGTCCGGATGGGTCGCGAAGTGCTGGATGCCCTCCTCGTTCTCGGCGAGATACATGTTCTCGCGGAACTTCTCCCAGTGGCCGGAGGCCTCCCACAGCTTGCGATCGACCAGCTGCGGCGTCTTCACCTCGGCATAGCCGTCCTCATCGAGGCGATGGCGGATGAAGTTCTCCAGCGTGCGATAGAGCGTCCAGCCCTTCGGGTGCCAGAACACCATGCCGGCCGCCTCTTCCTGCTGGTGGAAGAGGTTCATCTCGCGGCCGAGGCGGCGGTGGTCGCGCTTCTCCGCCTCCTCGAGCTGGTGCAAGTGGTCCTTCAGCTGCTTCTCGTCGGCGAACACCGTGCCGTAGATGCGCTGGAGCTGCGGGTTGTTGGCATCGCCGCGCCAGTAGGCGCCGCTGAGCTTCATCAGCTTGAACGCCTTGCCGAGCTTGCCGGTCGAGGGCAGGTGCGGGCCGGTGCAGAGGTCGAGCCAATTGCCCTGGCGGTAGATCGAGATCTCCTCGTCCTTGGGGATCGAGGCGACCCACTCGGCCTTGAAGGTTTCGCCATGCTGCTTGAAGTAGGCGACCGCCTGGTCGCGCTCCCACACCTCGCGCGTGATCGGCTCGTCGCGGTCGACGATCTCCTTCATGCGCTGCTCGATCTTCGCGAAATCCTCCAGCGTGAAATGCTCCGCGCGGTGGAAGTCGTAGTAGAAGCCGCTCTCCGTCGCCGGGCCGAAGGTGATCTGGGTGCCGGGGAACAGCTCCTGCACCGCCTCGGCCAGCACGTGCGCGGCGTCGTGGCGCAACAGCTCCAGCGCGTCCTTGTGGGTCTTGGTGACGATCTCCAGCTTGGCGTCGGTGGTGATGGTGTGGCTGAGGTCCTTGACCTCGCCATTGAGCTTCACAGCGAGCGCGGCCTTGGCAAGGCCGGGCCCGATCGCGGCGGCCACCTCGGCCCCCGTCACGGGATTGGCAAACTGGCGCTGGCTGCCATCCGGCAGCGTGATCGTCGGCATGATTTCTCTACACGCAAAGGGTTGCAAAACACCGCGAAACAAGCGGTTGGCGGCACTCTAGGGAACGAGGGCGGGGTGTCAAGTTGAGCACCCCTCCCCAGAAGGGGGAGGGTGGGGAGGGGGAAGCGAGCGAAGACTATCGACAACTGTGCTGCGGCTTCCCTCACCCCAGCCCTCCCCCAGTTTGGGGGAGGGGGTGCTCCCGCATCAGGCGGTCGGAGCGGCGTCCCGGCCTACTCCGCCGCCCGTCTAGTGTGGAGGTGCGGCTTGCGGTAGACCCAGACGCTGGCGGGCGGCAGGTTCTGCAGCACGCGGTCGCCGACCTCGCCATGCACGCCGAAGCGGCGGCGCGGGATCGGCGAGAACAGCGAATAGGTGAACTGGATGAGCGGCGCGCCCGGCTCCAGCACGTTGAACACCTGCGAGGTGATGCGGTCCTGCAGGGTGCGCTTCATGGAGACGAGGGGCAGCGAGGAGACGATCGCCTTCACATGGTCGATGCCCTCGCGCTTCAGCAGCGGCTGCAGCTTGGCGGCATCGCCCAGCAGCACCCGGACGCCGGGGTAGCGCTCCTGCAACAGCTTGTGCAGGGTGGGATCACGCTCGAGAACGATCAGCTTCTCTGGGTGCGTGCCGGCCTTGAGCAGCGCCTTGGTGACCGAACCGGTGCCGCCGCCCAGCTCCACCACATAGCCCGGCCCACGCGGCACCTGGCGTGCCATCGCCCCCGCGAGCTCCGCGGACGAGACGGCGACCGCGCCGATCTTGCGCGGATTCTTTAGCCACAGTTTGAACAGCAATCGGGATTCAGCAAACATTCGGGGGCCGTCCCTGCCGTGCGCCACCCAGTGGGCCACGGGGTGTTAACATGCCCCTTTCGGAAATGTGTCACAACGGGAAAAAACACTTTGGCCAAGGGGGATTAGCCCAAAGCACACGGGATCACTGGGGCGGCTAATATGCCGCACCCGTCAGCAGCACGACCTTTCCGGTTGATTGCCGGCTCTGGATCAACTCCAGGGCTGCGCGGAAGTCGGCGAGCGGCAGGCGGTGTGAAATGAGCGGCCTGAGTTGCGCCGCGTGTACCATGCCATCGAGGGATGAGAACGCCCTCTTCACCACCTCCGGCCGGTGCTGGCGCCACGAGCCGAAATAGAAGCCCATCGCCGCCACGTTCTTCACCAGCAGGATGTTGGCGGGGATCTGCGGCACGGGACCGCCGGCGAAGCCGATGACCAGGATGCGCGCGTTCCAGTTCACCACCTTGAGCGAGGCCTCGAACACCGCGCCGCCGACCGGGTCGTAGACCACGTCGACGCCGCCCCCGGGAAAATCCTTGGCCAGCTCCTTGACCCGCGCGCGGATATCTTCCGTTTTGTAATCGATGACATGATCGGCGCCGTGCGCCGCGGCGACGGCGCATTTGTCGGGGCCGCCGGCCGTCGCGATCACCCGCGCGCCGAGCGCCTTGCCGATCTCGACGGCGGTCAGGCCGACGCCGCCCGCGGCGCCATGCACCAGAAGCGTTTCGCCGGCCTGCAGCTTCGCCTGCTCGACCAGCGCGACATAGGAAGTGCCGTAGGCAATGGGGAAGCCGGCCGCTTCCGCCGCATCCAGGCCGTTCGGCGCGGGATAGACGCGGTCAGCAGGGACGATCGCGGCATCGGCGAACGCGCCGGCTTCCGGAATCGCGATGACGCGATCGCCGACCTTGAGCTGCGTCACCTGCGGGCCAAGCGCCTCGATCGTGCCGGCGGCCTCGAAGCCGGGCACGAACGGCGGTTCGTGCTTCACCTGGTATTTGCCCTGGGTGACCAGCAGGTCGGCGTAGTTGAGGCCGGCCGCGGCGATGCGGATGCGCACCGCGCCGGGTCCTGGCGCGCCCGGGTCGGGCCGCTCCCCGAGCGCCAATCCATCGAGGCCGGTGAGCGCGCTGCAGACGACTGCGCGCATCAGAACTCTCTGTGCATTAAAAGGCCGGGCGCACCTGGCCGGTCGGCGTGCCGGCCCAGTTCTTGACCGTGGGGGCGAGGGTGGCGGTCAGAGTCTCCGCCATCTCGTCGTCAATGACGCCGAGGTGGCGCAGCACCTGGCCCATCACCACTTCGGCCGCGCGGCCGGCGCCGTCGGTCACCTTGAGGCAGATGCCGAGGCCATGCTGCGGCAGCGCGCCGCAATAGACGCCCTCCGCGCCGACCTTGATTGCGGCCTTGCCGGGGATGGCGCTCATCAGCTTGGTGCAGAAGCGGTCGGTGCCGGCCACCATGAAGGGGTCCGCCATCATCGCCTCGAGGATGCGACGGCACGCCGCCTGGCGCTCCTCGCTTAAGTGATGCGGGTCGGCCATCTGCGCCATCGCGAAGGCGGTGTTGGCGAGCGGGATCGCGATCACCGGGATGCCGCAGCCATCGATGCCGCGCGGCACGTCGCCCAGTTCGCAGCCCGACATCTGCTCCAGGATGCCGAGCAGGCGCTGCTGCACCGGATGCTCGTACTGGATGTAGCCCTTGGTGTTCTCGCCGACATGCACGGCGGTGGAGAGGAACCCGGCGTGCTTGCCGCTGCAATTGTTGTGGGCGCGCGTCGGCTCGCTGCGCGCGCGCAGCATCGCCTGCATGGCCGCCTCGTGCGCCGGCCAGTGCGCGCCGCATTCCAGGTCCTCGACGCCGAGGCCGATGCGATGCAGCCAGCTGGTCACCGTCTCGACATGGCGCGGCTCGGAATTGTGCGAGGCGGTGGCGAGCGCGATCTCCGCGGTGCCCAGCTTGAAGCGGTCCGCCGCACCCGATTCCACCAGCGGGATCGCCAGCAGCGGCTTGATCGCCGAGCGGCCATAGATCGGCAGGTCGACATCGCCCCAGGCATGCACGATGCCGCCATGCGCGTCGACCACCGCGACGCTGGCGTGGTGGCGGCTTTCCACCATCTGCCCGCGCACCACCTCGGCGAGGATCGGCGATGAATCCTGCGGCAACTCGGTCTTGACCTGGACGCTCATTGACACGGCTTTCCGGACATTTGACGGCACCTTGCCCCCGGATGCGACGGGATGCAAGGCACCGGTACAATCGGGACAAGTTGGCGCTGGCCCTTGGGCGCAAGGCGGCGATAATCGTGGTCTATTGCTGAGGAATTCTTTGATGCAAATCCTTGCCGAACTGGCGTCCATGCCGGACGACGTCGCAGGGCTGATGGCCCAGGTGCCGGCCGACAAGCTGGCGTGGGTGCCGCCGACCTGGGAGGGCATTCCGGGCGAGCGTTTCACGGCGCTGGGGCAGGCGTGCCATCTGCGCGACATCGAGCGCGACGGCTATCACGAGCGGTTCGGCCGGACGCTGCGCGAGGAGCGGCCCGACCTCATCTCGATCGATTCCTACGAGCTGGCGCAGCAGCGGAACTACGAAGCCGACGACGTCGAAGCCGCGCTCAGCGCGTTCCGCAAGGCGCGGCGCGAAACCGTCGCCATGCTGCAGACGGTGCGCAAGGACGATTGGAGCCGCACCGCAACCTTCGCCGAATATGGCGAAGTCACGTTGGGCGGGCTCGCGCACATCCTGCGCAGCCATGACCTGCAGCACCTCGCCTGCCTGCACTGGCTGCTGGCGAAAATGGGTTGAGTTGGTTGGTTGCATTTTCTGCGCCGAACCGGCATCCACTTCGGCGGAAGATGCTCAGGCGTTACGCCCGCGATAGCGGCGCACCTTGTCGAGCGTGCCGCAATCGTCCATCGCGCACCAGCGGCGCGACAGGTTCTTGCTGTCGTCGTGGAACAACCATAGGCAATCGTGCGACGGGCAGCGCTTGACCCGGCGCAGGTCGCCGGTGAGCAGCGCGGCAGCGTCGCGCGCGATCGCGTGGCGGAAGCGGTCGATCAGCTGTGGCGACACGTCCTCCACCTCGTAACCGCTGCCCGCCGCCACCAGCCGCTCGGCGGCCCGCGCCTCCGCCAACTCTTCGTTCAGCACGCTGAAATCGGCTGCTGCCGGGGTCCGCTGCTCGGCTAGCGCGTGGAAGATACCGATCAGGGCGCCGCGCAAACACTGCAGCTGCGCGAACGTTTTCGGGCCCGGCTTCTTGTCCAGCTTGCAGCCAGCGCGCTGGGCCCAGCCCAGGAATTCGTCCGGGTTAACGATGCGGTCGCGCAGGGTCGGGCGGCGGGTCGGAGACAGGGAGTTGCAGAAATCCAGCGACAGCCGGCCGGCCACGAACTCGTGCTTGGGAAGAACCGTCGGTGTGTTCGCTGTACTCAGGCCTGATGTGTTCGCTGCGCTCACGGGTGTCACCAATAAAAATCAATTGACTGGTTACACCATGTTCCGCCATATGTCACCAATCATTTGCAGATGGATGGTTACATGGCCGAGACTTTGGCAGCTGCCGCGCCGGCGCGCCCCGGGCAGATCGATCGCGGCGCCCTCAGAACCGCGCTCGGCGGCGTCTTCATCTCTGGCCTTGGGCCGCTGCTGGTCCGCAACTCGCCGGTCGACGTCGCGGCGACGGCGTTCTGGCGGATCCTGATCGCCTTGCCGGCGGCCTTGTGGCTCGCGCGGCGCGTGGAGCCGCTGCCGCCGAGGGCGAAGGGGCTGGCGATTCTCGCCGGCCTGCTGCTGGCGGCCGATCTGGTGCTGTGGAACCGGGCCATCGTCACCACCACCATCCTCGAAGCCACCTTGCTGGTGATGATCTATCCGCTGCTGGTCGCGCTCGGCGGCTTCCTGATCTGGCGCGAGCGCATCACCAAGTGGCTCGGCATCGGCGGCGCGCTTGCCTTCGCCGGCCTCGTCATCATGACGCTGGGTCCAGTGAGCGGGCAGTCGAGCGTCACCGGCAATCTCTACGCCGTGGCGGCAGCCGTTTTCTATTCCGGCTGCATGCTGATCACCGGGCGCCTGTGCCGCGCCTATCCAACCATCGCCGTCACCGCATGGTCGTTCATCGGTGCGGCCTTGGGATCGCTGCCGGCGGCGCTGCTGGAAGACAAGTTCCTGGCGGTCGACCTCTACGGCTGGGCCTATCTGGCGCTTTATGGCGTGCTAACCCTAGTCGGCTACCTGCTCATCAACCGCAGCCTCGGCAAGCTGCCGACCGCCCTGGTCGCGGTGCTGGGCTACGGCCAGCCGGTGGTGGCGACGACCCTGGCGATCCCGCTCCTGGGCGAAGTGCCGGGCTTCGGCGATCTCGCCGGCGCCATGGTCGTGGTCGCGGGGCTGGTGCTGGCGACCCGTCCGGCGAAAGCAACAGAGATCTAGCTCACAGCCCATTGTCTTGCTTTTGGACGCCGCGCTGGCCTAGCTTCCGGGCCATGAATGAACCGAAGGCGATGCGGGGCTATTTCGGGATCGGGGTCGAGGGCATCTCGAAGCCGATGAACCTGGGCGCGATCCTGCGCACGGCGCATGCCTTCCGCGCCAGCTTCGCCTTCGCGATCCAGCCGGCGGTCGATGTCAACGAACTGCTGCAATCGGACACCTCGATCGCGATCGAGAACATGCCGGTGCATGTCCACCCTTCGCTCGAGCGCTTCACGCTGCCGATGGGCTGCCGGCTGATCGGGGTGGAGATCACCGACGATGCGGTCGACCTGCCGAGCTTCAAGCATCCCCTGGCGGCGGCCTACGTGCTGGGCGCGGAGCAGGATTCGCTGTCGCCGGCGCTGACCGAGCGCTGCGACTACGTGGTCAAGATTCCGACGCGGTTCTGCGTCAACGTCTCGGTGGCGGCGGCGATCGTCATGTACGACCGGATGATCAGCCTCGGCCGCTTCGCCGAGCGCCCGGTCCGGGTGGGCGGGCCGGTCACGCCGCTTGCGCCGCACCGCCGCGGCTTGCCAAAATGGAAGCAGCGGCGCTTGAAAGACGCCGGAGAAGTGTAACTAACATATTCTGGAGGCTGGCTTTTTCTCGCCAGTCCTGGTACCAGCACCGGATGACTTGGGACATGAGGGCAAGACTTTTTTCCTTGATCGTGGGCGTCAGTATTCTGTCGGCGTCTGCGGCGGAGGCCGATGACCTCGGAAATTTCGGGGCCTGGTATGCCTTTACGCAGGGTGAGGGCGCGGACAAGCTGTGCTACATGATCGCCGCGCCGGTCCAGTCGCTGGGGCAGATCCCGAACCGCGGCGAGGTCGGCCTGATCATCACGCACCAGATGGGCGGCAAGGTGCGCGATCAGGTGAGCGTGGCCCTGGGCTTCGAACCGCACAAGTCCAAGTTCACCAAGGCCAAGGTCGACAAGAGCAGCAACGTGCTGCTGCGCCTGGTGGACGGCGACCGGGTGTGGATCCGGGAAGCGAGCGTCGATCGGCAACTGGTCGCCCGGATGAAAAAGGGCGACCACCTGGTGGTGACGGGCATGACCAGCGACGGCGTTGCCTCGCAGGACACCTTCCCGCTGGATGGGTTCAGTGACGCCTACGCCGCCATCAGCACAGCCTGCGGCCTGAATAAGCCCGCTGTGGAATGAGAGAGAATGAGCACCGAGAAGCACGCGGAGCAGTTCGCTCCGCCCGAAGTCGATGAGGCGGGGCGGCGCAACCTGGTCGGGTTGTCGCGCGAGGAGCTGACCGAGGCGATGGCCGCCATCGGCCAGCCGGCTTTCCGCGCGCGCCAGCTATGGCACTGGATCTACCATCGCGGCGCCACCGACTTCGCGTCCATGACCAACCTGTCCAAGGAATTCCGCGCGGCACTGACCGAGCAGTTCATGGTCGGCCGCCCGGCGGTTTCCGTCGACCGGCAGTCGATCGACGGCACGCGCAAATGGCTGCTCAAGTTCCGCGACGGCCAGGAAGTGGAATCGGTGCACATCCCGGAAGAGGATCGCGGCACGCTCTGCGTCTCTTCGCAGGTCGGCTGCACCCTCACCTGCAAGTTCTGCCACACCGGCACGCAGCGCCTGGTGCGCAACCTGTCGGCGCCGGAGATCGTCTCGCAGGTCATGCTGGCGCGCGATCATCTCGGCGAGTGGCCGAGCCCGCAGGATGGGCGTTTGCTCTCCAACATCGTCATGATGGGGATGGGCGAGCCGCTGTACAACTACGACAACGTGGCCAAGGCGCTGAAGATCGTGATGGACCACGAGGGCATCGCAATCTCGCGTCGGAAGATCACCTTGTCGACCGCGGGCGTGGTGCCGATGATCGAGCGCTGCGGCGCGGAGCTCGGCGTCATGCTCGCGATCTCGCTGCACGCGGTGAACGACGAGCTGCGCGACCGCATCGTGCCGATCAACAAGAAATACCCGATCGCGGAATTGCTGCAGGCCTGCCGCAACTATCCAGGCCTCAACAACGCGCGGCGCATCACCTTCGAATACGTCATGCTGAAGGACGTGAACGACAGCCCGGCCGACGCGCGTGCCTTGGTGCGGCTGCTCAAGGGCATTCCGGCCAAGGTCAATCTCATCCCGTTCAATCCCTGGCCGAACGCGCCGTTCGAGCGCTCGACGCCGGAGCGCATCGCCGCCTTCAGCGACATCGTGTTCAATGCCGGCTATGCCAGCCCGGTGCGCACGCCGCGCGGCGAGGACATTATGGCGGCTTGCGGGCAGCTGAAGAGCGCGAGCGTGAAAGAGCGCCGCTCCGCTCGCGACGCCGCCCTGCGCACGGCGGTCTAGTGGCGCACGGCGGTCTAGTGGGGCGCGGCGGTCTAGTGCGTCCTCTTCTGCTGATTCTGCTGGCGTTGGCGGCGGCTCCTGCGTTCGCCCAGACCGACGAGGGCGAGGCGCAGAAGATGCGCGACGCCTGCGCCAAATCCGAGGTGCCGCAAGACCAGATCGACGCCTGCACCAAGCTGATCGACACCCTCCGCCCGCAAGGCCGCGCGCTGGCGCTGGCGCTGTATCAGCGCGGCGCGGGCCACGCCGCGAAGGGCGAATACACCGAAGCGGTGCGCGATTACACCCAGGCGCTGAAGTTCGCGCCTGACTCGAGCGACGCGCTCTATAACCGCGGCGGCGCCTACAGCAAGCTCGGCCGCTGGGACGACGCGCTGGCCGACTTCAACGCGCTGCTCAAGATCGTGCCGAACGATCCGAACACCTACTATGCCCGCGCCTGGGTCCACGCGCAGCGCGGCGAGGACAAGGCGGCGATCGCCGATCTCGACAAGGTCCTGGAGTTCGCGCCGGACGATCAGGAGGCGCTGCTTGACCGCGGCGGGATGAACATCCGCGCCGGCCGCTATGACGATGCGATCCGCGATTTCGATGCGCTGTTGAAGCTGGACCCGAAGGCCGCGGCGGCAACCTACAATCGCGGCCGGGCCCATTACGCGAAACAGGATTTCAAGGACGCCGCCGAGGATTTCGCGCTGACGCTGGAGCTGCGCGCCGACAATCCCTATGCCGCGCTGCGCCTCTACCTCGCGCAGGCGCATCTCGGCAAGGGAGACGAAGCTGTGCTGAAGAAGAGCATCGACCGCCTCGACCCCACCATCTGGCCGCGGCCGCTGCTGGAGCTGTTCGCCGGCACCGGTAAGGACCCGGAGCTGATCGCCGGTGTCAACGAGCTGCCGCCGCAGTTCCGTACCAACGTGCTGTGCGAGGCGCAGTATTACCTCGGCGAGCGCGCGCTGCTGAACGGCGACAAGAAGGCAGCACGCGACTACTTCACCGCCGCGGCGGCCACCGGCGCCAGCACCACCATCGAGCACATCGACGCGAAGGGCGCATTGGTGCGGATGAAGTAAGCGCGTAAGCGCACTGCTCGCTACGTCATAGTCGGACCAAGCCTAGGTGCGCTTGCTTCTCTTCTTCACCCACACCCGCGCGTTCTCGGCATTCGGCTTGAATCCGGCCTTGGCGAACAGCGCGCGCGTCCCGGTCCAGGCGAAGGGCGCGACCAGGTTCTGCCCCGGCTGCTGCGG
Source organism: Dongiaceae bacterium (assembly GCA_035274225.1). Classification (GTDB taxonomy): domain Bacteria; phylum Pseudomonadota; class Alphaproteobacteria; order Dongiales; family Dongiaceae; genus Dongia_A. The sequence goes on from DATEOK010000337.1 coordinate 10,955, forward strand.
CGTCGGATAGGCTTCGAGCAGGCGGGCGCCGCGCTCGAACGCGGTCTCGACCGCGGACGTGAGCAAGGCGCCGGCGATGCCGCGCTTGCGCCAGCCGGCGGTGATGAAGAAGCAGTTGACGCTCCAGGTCTCCGGCGCCGCCTTGTAGGTCAGCACGCGTGAGCGCTTGAGGCGCGGGAAATCCTCGCGCGGCCCGAAGTTGCACCAGCCGACCGGCCTGTCCTCGACGAAGGCGAGGGCACCGTGCACATGGCCTTGCTTCAGCAGCTTCAGGAAGGCGCGGCGGTTGGGCTCACCCCAGCACGCCTGCCAGCTCTTGCCGCCTTTTTCCACGCGCCAGTGCATGCACCAGCAACCGCGGCAGATGCTGTTGGCGCTGAACAGCTGCTCGATCGCGCTGGCATCCTTTGGTGTCACCGGCCGGCAGGCGATCGGTGCCGTGGGCTCGCTCATTCGGCTGCTTCCGGCGCGTCCGCATGCGCTGCATCCCGCCTGGCGCGGTGCACGTCGTGGGTGACGACGCCGAGGCCGCGCGGCCGCTCCAGCCATTCCGGATGCTTCAGCGTGCGGCGGATGTCCGCAAGGCCGGCGTCCCAATGCTCGCGCATGGTGGGCAGGCTGAACTCATAGTCCTTGTGCTGCGCCTCGTACTGCTTGTCACGGTAGATGAGGTGGAGGACGTTGTAGACCTTGGAGCAGGAGAGATCGCGCAAGCTCGCGATCTCCGGATCGACCGCGGCCTCCGGCGGCAGGCAGTCGAGCGCGCGCTTGAGCGCGCGGCGCAGGCGCTGCAGTTCGGTCGCGGCGTCGGTCGCCATGCGGGTGCGGCTGGAATAGCGGATGTCCTTTTCGCGCTCGGCGGCCTC
>DATEOK010000338.1:0-9383 GCA_035274225.1 Dongiaceae bacterium
GCGAACAGGTACTGCTTGTCGTAGTAGGAGTGATGGAAGTCGGCCTTGAGGTCGGCTTTGCCGAGGCCGGCCATCGCCCGGATGATCGGCTCCCACGCCTTCCACGACGTCTTCTTCTCGTGGAAGCTCTTGTAATAGAAGCCGACCGGTAGGAAACGCTCAACCAGCTCGGTGAAGCGGCCCTTGTCGTCCTCGAAGCTGCCGACATAGTTCTGCCCTTCGACCTTGAGGCCGGGCTCGATGCGGCGCTTATCGGCGAGACAGTTGGGTTCGTCGCCCACTTGCACCAGCGTGTTGGCATCCTGCCCGGCCATGGTGAGGACGCTGCGCGGCCGGTGATACTTGAAGGAACGCGAGATCATGGTCTGGCCGTTCGCCAGCAGCGCGCTCGCGATCGTGTCGCCGTCGAAGCCTTCGATGTGCTTGCCCTCGAAGGTGAAGGCGACCGGCTTGCCGCGGTCGATCCAGGCGCCGAACGGCGCGGGGAGGCGATTCATGCCGGCCATCACTTCTTCTCCGCCCCAGTGTTTTTCGGGGGCGCCGCGAAGTTCACGCGGTCCTTGAACACGTCGCCGGCCGGATAGGTCTTCAGGATCTCGTCCGTCACCGTGTTACGCTCCGCGATGAACCAGAAGGAGGTCGGCACGTGGCACCACCACTCGCGCACCACGCCGGCTTCGTTGTTCTCCAGGAACAGCCAGTCGGCGAAAGCGCGATCGTCCACCGACGCCGGGTCGGGCATCGGCTTCACTTCGCCGCCCCAGGCGAATTCGCTGATGTTGCGCGGGCCGTTGAGGGGGCAGTTCATGACTTTCATTGCATCCTCCTCAATGGCCGACCGAGGCCGCGCCTTTTTCGCCGACCTGCGCGTATTCGACGAAGCGGTCGAGATAGAACGGCTTGATCAGCTCGTGCGGGGTATCGGTGGCGATGGTGTGCGCCATGGTCATGCCGCACACCGGGGTAGCCTTGAAGCCCCAGGTCCCCCAGCCGCTGTCAATGTAGTAGTTCTTGACCGGCGTCAGGCCCATGATCGGCGAAAAGTCCGGCGTCATGTCGGCCATGCCGGCCCACTGACGCAGGACCTTCACCTCGCCCAGCATCGGCAGCAGTTCCAGCATGTGGCCGAGCAGCCCCTCCTTGAAGTCGAGGGTCGAGCGCGTGGAGTAAAGGCCGTAGGGATCGGTCGATCCGCCCATCACCAGCTCGCCGCGTGAGGATTGCGAGACATAGACGTGCAGCGATCCGGACACGATGATCTGGTCCAGGAACGGCTTCAGCGGCACCGATACGCAGGCCTGCAGCGGAATGGTGCGGATCGGCAGGCGGAAGCCTGCCATCTTCGCCACCACAGAGGTCGAGCCGGCGACCGCCTGCATCACCTTGTTGGCGTAGACCTTTCCGCGCGGTGTCTCGACGCCCTTGACCGTGCCGTTCTCGATGATGATGCCGGAGACCGGCGTCTGCTGATGCACCTCGGCGCCGAGCGCAGTCGCGCCGCGGGCATAGCCCCAGGCAACCGCGTCATGGCGTGCGATCGATCCCGGCGGGTGATAGAGCGCGCCCAGGATCGGATAGCGCACGTCGTCCGACATGTTGAGCGACGGGCACAGGCGATGGATCTCGTCCGGGAAGATCAGCTCTGAATCGACGCCGAGCTGCTTGTTCACCTCGGCGCGCCAGCGGCTGGTGCGCACCGCGGCGTCGGTGTGCGCCAGGGTGAAGTGGCCGCGCTCGGAATAGAGAATGTTGAAGTCGAAATCCTGCGACAGGTCGCGATAGAGCTTCAGCGACTGTTCGTAGAATCTGACACCTTCGGGCGTCAGGTAGTTTGACCTTATGATCGCCGTGTTGCGCGCGGTATTGCCGCCGGCGAGGTAGCCCTTCTCCAGAATGCAGACATCGGTGATGCCGTGATCGCGCGCCAGGTAATAGGCGCAGGCCAGGGCATGTCCGCCGCCGCCGATGATGACGACGTCGTATTTGGACTTCAGGTCCTTCTGCTTCGGGATGAAACGCTGCGGCCGGTACTTCCTGCGGAAGCCGTAGGGCAGGAGCTTGTAGGGGAACAACGCTGGAAGCATGAAGCATCACCCGGCCGTTTTGCTGCGGACCCAAAGCTAGCCAAGGCGCGATTCGCTCGTGGCTCGTTTTCGACGCTCATTGATCCAAAAGCGACGATCGACTTGTGGCATGACGATTTTGCGTCTGTTCCGGTGAGGAATGAAAGTTTAATGATCTTCAAGTATAACGACTCGGCTCATAAGATCAGGGGATGAGCGGATGGACGTCGACCAAACGCGGCCCATTTTGGCCGCAAATCGCGATTCGTATGGCACCGCGCAGTTCCTGCGCCATTGCCTCAACCTGCTGAACCACGCCGGCGCCGCCAGCGATACCGCCAACCAGCTGGTGGCGGAAGTGCAGAGCTGGGGCCTCTCCCTCGACAAATCGGTGGCGGCCAGCCGCGATGAGCTGAAGGCCGCCGACCAGACCATCGCCGAGCTCGTGAAGCAGGTGAAAGGCCGCGTCGGCCAGACCGAGAGCAACGTGGGGCAGGGGCTGGAGCGGGTGGTCAACCTGCTCAGCGAGCGCGCCCACGAACTGCAGAACGTGCTCTCCGGCATCACCAAGATCGGCAATACCGTGCGCATGCTGGCGCTCAACGCCACCATCGAGGCGGCGCGCGCGGGCGAGGCCGGTCGCGGCTTTGCCGTGGTCAGCCAGGAAGTGCGCGCGCTGGCCCAGGATACGCTCAAGAGCGCGGACGAAGCCGCAAGCGCGGTGCAGTTGACCGAGCTGCAAGGCGAGCTCAGCCGGCTCGCCGACCTGACGCGCGATGCGCTTGCCAACGTCTCGCGCGCGGTCGAGGAGACCAACGGCCGCCTGCACGAAGCCTTTTCCCGCACCGCCGCCGAGGTCGACACCATGGCGGAGAACAATCGTGTCCTGCGCGAAGTGCTGGGCGGCATCCGCACCGCGTCGGAGCGCGCGCGCAGCAAGGATGAGTGGGTGCGCACGCTCCTGATGCAGGCGATCACCGCGTGGGGCGACGGCGACCCGCAGGCCGCGTTTGCTCAGCTGCTGCAGGTGGAAGCGGTCAAGGCCGACCCGGCGTTCGACCGTCTGGCCGAGGTGAAGCGGCGCGGCTTGGTGCGCATCGCGGTCGAGCCTGACTTCAAGGGCCTGTCCTTCAGGGGACCGGGCGGCACGTTCACCGGCCTCGATGTCGAATATGCCGAAGCCTTCGGCAAGTGGCTCGGCGTCGCGGTCGAATTCGTGCCGCAGCCTTGGGACTTGTGCGCGGAGCTGCTGCATGCCGGACGGCGGCGCGGCGAAACGGAATGCGACCTGGTGTGGAGCGCCCTGCCGCCCAACGCGCGCTGGCTTGGCGTCGCCTATTCCGAGCCGTACACTTATCTGCGCTACGTGCTGGCGCGGCGGGTCGGCGATGCCCGCGTCGGCGGCATCGGCGACCTGGAGGGCAAGGTGCTGGGCTGCATCAACGATCCGGCCGCGTTCGCGACCCTGGAGGCGGCTGGCCTGCGCTGGGCCGCCAACATGGGCAAGCCCGGCGGCAAGGTGAAGCTCGCCAACCTCATCGCCTACACCGACCAGAGCCGCATCCACGACTGCCTGGCAGAGAAAGCGGTCGACGCCTTCGCGGTCGACAAGCCGATCTATCATTGGGCCTGCACCGGTTCCGGCTCGCCGTGGGCCGGCAAGATCGAATGCCTGCCGGTCGACCTGGCGCCGGACCCCTGGTACTACGCCGTCGGCGTAGCGGACGACCCCTCCAGCCACGGCCTGCTCCAGTTCGTCAACCAGTTCATCGCCTGGTTCAAGGGCCAGCCCGAACGGGCCGAAATCGAACGGCGCTGGCAGGGTGAGATCGTCAGCGGCCGCATGACCTATCGCGACGAGCCCGGGAACCTGAAAGGCGAGGCGGAACTGGCCTAGGATTTCCAGGCAGCCCGCAGCCGCGCCAGGCATGTCAGGGCGATTCCGAGGCCGTTGCGTCTATTCGGCGTGAAGAACGCCTCGATCGCCGCCCGGCGCTGCGCTCGGGCTTGCCGGCGATAGAATTCATAGTCGATGGCGCCGTCGGGCAGGCGGCGGATGCGCGGCCACTGGTCCATGGCTCCTCTCCATTTGGCGCTCGTGAAGATAGCCAGGGGGTCTCAAAGCCTGGTCAAGCAACGATCAAAGATTCGACAGTTCGGCGCCGCCTCCGGCGGGTCGTGACGCTGAATTATCCTGACAAGAACTGTCAGGATGTCGCAAATCGGCGCTGGCGTTCGGCGGCCTCCTGCGCAATTCTGTCAGCATGTCGAAATCGGAAAGACTGCTGGCCCTGCTGCAAGCCCTGCGCGCTTATCGTCGCCCGGTGAGCGCCGAGCGGCTGGCGAGCGAACTCAACGTTTCCATCCGCACCATCTACCGCGACGTGGTCTCGCTCAACGCCCAGGGTGCGACCATTGAGGGCGAGGCCGGCATCGGCTACGTGCTGCGGCCGGGCTTCCTGCTGCCGCCGCTGATGTTCGATGATGAGGAGATCGAGGCGCTGGTGCTTGGCTCGCGCTGGGTCATGCAGCGCGGCGACAAGCCGCTGGCGAACGCGGCGCGCAACGCCTTGACTAAGATCGCGACCGTGCTGCCCGAGGATCTGAAGGAGCGCGTCGAGCTGGCCGGTGTGGTGGTGGGCGCCAGCCGCGAGCAGATGCCGGAGCCGATCGACCTTGGCCCGATCCGCGAGTCGATCCGCGAGGAACGCAAGGTCAAGATCGCCTACAGCGACGAGAAGGGCCAGAAGTCCGAGCGTATCATCTGGCCGATCGCGCTCGCCTTCTTCGACCGCGCCCGGGTGGTCGCCGCCTGGTGCGAGATGCGCGAGGATTTCCGCCACTTCCGCGCCGACCGGATCGAGAAGGCCAAGCCGCTGAAGCAGCGCTATCCCAAGCGCCGCCGCGTCCTGCTCAAGGACTGGCGCATCACGCAAGGTATTCCCGAGCAATTCTAGCCCGACTATAGTCGGCGCGATATTTCGAGCGAATTGCGATCATGAAGATTCTGGTCACGGGAAGCTCCGGCCACCTTGGCGAGGCTCTGGTCCGCACCTTGCGGGAGCAGGCGCACGAGGTCGTCGCGCTCGACATCCTGGAAAGCCCCTTCACCACCCACGTCGGCTCGATCTCGGACCGCGCCTGTGTCCGCGATTGCATGGCGGGTGTCGAGGTCGTGCTGCACGCCGCCACCCTGCACAAGCCGCATGTCGCGACCCACGATAGGCAGGACTTCATCGACACCAACGTCACCGGCACGCTCAACCTGTTGGAAGAAGCGGTGGCGGCGGGCGTCAGATCCTTCGTCTACACCAGCACGACCAGCGTGTTCGGCGATGCGCTGGTGCCGCCCGCAGGCGCGCCGGCCGCCTGGGTGACGGAAGACGTGGTGCCAGTGCCGAAGAACATTTACGGCGTCAGCAAGGCGGCGGCGGAGGATCTGTGCCAGCTGTTCCAACGCAACCAAGGCCTGCCGTGCATCGTGCTCCGGACCTCGCGCTTCTTTCCGGAGGAGGATGACGACCGCACCGTGCGCGACATCTATGACGACGACAACGCCAAGGCGAACGAGTATCTCCATCGCCGCGTCGACATCGAGGACGTGGTGAGCGCGCATCTGCTGGCTGCGCGGCACGCGCCGGCGCTCGGCTTCCGCCGCTACATCATCAGCGCGACCACGCCGTTCCGGCCCGACGATCTCGCCGACTTGCGGCGGGACACCGCCTCCGTCGTTCGCCGCCGCGTTCGACATTGCGAACCGGAGTATACGCGCCGCGGCTGGACGATGGTGCCGAGCATCGATCGCGTCTATGTCAACGCGCGCGCTCGCGCCGAGCTGGGCTGGCGGCCACGCTACGACTTCGCGTTCGTGATCGAATGCCTCGCCGCGGGCCAGGACTTCCGCAGCCCGCTTGCGCGCCTCGTTGGCGCGAAAGGCTATCACGCGGAGAGATTTGCCGAAGGGCCGTACCCGGTGGAGTGAGACGAGCGATGACGACATCCGATTGCCCGATGTGCCGAGGCGCGGCGGCCGACGAGGAACTTGAGCGCATCGAGGTCTGGCGGGACGCGCATTGGCGCCTCACGGTCAGCCTGTCGTCGGAAGTGGGGGGCTTCGCCTATCTAGAACCCAAGCGTCACATCCGCCATATCGCCGAGCTCGACGGGCCGGAGGCGGCAACGTTCGGGCCGGCCATGGCCCACAGCACGCAGGCGCTCAAGGAAGCAACCGGCGCCGAATTGGTCTACGTCTACATCTTCGGCGGCGGCATTCCGCATCTGCATGTTCACCTGGCGCCGCATCGTTCGGGCGACGGGCTCAACGACCAGATGATCCGCGGCGAGATCGTGGAGGAAAAGCTGCCGAACGGCATGACGCGCTTTACCAGCAGCGAGTTTCCCGCGCTGCCACGCGATCAGCTCGTGCGGATCGCTGATGCGGTTCGACGCCGCATGTCAAGGCAATGATGATTTGAGAAAAGCAAGACGGCCCGTGGCAGAGCTACCACCGATGCTCCTCGGTGGCATCACGACAGCCTTGGGGGAGGGACCTGCTGCCGCAATTTGGTCGCGTGTTAGCGTGCTTGCCACGGGCCGGCGGCGAAGCCTGCTGGCTGGCCTCGCCGTCATTCAAGAACTCTAGACGGCGCTAAGGCCCGAAGGCCCCACCGCGCCAGCCGAAAAACAAGCTGATGATGAACAGCACCAGGAAGATGAAGAACAACACCTGCGCGATGCTCGATGCGGTTGCCGCGATGCCGCCGAATCCGAAAATACCGGCGACGATAGCGACGACCAGGAAAAGCAGTGCCCAATACAACATCGTGGACCTCCGACCCGGATCCCGCACGACATCTGCCCTGCAGGCGATGACGCACGGCTTCCTAGGAAAACGACTGCCCCGGCAGAGAGTTCCCTCGCCGCGGCGGTATTCGCTCTATCTCGCGGCGCGCTTCTTGCCGGTTACGCCGGCCGGCGGCGCTAGTTCCGCCTTGCTGTTGCGATAGCGCAACGGAATGGCGGCCTCGGCGGTGAGGACCCGGAATGTTAGGCTTTCCTGCAAATACAGCCGGACCACATCCGCGGTGTGGCTGAGGTAGCCGACGGAGAGGTCCTCCCCCACCGTCAGCTCGAAATCGCCGCCGCGGACCGAAAGCACGATGGCGCCGTCGATTCCCGGCGTCCAGACCAGCGGGCCGTTGAGCAGCCGTTTGACATGGTCATAGACGCGATAGCCGCCGCCGGTGGTGGTTTCGGTGAGGCCGATGTAGCAGCGTGGCCCGAGCGCAATGCCGTACGGCCCGCCGATTCCCAGGTTACGCAGCTTGCCGAGAGCTTCGGCCACCACCTCCGGATAGCGTACATAGTCGTCGGTCAGATGCAGCGCGCTCTCCGGCGTCGCCTCGAAAATTCCGGTGATATGGCCTGCGGAATAGCCATTGAATACGGCCTGGTTCTCGGCAATGGCGATGGTCCGCGCAGCCTCCGTGACTGCCCGTAGGTCAAGGTCGCGCCCACCGCGCCCGACAATCTCCAGCTCCCGGCGCGAAAGCTCGAACGGCGCCCGCAACTCGATCAAGGTCTGCACCCGCCGCCGGCGCGCTTCGACCCCAGGCCGCAATTCGGTCTCGCCCTTCTCGACCCGGCCGAGGTTGATGCTGGAGGCCTCCCAGCCGTGCGGGCCGGAAAAGTCCACCAGCCGGCGCGCCGCGAGGTTCATCTTCAGGGTCTTCTTGGCTTCCTCGTCGACTGCCTTCCATTCCTCGTCGGACAGTGGCGCCAGGCCGCGCAGCAGATGATTCATGGCGCTACCTCCTCGGACCTGAGGTCGCCGATGCCAAGACTTCCTTCGTCGGGATTGTCAGAACCGCCGCCTTCGGCTTCGGTCTCGGCCGCCACAATGCCGCCGTCCTTGAACAGATAGGTGCGCAGCTGCTGGTCGAGGATGGGGTCCTGCCGCCGCAGCCATTCCAGTACCATGGCGGCATGCTCTTTCTCTTCGTCGCGGTTGTGACGGAGGATCCCCTTGAGCTCTTCGTCCGTCGCCGCATCGATCCGCTGATCGTACCAGTCGATCGCTTCCAGCTCTTCCATCAGCGACACGGTCGCGCGATGGCGATCAATTGTCGCGGGGGATAGCTTCTCGGCGGATTCGTGCAAAGATTCACTGGACATTGGAAACCCTTTGGGAACGGCAGGCTGTTCCCGCGGCGTCTGACGCGGGTTGTAACGACTAAACGCCTAGCGATTGCACTGGTTCCGCTCCCGGAACGGCTTTTGATGCGGCCTGTTTACCTTTGAGCGCCGGGCGCACGGCTGTCCGGATTCTCAAAGAACATTCCTGAACACGAATTAGCGGTGACACGCCATGGCTTTCACGCTTCCAAATCTACCCTACGACTATGACGCGCTTGGTCCGCACATGTCCGCGGATACCCTCAAGTTTCACCACGACAAGCACCACAAGACCTATGTCGACAAGCTCAACAAGGCGACCGAAGGAACGCCCTACGCACAGCTGTCGCTGGGCGAGATCATCCAGAAGAGTTGGCGCAAGGACACTGAGGTGTTCAACAACGCCGGTCAGCACTGGAACCACTCCTTCTTCTGGCACTGCCTGACGCCCGACGGCGGCCAGCCGAGCGGCGATCTGAAACGCCAGATCGAGAAGGACTTCGGCGACCTCGCTGCCTTCCAGAAGGAATTCGCCGACAAGGCGGCGAAGCAGTTCGGCAGCGGCTGGGCCTGGCTGGTGCTCGAAGGCGACAAGCTCAAGGTCGTCACGACGTCGAACGCCGAGCTGCCGATGCTCCAGGGTCAGCAGGCGATCCTGACGTGCGACGTGTGGGAACACGCCTACTATCTCGACTATCAGAACGAACGGCCGAAATTCATCGACTCCTTTTTGAAGAAGCTGGTGAACTGGAAGTTCGCGGCCGAGCGGTTCGAGCTGCGCGGCGAAGGCGATCCCTTGTCGGCGCGCGACTATCAGTCGGCGCAGCACGCGTTCGCCAAATCGGGCGCCGCCGAAAGCGGTGCGCGCAAAGCAGCCAACGCGCTCAACAGCGACGAAGGCGCCGAACTCGAAGAGGCGCGACGCCGCAGCGGCAAGCGCGCGAGTCGCGGATAGCGCGAGTCGAAGCGCGGCGATGAATGCGCGATGAACCCCGCGGCCACAATCTCGCCATATTGTGGCTGCGGCAGCGCATCTTCTGCCGACTCACGGCGAGTTGATCCGAGCGCAGAAGGCGCGATGAAATGCTTGTTTTCAACGATATAAGGACGGCGCATCCGCTCTGATTCACGAACTCGTGGCTTCCC
>DATEOK010000339.1:0-9812 GCA_035274225.1 Dongiaceae bacterium
ATCGGTAAGGGACGCAGGTCGAACAACGCCGCCAAGGCCAAGAGCGACGGCAGGAAGCGGTCGGCCTGAGCGCGCTTGCCAGCGTGCGCCGGCTGTGATTTTGATTTCCGCCGCTCCAGCGCATTTACCAAGAAGACGATATCCATGGACCTTTCGAATTTCGGCAAGTTCCCGAGCCTGCGCGGCAAGACCGTGTTCGTGACCGGCGGCGGCTCCGGCATCGGCGCCGCCATCGTCGAAGGCTTCGTCGACCAAGGCGCGCGCGTCGCATTCGTCGATATCGACGAAGCCGCGAGCAAGACGCTGTGCGACCGGCTCGGCAAGCAGTACGGCGCGGCACCGCATTTCACGCGCTGCGACATCACCGACATCCCGGCGTTGCACGCCGTGATCGACAAGACCGGGCGCGATCTCGGCGACATCGGCGTGCTGGTCAACAACGCCGCCAACGACCAGCGCCACACGTGGCAGGACGTGACGCCCGGCTACTGGGACGAGCGCATGGCCATCAACCTGCGCCCGATGTTCTTCACCATCCAGTCCGTCGCGCCGCAGATGAAGCGCCTGGGCGGCGGGTCGGTCGTCAACTTCGGCTCGATCAGCTGGAAGAACGCGATGGGCGGCATGCCCGCCTACACCACGGCCAAGGCGGCCGTCCATGGGCTGACGCGCGGCTTTGCCCGCGAGCTCGGCCAGGACAACATACGCGTGAACACCGTGCTGCCGGGCTGGGTGATGACCGAACGGCAGAAGACGTTGTGGTTCGACGAGGCCGGGGAAAAGCTGCTCGACCAGGTGCAGTGCCTCAAAGGCCGGATACAACCGGAGGACTTGGCGCGCATGGTGCTGTTCCTCGCCTCCGACGACGCGCGCATGTGCAGCGCGCAGGAATTCACCGTGGATGGAGGCTGGGCATGAGCGCGCCGCGTCTGCTGCTGGATGCCAAAGCCAACCTCGGCGAAGGGCCGCTGTGGTCGGCACGCGACCAGGCGATCTATTGGACCGACATCAAGGTCAAGAAGCTCAACCGCTACCGCCTTGCCGACGGCGCGACGCAGAGCTGGGACATGCCCGACACCATCGGCTGGGCGGTTGAGCGGCGGAACAAGCCCGGCTTCGTCATCGGCCTCGCCCATGCCATCGTCGAAGTGACGCTCGATCCGTTCAAGCTGGTGCAGCGCTGCGACCTCGAGACCGGCCTGCCGGGAAACCGCCTGAACGACGCCAAGGTCGATCCGAAGGGCCGCGTCTGGTTCGGCACCATGGACGATGCGGAGAAGCAGCATTCCGGCGCCTTCTACCGGCTCGATCCGGATTTCTCCGTCCATCCGGTCGATCACGGCTACATCTGTGCCAACGGCCCGACCTTCAGTCCCGATGGCGCGATCGTCTATCACACCGACAGCAACATGCGGGAGATCTACCGCTTCGATGTCCAGCCGGACGGCAGCTTGGCCAACAAGCGCGTCTTCGCGCGCTTTGCCGACGAGGAAGGCTATCCCGACGGCATGACCACCGACCGCGAGGGCTGCCTGTGGGTGGCGCATTGGGGCGGCTGGCGCATCACCCGCTTCCGCCCGGACGGCAGCCGCGACCGCGTGGTACCGATGCCGGTGTCGCAAGTCACCTCCTGCGCCTTCGGCGGCGACCGGCTGGACCGAATGTTCGTGACCTCCGCCCGCATCGGCCTCACCGAGGCACAACTCGGCAAGGAGCCGCTGGCCGGCGGGCTGTTCGAGGTCGATTCGGGAACGACCGGCTTGCCGACCCCGCAATTCGCGGGATAAACCTCGCTCACGCCACAACGGGACACAATCCGGCTCATGGACGCGTCGCGTCACGTCGCTCACGTCATCTCCGCCGGCGAATGGCTGGCGACGCGCGAGCGCGGCACCGTCACGCTCGTCTATGCCGACCGGCGCCGCCGCCGCGCGCGTCTCTTGGACGACGCCGGCATGCCGTTGCTGGTCGATCTTGTCTATCCAGCGCATCTGTCGGACGGTGACGGGCTGGTGACAGCAGACGGGACCATCATCCGCGTCGTCGCCAAGCCCGAGCCGCTGATCGAAGCAATTGCCAACGATGCGCAGCACCTCGAGTTGCTTGCGAAACATGTTGGCGACCGACGCGTGCCGGCCCAGGTCATGGATGACCGTTCGCTGCGCGTCGCGCCCGACGCCGGTCTGGAGCAGATGCTACGCGGCCTTGGCGCGGAGACGCGCACGGTTACTGCGCCGTTTCACCCCACAGGCAGAAACTGAACATTTCATCGCCTGCGTTGTCCTTGAGCCGCCGAAAGAGTAGAGTCGGGCTATGGAAGGCACCTCCATACCAGTCCGCCGCTCGCGCGCCCGCACGCAAATGGTGGCCAATCGCATCCGGCACCAGATCCTGTCGGGTGCCTGGGCGAACGGCCGTTTGCTGCCGTCCGAGCGGGATATGGCAGCTCAGTTCGGCATCGCCCGCAACACTCTGCGGCGGATCATACAGCAGCTTGAGGCAGAGGGTTTGATCGAAAGCCATCCCGGCCGCGGCAGCTTCGTAAGGCTGTCGCCCTTGGGCGATCAAATGAGCCGCGCCGACCCACCGACCACGCAGGCAAGCCAGGCTGACCTCTTGGAGATGCGTTCGCTGCTGGAACCGCTCGTGGCGGAGCTAGCCGCCAAACGCATAACACCCGAAGAAATCTCGGCTCTGGAGGCCGTCCACCAAAACGCCATCGAGGCCAAGGATCCGGCTACGCTCGACCATTGGTTCTCGGAGATGCACCGTGCCCTCTGGCGTGCGGCCGGCAATGCGGCCTTGTGGGAGTGGTACGAGGCCATCGACAGGCAACTCCCGCCGCGCCGTGCGACCACGGTTCATTTGCAAAGTCTGGCGGCGCTTGTGGCCGCCCTGCGCGATCTCGATGCCGAACTGGCACACGAGACTATGCGTAATCTCATGCGCAGGCGTGACGCTCATCGTCCCCTCGTGGCGGTCCACGCATAGTGCTGACGGGTGCTTGTCATTGCCGCGCGGTGCGCGTGAGCATCCCGCGCAAGCCGCGCTCCGTGACGGACTGCAACTGCTCGATCTGCCGCCGCTACGGCGTCCTGTGGGCCTATTACAAGCTGCCGAGCGTGCAGGTCGAGGCCAAGCGCGGCGCGACCGAATCCTACGCCTGGGGCCGCAAGAACCTGAAGTTCGTCCGCTGCAGGACCTGCGGCTGCGTGGTCGTCTGGCAGCCGATCAAGCCCACGGCGAAAAGCTGGACAGGCGTTAACTATCGCAATTTCCCGCTGGAACTGCTGAATGCCGTGCGCATCCGCAAGCTCGACGGCGCGGCCTGGGACGGCCACACGCACTGAAGCATGATGGCGTCTAGTCGGCCGTATCGGCGGCGCGCGCCGTGATGATGACGTTCACCTGCATGGCGGTGGCATCGCCCGGATCGAGCTCGGTGCGTGCCGGGATCGGGCCGGCGACGCCGGCCTGCTCGATGGCGGCGGCGGACAATTGCGTCAGCAGGAACAGCTTGCCCCAGCGGTCTGCGTCGCCGGCCGGGACGCCGCGACCCTGCACCATGATCTCGTTGGGAAAGGCGCGCAGCGCACCGCCGAGGGCGAACAGCAGGCCGTCCTTCTTGGTGCCGCCGCCCTCGCCCAACTCTGCGATCAGGCTGCTCACGGGGAGGCTGACGGTCACCCGGTCGCCGTCACCGGTGAGGCCGAGACCGGCCAGCTTCGGGTCCTTGGCGAATGAGGCCTTGAGCAACGTCAGCAGATAGTTCGGGCTGCGCGCAGGTTCCGAGCTTTCCGAGATCATGCCGCGATCCACCGGCTGCGGCGCTTGCAGGTCGAGATTTGCGCGGCCGGGGATGGAGCCGATGATCTTCTGGAACTTGTCCTTGTCGAGCGAGACCATCGAGAACAGCAGCACGAAGCACGCCAGCAGGCAGCTCACGAAATCCGCGAAGCTCATCAGCCACGGCGGCTGCAGGCCTTCTTCCGGCGGCGTGATGGCCTTCGGCTGCTGCGGCTTGAAGGCGTTCATTGCGCCTGTTCCCCGGTATTGGCCGCCAGCGGCTCGACCGCCGGCGCCAGCGCAACGGCGATACCGATGGCTTTGGGATCGCACGCCGCGATGCCGATGGAGAATTGCCTGAGCGGTGCTTTCTCGGCGCCGAGCGCAGCGCCGATCGCCACCGCGCGGAGGCGCAGCGCCTCGCTCAGCTCGGTGGCGCACAGCCGCATCTCGATGTGCGGCGTCAGGCGCTGCGGAACGCCCGAGAGCGAGTTCACCACCTCGCGCAGCACCGTCGGAAAGATCGGCGCCAGGGTCGTGCCGTCCGCGGCAAACGCCAGGTCCGCCGGCAGCCACAGCACCTGGTGGTCGGAGGCCGGCCCTTTCTTGCCGCCCATCAGCGGCATCAGCGACTGGATACGGTGAGTGAGGCCCTCGATATAGGCGCGGGCGATCTCCTCATCCTTCTTCGCAGGAACATCCTCGGTCGTCACGGCGTTGCCGGAGAACGCCTCCTGTACGCTGGCGATGGCCGAATCCGATTTCGTCTCGTCGCGGATGGAGATGCTGGTGAGGACGATGAAGAACGTCAGGATGAGGATGATGAGCCCGACAAAGGTCGGCAGGCTGGGATTGCGCGACTGCGTCACCGCGTGGGGCACCGACACCACCGGCACGCGCCAGCGCACGGCCTGGGTCAACGTCGCCTCGGCCGGTTTCGCAGCGCTTTCGCCTGCCGCCGTCGTGTCGCTGATCACATCCATGGATCGGGATTGGGTCGCCCAAACATGGCTCCCATCCACACATATTATGCTTAAAAAGACCTTAATTCCGGCCCTTCAGGCCTCGTAGACGGCGAGGCCCAGCAGCGCATCCACCGCCGTGCCGTCGCTCGACAGCGGCAGGAGCATGACGTGGTAGCAGATGAACTCCTTGGTCGGATGCTCCCACGCCAGGTTGGCGTGCCGGATGCGGACGCGCCGCTCCAGGCAATCGCGATAATGGCGGATCATATCGTCCGGTGTCGTCTCGGTCAGGTACTCGTCGAGATATTGCCCGGGCCGCACGCGTTCGCGCTGGGTGATGGCGGCGCCCAGCAGGCGGAAACGGAAACGCGGCGATGCGCCATCGGCGCGCACCACGTCCACCAGGAAGATATTGGGCAACAAACCGACAGGCAGATCGACCGGATCGATCTCGGCGCGCCTGGGCAAACGATCCAGGCGCTGCGCCAGATGATTCCAGTATTCGAGCAGCAGCGCCCACCTGCGGTCGGCGTTGCTCGCGATCCATTGCCCCGCAGCAGGATCGAGCTCAAGAAACAAAACGATGAACCTAACGCATCGTCCCCAGCGCTATACTAGCGCTGTGGTTGCAATAGCGCCAGCACCGTCACAGCGCGGCGCGCAGCCAGCTCTTGAAACGTTGCAGCGGCGGCAACTCCGCCTTGCCGGCGGGATGGACGAGGTAATAGGCGAAGTCGCCCTTCCATTCTTCGTTGGCCAAGCGCACCAGCCGGCCGGCGGCCAGGTCGGTCGCGACCAGCGCCGCCGGCGCCAGTGCGAGGCCGAGGCCCGCCAGCGCCGCATCCAACGCCAGCGCCGTCTGGTTGAAGCGCGGCCCCTTGCGCCAGTCGACATCCTCGAGACCGCTCGCCTTCAGCCACATCTTCCAGCTTGGATCGGCGGGATTGCGGTCGACGCTGACGTCATGCAGCAAAGGCGCTTCGCTGAAGACGCGCGCCGGATTGCGCTGACCGAAGCGCATCAGCAGCTCCGGGCTACCGACCGGGACCATCCGGTCCTCCAGCAGCAGTTCGACCGTGAGGCCGGGATAGTTGCCGCTGCCGTAGCGGATCGCGAGATCGACCTCGTCCTTGGTGAAGTCGGTCAGCTCGATGTTGGCTTTGACGT
The DNA here is from genome assembly GCA_035274225.1 of Dongiaceae bacterium. GTDB lineage: Bacteria > Pseudomonadota > Alphaproteobacteria > Dongiales > Dongiaceae > Dongia_A. The sequence continues at coordinate 5,919 of DATEOK010000339.1, forward strand.
CGACCTGGATCTCGGGATTGCGCTCCAGGAATCCGCCGAGCCGCGGCAGCAGCCACTTGGTGGCGAAGGACGGCGCAACCGAGATCGACAGGCTGCCCGCGCCGGGCGCGCCATCGTCGATCGCTGCGATGGTGCCCTTCAGGTGCTCGAACGCCTGGGTGATTCCCGGGAGCAAACGCGCGCCTTGCGGGGTTAGGACCAGACCCTTCGGCGTGCGCTCGAACAGCTTGAAATCCAGCTCTTCCTCGAGTTGGCGGATCTGCAGACTGACGGCCGACGCCGTCACATGAAGTTCATCCGCCGCGGCCGCGAAGCTGCGGTGGCGCGCTGCGGCCCAGAAGGCACGCAGGGCGTTGAGAGAAGGCAAGCGCCGGGGCCGTTTCGCCATAAGAAAAACTCTCCCTCGCCGCGATTTCTTCTAGTTTGTCTATTGAATTAGTAGAGATAAAGTTTTTGTGCCTGTCAAGGCCGCTGCGGAGTGCCGCTGCCGTGAACCGAAATCGGAGGCTAACATGTTGAAATCTGGAAGGAAACTCGTCGGATCGGCGATCGCGCTGGCGCTTGCCGCGGGGTTCGCGAGCTCTGCGGCGCTCGCCGAAACCACCCTGCTCAACGTCTCGTACGACCCGACCCGCGAGTTTTATCAGGCCTACAACGAAGCTTTCGCCGCGCTTTGGAAGAAGGAGACCGGCGAAGACCTCACCATCGAGGCCTCCCACGGCGGTTCGGGCAAGCAGGCCCGCGCGGTGATCGACGGCCTGGAAGCGGACGTGGTCACCCTCGCCCTCGCCTACGACATCGACGCGATCGTGGAAAAGGGCGGCCTGATCAATGCCGATTGGCAGAAGCGGCTGCCGCACAATTCCTCGCCATACACCTCGACCATCGTGTTCCTGGTGCGCAAGGGCAACCCCAAGGGCATCCACGACTGGTCCGACCTGGTGAAGGAAGGCGTCGAAGTCATCACCCCGAACCCGAAGACCTCCGGCGGCGCGCGCTGGAACTATCTGGCGGCGTGGGGCTATGCCTTGAAGCAGCCCGGCGGCAGCGAGGCCACGGCCCAGCAATTCGTGACCGAGCTCTACAAGCACGTTCCGGTGCTCGACACCGGGGCGCGTGGCAGCACGACGACCTTCGTCCAGCGCGAGATCGGCGACGTCCTGCTGGCGTGGGAGAACGAGGCCTTCCTGGCAGTCAAGGAACTCGGCCCGGACAAGGTCGAGCTGGTGGTGCCGAGCATCAGCATACTGGCCGAACCGCCGGTCGCCGTCGTGGACAAGGTCGTCGACGAGAAGGGCACGCGCAAGCAGGCGGAAGCCTATCTGCAGTATCTCTACTCGCCGGAAGGTCAGGAGCTGGCCGCGAAGAACTTCTACCGCCCGACCGATCCGAAGGTGCTGGCCGAGCACGAGAAGGATTTCCCGAAGGTCGATCTCCTCACCATCGCCGACTTCGGCGGATGGAAGACGGCGCAGGAACGCCATTTCAACGACGGCGGCGTATTCGACCAGATCTATAAGCCGGGCAACTGAGACCGCGCATCGGGCCTCACGAACGGAAGGAGTTTGACGACGCGAGCGCGCGACCAGGGACACCCGCGCGCTCGCCTCTTTTCAGGCAAAAGAATTTTCAGAGATGGGGATGGCCATGACGACGACTGCCAGAGAAGATTCCAAGCACAAGCGCCCGCAAGACATCGCGATCATCGGCGCGGGCTTCACCGGATCGCTCCTCGCGCTCCATCTGCTGCAGCGCTGCCAGCCGGGCGATCGCATCTACCTCATCGAGCGCAACGCGCAATTCGGCCGGGGCCTTGCCTATTCCACCGGCAATCCCAATCACCTGCTGAACGTGCGCGCCGGTAACATGAGCGCCTATGCGGACCAGCCTGATCATTTCGTGCAATGGCTGCGCAGATTGCCCAAGGCGACCCAGGCGTTGCTCAACGAGTATCCGACCGTCACCACCTTCGTGCCGCGCGGGCTCTATGGCTCCTACATCCAGCAGCAGCTGGGCGAGGAGATCTGGCGCCGCGGCCATGGCTCCAATCTCTATCTGGTGACGGATGAAGCGGTGCGCGTGCATCGCGAGCCGGCAAAGGGCCGCGGCAAGCCGATATCGGTCGAGCTCGGCGTCGGGCGCAAGCTGCCGGTCGACCGCTGCATCCTGGCGACCGGCAACCTGCTGCCGTCCAAGAACAAGGGCGCGATCATCGGCAATCCGTGGGACGAGAAGGCGCTGAGCGATCTCGATCAGCAGTCGGACGTGGTGGTGCTCGGCACCGGCCTCACCATGGTCGACACCGTGATCTCGCTGCTGGACCGTGGGCATAAGGGACGCATCGTCGCCGTGTCGCGGCGCGGCCTGCTGCCGCGGTTGCACCTCAGCGCCGGGGTCGACGACCTGCCGCGGCCGTGGCAGTTCGACACTGCGCTCCAGGGTCACAACGTGCTGAAACTGCTGCAGCACATCCGCGCCGCAACCCGCGAGGCGGCGTCGCAAGGCCATGACTGGCGCATCGTGATCGACGGCCTGCGCTCGCACACCCAGCGCCTGTGGCAGGAGATGCCGACGGCGGAGCGCGCGCGCTTCCTGCGTCATCTGCGGCCATGGTGGGACGTGCACCGTCACCGCAGCGCGACCCGCGTCATGGCACGCATCCTGGAAGCGATCCAGCGCCGCCAGCTGATGGTGGTGGCAGGACGAATCGATTCGATGACTCCGGCGGGCGATCACATCTCGCTCGCGATCCGGCCGCGCGGCAAGGATGGCCGGCTCAATCTCAACGCGCAACGCGTGCTGGATTGCACCGCGCTGACCCCGGACCTCTCCAAGCTCGAGCTGCCGCTGCTGCGCGAGCTGATCGCGAGCGGCGCGGCGCGGCCGGATGCGCTCGCGCTCGGCCTCGATGTCTCGCCGACTGGCGCGATGATCGACGCCAAGGGCAAAGCGTCCAAGGACCTGTTCGCGATCGGGCCGATCACGCGCGGCACCTTCTGGGAGATTACCGCGGTACCCGACATCCGCATCGCGTGCGAGACGCTGGCCGAGCATCTGTTGCCGTTGTCACGCGTCACCGCCGCCGAACAGCAACGCGCACGCGCGTAACCGCGCGAGCTAACCTCTCGCGATGCACAAGAAGTCCTCGGTTGTGACATGCATCGCGGACTCTAGAGTTGGCACCGTCCGTAGCGCCACTTTGGAGCTTCCCATGAGCACCGTCGTCCTGCGCCATACCCCGCAAGCCTTTCCCAACCTGGCGGTCACACCGCTCAATCCGACCTTTGCCGCGCTGATCGAGAATGTCGACCTCAGCCGCGAGCAGAGCGAGCACACCATCGACCTCATCCGCGCCGCGCTGGTCCAGCACAAGCTGCTGGTGTTCCGCGGCCAGCGCATCACGCCCCAGCAGCAGCGCGACTTCGCCGCGCGGTTCGGCCCGCTGCACGTACACCCGCTGCTCAACCACGATGACGATCTCAAGGAGATCATCGTGCTCAACTACGACCGCAGCCGTCCGCCCGAAAAGGACGAGTGGCACACCGATGTGACCTTCATCGAGACCCCGCCGCTGGGCTCCATCCTCTACGGCGTTGTCATCCCGGAAACCGGAGGCGACACCCTGTTCGCCGATCTCGCCGCCGCGTATGCCGCCCTGTCGGAGCCGGTGCGCTCCCTGCTGGATGGATTGCGCGCCACGCACGATTTCCAGAAGAGCTTCCGGGCCAGCACCTACTACGGCCAGGACAACAGCAAGTGGGAGAGCGCGCGCAAGAACAACCCGGCGGTCAGCCACCCCGTCGTGCGCACCCATCCCGAATCCGGCATCAAGAGCCTGTTCGTGAACGAAGGCTTCACCACCGCGATCGAGGGCCTCAACGCCGACGAGAGCCA
>DATEOK010000340.1:0-2675 GCA_035274225.1 Dongiaceae bacterium
GCGGAATCCTTGCTCACACCAGCACCATGCCTTCTTCCGACACCTGCGCGGACTGCTTGTCATCGGGCCCCAGAAGCATCTCGTTGTGGGCCGCGCCCGAGGGGATCATCGGGAAGCAGTTCTCCTTCTCGTCGACCGCGACGTCGACGATCACCGGGCCTGGGGTCTCGATCATCGTCTTGATGATGTCGTCCATCTCCGCCGGCTTGGTGGCGCGCAGGCCGGTCCAGCCGAACGCGTCGGCCAGCTTCACGAAGTCCGGCAGCGCGTCGCTGTAGCTCTCGGAATAGCGGCCGCCATGCAGCAGCTCCTGCCACTGCCGCACCATGCCCATCCAGCGGTTGTTCATGATGAAGATCTTGACCGGTGTGCGGTACTGCGCGGCGGTCGACATCTCCTGGATGTTCATCATGATCGATGCCTCGCCGGCCACGTCGATGACCAGCGCCTCGGGATGCGCGACCTGCACGCCGATCGCCGCCGGCAGGCCGTAGCCCATGGTGCCGAGGCCGCCGGAGGTCAGCCAGTGGTTCGGCTTCTCGAACTTGATGAACTGGGCCGCCCACATCTGGTGCTGGCCCACTTCCGTCGTGATGTAGTAGTCGCGATTCTTGATCGCGTCGTAGAGCCGCTGCAGCGCGTACTGTGGCTTGATCACGTCGTTGGACGGGCGATAGCGCAGGCACTCGCGCGCGCGCCACTTGTTGATCTGGTCCCACCAGGCCGCCAGCGCCTTGCCGTTCGGCTTCAGCTGCCGCGCCTTCCACACCCGCAGCATGTCCTCGACCACGTGGCCGACGTCACCGACGATGGCGAGGTCGACATGGATGTTCTTGTTGATCGAGGACGGATCGATGTCGACGTGGATCTTGGTCGAGCCCGGCGAGAACGCCGCCAGCTTGCCGGTCACGCGGTCATCGAACCGCGCGCCGATATTGATCATCAGGTCGCAATCGTGCATCGCGTGGTTGGATTCGAACATGCCGTGCATGCCGACCATGCCGAGCGACAGCGGATCGGACGCTGGGAAGGCGCCCAGGCCCATCAGCGTCTGCGTGCAGGGGAAGCCGGTCAGGCGCACGAGCTCGGTCAGCAGCTGCGAGGCCGCCGTGCCGGAATTCACCACGCCGCCGCCGATGTAGAACAGCGGCCGCTCGGCCTTCGCCATCAGCTCGACCGCGCGCTCGACCGAAGCGCGGTCCGGCTTCAGCTGCGGATTGTACGAGCGATGCCGCTGGTTGGCGTAGTTGACATAGTCGTGTTTCGCCTGCTGCACGTCCTTGGGCAGGTCGACCACCACCGGACCCGGGCGGCCGCTGCGCGAGACGTGGAATGCCTCGTGGATGACGCGCGACAGGTCGTTGATCGATTTGACCAAGTAGTTGTGCTTGGTCACCGGCCGGGTGATGCCGGTCGTGTCCGCTTCCTGGAATGCGTCGTTGCCGATCAGGTGCGTCGGCACCTGCCCGGTCAGGCACACCACCGGCACCGAATCCATCAGCGCGTCGGTGAGGCCCGTGACGGCATTGGTGGCGCCGGGGCCGGAGGTCACCAGCACCACGCCGACCTTGCCGGTCGAGCGGGCGTAGCCCTCGGCCGCATGCACCGCCGCCTGCTCGTGCCGCACCAGGATGTGCTTGATCTGGTTCTGCTTGAACAAGGCATCATAGAGCGGAAGAACGGCGCCGCCGGGATAGCCGAAGATGACCTCAACACCCTGATCCACCAGGGCTTTGATCACGATATCCGCGCCTGTAATCGGTTCCGTCGCCATGAAGCGGTCCTTCCCCGCGCTCAACGATGCAAATTAGCCTACAGTGTAGGTATTCGGCCTACACGGCCGGCGGAACCTAGTGGCTGGTTATCCACCGGTCAACAGGAAATTGCGAATTTTCTGGCTGATTCCTGCATGGGAACTTTCTGAAAATTGCATATCAGGCGGCTGTGGAGTTATAAAATTCCCACTTGGCATCTGGTTGCGGAACCAGGTGCCCTGCCGCTTGGCATAGTTCCGAGTCTGCTGCTGCGCCGCAGCAATCGTCTCTTCCGAGACTGGCGAACCCTCCCAGGCATGCCGCGCCAGACTCCAGAAGCCGAGCGCCTTGGCGCCCCCTTCGGGCGGCGTCAGGTTCGGGCGATAGAGGTCCGGGTATAGGGCGAGCGCCCTCTCCACCTCCTCCAATGCGCCTCCCGCCAGCATCGCCCGGAACCGCTCGTCGCATGCCTGGTAGAGCGCAGCCCGCTCCGGCAGCAGCACGAAGGTGAGAAAGCGGAGATCGCCCGGCGCCACCGGCGGCAGCGCCTGCCACTCGGAGATCGGCCGGCCGGTGGCCTGCAGCACCTCCCAGGCGCGCGCGATGCGCTGCCGGTCGTTGGCATGCAGCCGCGCGGCACTCGCCGGATCGCCGGCGGCCAGCCGTTCGCGCAGCGCCGGGGATCCGATCTGTTCCATGAGGTCGCGCGCGGCCTGCCGCACGTCGGCGGGCACCTCGGGGATCGGCGAGAAGCCCAGCATCAGCGCGCGCAGATAGAGCCCGGTGCCGCCGCACAGGATCGGCAGCTTGGCCGCGCCGTGCGCGGCATCGATCTCCTGGCGCGCCAGTGTCGCCCAGCGATCGGCCGAGCACACGTCGTCCAGCGCTAGGAACCCATAGAGCCGATGCGACGCCACTGTC
>DATEOK010000341.1:0-16365 GCA_035274225.1 Dongiaceae bacterium
TCCACCGCACGACCGCGCGCGCCGGCGGCCACCATGGGCGACTTGACGATCAGCGGCGTGCGCACGGCGGCGTCGAACAGCGTCTCCTTGCCCCAGGACCAGTGGTCGCCCAGCATCTCGGCATGGTCGGAGGTGAACACGATCAGCGTGTTTTCATAGACGCGCAGCTCTTTCAACGCCGCCATCATGCGGCCGATGTGATGGTCGAGCTCGGTGATGAGACCGTAGTAGGTCGCACGCGCCTGGCGCCAGGCGCGGCTGTTGTTCGGATGATCGATGTCCATCGGCAGCTTGGGATTCATCTCCAGCCGTTCCAGCCGGAACGGCATGTAGGGATGAATCGCCCGCTCGTCGTCCAGGCTGCGCAGCGCGTTGAAGTCCGGCACGTCCTCCAGATCATACATCGCGTGATAGGGCTCGGACGCCACGAACGGCGGGTGTGGCCGCAGGAAGCTGACATGCAGGAACCACGGCTGCTCGACGTCGTTCTGGCGGAAGAAACGCATGGCACGGTCGGCGGTGTAGGCGGTGTCGCTGTGCTCCGCCTTGATCTCGATCGGCGCGAAGGTCGGGCGAGCCGGATCGGCGAGCTTCTGGTTTTGTCGATAGGGCTTGTTCCAGTTCTCGTAGCCCAGTTCCTTCAGGCGGAACCGCCAATCGGTATCGCCGGTGCCAAGTTCGCTGCCTGGCGCATAGGAGACGATGCCCGGCAGCAGCTCCTCGTAGCGGCCGGCGCGCGGATCCTTGGGGTGGAAGCGCCGCGGGTCCATCGCCGTGTCGGTGTAGCCGATGAGAAAGGGCACATAAGCGGCGCTGCGCACCAGCTCGGCGAGATTGGTGAAGGCGGCGTCGAGCGGCGTGCCGTTCTGCACCGAGCGGTGGTTCATCTGGTACATGCCGGTCAGCAGCGACGTCCGGCTGGGGCCGCAGGGCGGGCACTGCGAGTAGTGCTGCGCGAAGCGCACGCCATCCTCCGCCAGCCGATCGAGGTGCGGCGTCTTCACCAGCGGATGGCCGGCGGCGGACATGGAATCCGCGCGGAACTGATCGGCGGTGATGAGGAGGATATTGGGGAGCGTCATTCGGCGACCTTCTCCTGACTCGCGTTGCGCAGCGCCAGCGCGCCCTTGAGTGATAGCTCCTTGGCATAGTGGCAGGCGGCGAAATGATTGGGCTCGATCTCGACCGGCGCCGGCGCGGTGGTGGCGCACAGCTCGGTCGCATAGCGGCAGCGGGTGCGGAACCGGCACCCGGACGGCGGGTTGGCCGGGTCCGGCCGCTCGCCTTGCAGCAGCATCGGCTGCAGCGGTGCCGCCGGGTCGGGCTCCGGCACCGATGACATCAGGGCTTCGGTATAGGGATGGCGCGGGGTGAAATAGACATCGCGGGTGGCGCCGATTTCCACGATCTGGCCGAGATACATGACGGCGACGCGGTCGCAGACGTAGGCAACCGCCGCCAGGTCATGCGCGATGAAGAGATAGGTGAGGCCGAGGCTCTCCTGCAGCTCCGCCAGCAGGTTGAGGATTTGCGCCTGGATCGAGACGTCGAGCGAGGAGGTCGGCTCGTCGCACACCACCAGGTCAGGATGCAGCACCAGCGCGCGGGCGATGGCGATACGCTGGCGCTGGCCGCCGCTGAAGGCATGGGGGTAGCGGCGCAGTTGCTCGCGGTTGAGGCCGCACTTCTCCGCGATCTCCACCACGCGCGCGTCGATCGCCTTGCGGTCCATCTTCTGCCTGCGGCGGGCAATCAGCGGCTCGGCGATGATGTCGCGCACCGTCATACGTGGATTGAGCGAGGCGTACGGGTCCTGGAAGATCATCTGGAAGTGCTGGCGCGCGTCGCGCAGCGCCTGCTTGTCCAGTTTGGTGACGTCGATGGTGCCGCTGGCGGCGGTCAGCTCGACCCGGCCGCTGGTCGGCTGGGTGCCGCGCAGGATGGCAAGGCCGAGGGTGGTCTTGCCCGACCCGCTCTCCCCCACCAGGCCCAGGGTCTCGCCGCGCGCGATGGCGAAGGAGACGTTGTCGACCGCCACGATGCGGCCGACCGTCTTGCGCCACACGCCACGGGTGCGCACCGGGAAGTGCACCGAGAGGTCGGTGACCGTGAGCAGTTCGCTCATGCCGGCAGCTCCGTCTTGCCGTGGATGCAGGCGACAGCATGCGCACCGCGCGCATGGACGGGAGGCAGCTGGCTGGCGCAACGCGCGGGATCGGCAACCGGGCAGCGCGGATGGAAGCGGCAGCCGGAGGGCGCATCGAAGATATTAGGCACCGAGCCGGCGATCGGCTTGATCTTGCGGCGCTGGTCCAGGTCGCCGAGGCGCGGCACTGCCGCCAGCAGCGCACGGGTATAAGGATGCGCGGGCTGGCGGAACATCTCGCCCACGGGGCCGCTCTCGACGATGCGGCCGGCATACATGATGGCAACCCGGTCCGCCATCTGCGCCACGATGCCGAGGTCGTGGGTGATGAACAGGATCGCCATGCCGAACTCATGCTGCAGCTTGCGCAAGAGGTCGAGGATCTGGCCCTGGATGGTGACGTCGAGCGCGGTGGTCGGCTCGTCCGCGATCAGCAGGCTGGGCGAGCAGATCAAGGCGCGCGCGATCATCGCGCGCTGGCGCATGCCGCCGGAGAACTCGGACGGATAGCGGTCGAGCGCGCCCTTGGGATCGGGAATGCCGACCTTGGCCAGCAATTCCGCCGCGCGAGCCCGCGCTACCTGCCTGGAGACGCGCTCATGGATCTCCACCACCTCGGCGATCTGCGCGCCGATGGTGTGGATCGGCGAGAAGGAGCTCATCGGCTCCTGGAAGATCATGCCCATGCGCGCGCCGCGGATGGCCTCGATCGCCTTGCCGTCTCGGCCCAAAGCGGCGATGTCGGCCTCGAAGCCATCGACCGCACGCAACTGGATGCGGCCCTTGGCGATGAACAGCGACCTGGACAAGAGTTGCATCAACGCCAATGCCGTGATGCTCTTGCCCGACCCGCTCTCCCCCACCAGCGCCAGCACTTCGCCGCGGGCGATCGAGAACGAGACATCCTCGGTGATCGGAATGCGCGCGCCATCCTGGCCGAGCGCAATCGACAGGTCGACGACATCAAGGACGGGTTGCGGAGCGTTCATCCTCTCACCGCGAATAGGGATCGGCAGCATCGCGCAACCCATCGCCAACGAAGTTGAAGGCCAGCACCGCCACGATCACGAAAATGCCGGGGATCATCAGCCATGGCGCCTGGTCGACCGACCGGATGCTCTGCGCCGCGAACAGCAGCACGCCCCAGCTCTCCACCGGCTCGCGCAGGCCGAGGCCGAGAAACGACAGCGACGTCTCCGCCAGCAGGATCTCCGGGAAGGCGATCGAGGTGTCGACGATCAGGTAGCTGAGGAACGATGGCAGCAGGTGCCGCCGGATGATGCGGTAGTCCGAGCAGCCGGAGAGCCGCGCGGCCAGCACGAAATCCTCGTGCCGGGTCGCCAGCAGCTTGCTGCGCACGGTTCGCGCGAGCCAGGTCCAGCCCAGCAGCGACAGAATGATCGTGACGGCAAGATAGGTCGCCAGCGCCCCCCATTCGCGCGGCAAGGCGGCGGCTAGCGCCAGCCACAGCGGCAAGGTCGGTATCGAGCGGATGAACTCGATCACCCGCATCACGATGTTGTCGAGCGTCCCGCCGAAGTAGCCCGCCGCGCCGCCGATCGCGGCGCCGAGCAGGAATGAGATGACGACGCCCACGAACGCCACGCCCAGCGAGGCGCGGCAGGCGTGGATGGTGCGCGAGAACAGGTCGAGCCCGGTGAAGTCGGTGCCGAACAGGTGGATGAAGCCTTCCCGCGTGCCGAACAGGTGGATGTCCATGGGGATGAGGCCGAACAGCTTGTAGGGCGATCCACGGACGAAGAACTCGATCTCCCAGTGCTGGCTGGTATCGACCGTGCTCTTCATGCGCAGGGTGACGAGATCGCGCTCGGCCTTGCGGGCATAAACGAAGGGTCGCAGGTGGAAGTTGCCCTCGGCATCGAAGAAGTGCGGCATCATCGGCGAGCCGGTGACGTATTTGGTATCGCGCTCGCCCGGCGCGTAGGGGCTGATCGCCTCGGCGAACAGGACGCACAGGCCGAACAAGCCGAGCAGCGCCATGCCGACCATGGCGAGGCGGTGCTGCTTGAACTTCCACCACATCAGCTGCCACTGGGTGGCGAGGTCGGGCCGGCGCACGGCCTTCTTGCGCTTCAGCAACCCGAATGTGTCGAGCACGGCCATGTCTCACTCCAGCCGGATGCGTGGGTCGAGCGCGACCAGCAGCAGGTCGGAGACCAGCGTGCCGATGATGGTCAAAGCGCAGTAGATGAAGATGAGGGCGCCCGCCAGCAGCATGTCCTGGTCCAGCAGCGAATGCAGGAACAGCGGACCGGTATCGGGCAGCGCCATGACATAGCCGACGATCGGCGCGCCGGAGATGACATAGGTCAGGCGCCAGCCGAGGGTGCTGGCGATCGGGTTGAGCGCCATGCGCACCGGATAGCGGACCAGCAGCTTCATCGGCGACAGGCCGCTCGCCTTGGCCGACAGCACGTACATCTTGTCGAGCTCGTCCAGCACCGCGGCCCGCATGGCGCGGATCAGGAACGCGGTGCCCGACATGCCCAGCACGATCACCGGCACCGCAAGGTGCTGCAGCAGGTCGACCAGCTTGGCCCAGGACCAGGGCTCATTCTGGAACTTCGGCGAGAACAGGCCGCCGACACTTTGGCCGAAATACTTCTGCGTCAGGTACATCAGTACCAGCGCCAGCAGGAAGTTCGGTGTCGCCAGGCCGAGATAGCCGACGATGGAAACGGCATGGTCGCCGATCGAGTAGCGGCGCACCGCCGAATAGATTCCGACCGGGATCGAGATCGCATACATGAAAAAGAGCGTCGAGAAGGCGATGCCGAGGGTCAGCGGCATGCGCTCCCAGATCACCTCGCCCACCGGGCGCTTCCATTCCCAGCTCGTGCCCCAGTCGTTGTGCAGCACGATGTTGGAGATCCAGCGCCAATACTGGATGTGCCACGGCTGATCAAGCCCGAGCGAGACGCGCAGATTCTCGATCTCGGCCTGGCTGATGATGGCGCCGGCCGCCGCCTTGCGTGCGGCATAGATCTCGGCGAAGTCGCCGGGCGCGCTCTGCACGATCAGGAAGGAGACCACCGACACCGCCAGCAGCGTGAACACCATGTAGACGAGGCGTCGTGCCAGGTATGCGATCATGCGGCGCCCTTGCTGTCCGGCTGGGTGCAGTGACGCCGAGGCGCCGGCCGGCTTTCCGGCCAGCGCCCCGGCAATGCGTGCATCATGCTATTCCTGGATATACCACTGATCGGCGCGGAAAGCGTAGCTGTAGCCGAAGTTGAAGTGCGCGGTGCCCAGCTCCGGCTTCACGTTGTGCAGCCGGTTGGACACGATGATCGGCTTCGGCAGCTCGCCGACGGTACCGACAATGGTCATGTTCTCGAGGTTGAGTTTCACCAGCTCGCGGCCCAGCTCCATGTAGCGGTCGGAACCCGGCACCACGGTCTTCCACTCCTTGGCGATCTCGAACATGCGCTTGGCCCAGGCCGACGGCTCCTCGCCGGAGGCGCCGTTGCTGATCCACCATTGCTTCCATTTCACGCCGAACAGCGGGCTGATCTCCGAATAGTAGGGCGTGTATAGGCTGATGTCGGCGATCAGCGTCGGCTCATACGGCACATCCCATTCCATGTTGATGTCGGAGGTCTCCGCCTTGGCGTTCTCGCGGGTCGCTGCGCTGGTCAATTCCTTGATGTTGACATTCAGGCCGACCGCCTGCAGCTGGTCGCTCACCAGCTTGACGAATTCGGGCGTGGCCATCTGGGTCGAATACTCCCACAGGATCGTGAAGGGCGATCCGTCGGGATAGGTGCGCATGCCATCGGCGCCCTTCTTCATGCCCATGTCGTCGAGCAGTGCGCCCGCCTTGGCGACGTCGTAGTCGATCATGTAGTTGGCGTCGGCTTCGGTCGCGAAGGAGAGTTGCGCCGGCAGCGCCTGGCTCGGCTTGCCCATGCCGAAATAGATCACGTCGTTGATCTCGGCGCGGTTGAGCGCGTGCGAGATCGCCTGGCGGAAGCGCAGGTCCGAGTAGACCGAGCGCAGCTTCTTGTCGTTGTGCGTGATGTTGAAGGCCATGGCCGGGCCGATCGAGCCGTTCGCCATGCGGACGGTGAATTTGCCAGAGGCCTCCTTCTCCTTCAGGGTCGGATACTCGGGGAGGCCGAGGCCCTGTGCCTTGTAGTCGACCTCGCCGTTCATGATCGACAGCATCTGCAGCTCGACGTTCAGGAAGCGCTCATAGTGATGATCGATGTAGGGCAGCTGCTGACCCTGGCTGTCGACCTTGAAGTAGTACGGGTTGGCCTTGAACACGCGGTGTTGGGTGTCCGGCTCGACCTCGATGATGTGGCTCTCGAGCGTCGGAACGGTCAGCGCGTGCGCGGTCAGCGTCTCGGCGTCCTTCCACTTGTCATAGTAGGAATCGAACGCCTTCACCCAATTCTCGAAGCCGGCCGCCTTGGCGTCGGCATCGGCGTTCTGATTGTATTTCGGCAGATACTGCGCGAAGTGGTGCTTCGGCGCGAAGGTGGTGAAATAGGAGCCGCTGGTCGCCATGTAGGTGAGCAGGCCCGGGAACGGTTCGTCGAAGCTGATCTTGACGTGCGTCTCGTCGATCTTCTCGGCGGTGGGGTTGAGGCCCCATTCGGTGGTGGTGTCTGCGAACATCTCCTTGTTCTTGACGATGTCCTCGAAGAAGAACACCACGTCGTCGGCGGTGAAGGGCTGACCGTCGCTCCACTTGTGGCCCTTGCGCAGCTCGAAGGTGATCGACTTGTAGTCGTCCGCCCATTTCCAGGAGCGCGCGACATTCGGCTGGATGGTCTTGAGGTCGTCGCCGATACGCACCAATGCGACTTGGCGCCAGCTCAGGATGTCGGACGTGCCGGACTCAGGCGCGCGGGCAACGCCGTTCAGCGTTCCGCCATAGACGCCGCAGGATTCGTACGGCAGCAGCACCAGCGGCTCCGCCGGCAAGCGGTCCTCGACTCGCGGCAGCTTCCCGGATTCGACGTCCTTGTCGAAGATCGGGTTCTGCGTGTAGGTCAGCTTCACATTCTTTGCCGCGAGATCTTCCACCTCCACCTGCCCGTTCCATTGGCCGGTGAGGCCTTGCGGATCAGCCACCGTCGGGCACGCCGCCTGCGCGCCGGCGAGGCCGAAAGCCGTGAGCGAAGCCGCCGTCACGATGATGGCAGGTGCGCGCCGATACCCGTTCTGTCCACGAATGCTCATGCCAAATCTCCCCGTTTGCATCGCCCCAGAGCGGGGCGCGACCGTTTATGCGGTTTCACGAGGCATAGGATGACTAAGTAGTCAGACGAGTCAATGAAATATTGACTGATCGGGCACAGTGTTCGTGGATTTCAACAATCTTTCAAAGACTAAAAGCCTAGCCTATCCGTAGTTGTTGGCATCGGCGATGAGAACGTCGACGCCCGCTTGGCGCAGCGCTTCAGCCAGCGGCAGCGGCGGTGGGCGGTCGGTCACCAGGCGATCGACCTGGCGCGGCTCGCACACCTGGAACAGCGCGCGCCGGCCGAGCTTGGTGCTGTCCGCCAGCACCGTCGTCTGTCGCGCGCTCGCCATCATGGCGCGCGCGACGTAGGCCTCGTCGGCGTTGTAGTCCATGAAGATGCCGGTGGGATCGATGGCGCCGATGGTCAGCACCGCGTGGTCGGCGTGCAGTCGCTGGATCTCCTCGATCGCGTGCGGCCCGACCGTTTCGTGATTCTCGCCCGAATAGCGGCCGCCCAGCAGGTAGACGTCGCTGCGCTTGGAGACGCTCCACATCTCGCGCGCCACCATGATGGAGTTGGTGATGACGGTGAAATGCCCGGCGCGTGCCAGGGCTTCAGCGAAGGCCGTGGTGGTCGAGCCGGCGTCCACCAGCAGGCTGTCGCCGGGCTCGAACAACAGCGCGGCGCGCTCCGCGATGGCCAGCTTCTCCGTCCTGGCGCTGGCGCTGCGGTCACCATAGGGGCTTTCCAGTGCCGTCTGGGTGTGGACCGCGCCGCCATGCACTTTGCGCACCACGCCGCGCTCCGACAGCAAGGCAAGGTCGCGCCGCACCGTCTCGTGCGACGTCGCCAGCAGGCGGGCCAGTTCCTCCACGCTGACGCGGCTCGTCTCCTTGACGATCGCCGCGATGCGCTCTCGCCGGTCTATGGGCTTCATATCCTATACTCGATGTTAATTCGGTCAGGCTTATGACACACCAATGACCATTTGGTCAAATCCACAGCCCGGGGGCTTAGCGCGCGGCGATATCGATCACCAGGACATCATGGTCCGAGATTGCCACTCCGGCGGCATCGATGGCCGCCGCGGTGGAGGCGCGCTGGATCGTGGCGCCGCGCGTGAAGAACCAGTCGATCCGCCGGTACGGCGCCTCCGGCGTGCCGTCAGGCCGCATGCGCTCCGTCGCCTGCGGCGAGTTCGCCGTCCGCCAGTCATATCCCGCCTCGTTGAACAGGGCGAACATCGGCTCGTACGACGCGGCGTCGTCAAACCAGGCGCCGCCGTCTGCGTCGGCGGGCGGCAGGGCGCTGGTGTTGAAGTCGCCGCCGACGATCACCGCATGATCGCCGGCACGCTCCTCGATCGCGCGCAACAGCACCGTCACTTGCGCCGCGCGATCGGCCGCATCGGTGCTGCTCTCCAGATGGACCGATGCCGCAAGCAACGGCGCGCCGCCGGCATCGACACTGGCAATCACCGCCATGCGCGCGCCGATCCGGCGCTCGCTGGTCGATTGCTCGCCGGCGAACCAGCGCGCGCCATCGTCGAGCCGCACAATGGCCGGCCGCTCGAGCGGCGCCTTGCTCAAGATCGCATTGCCGTGCAGCCCGACGGCGTTGGTTTCGTGGGCGTGCCAGGCCTTCTCGCGGTTGTCGCCGAGCCCCAGCTCGACATACTCCACGCCGAATGCGTAGCCGGCGCCGAGCATGCCGGCGAGCGCGCCCACGGTGTGGCGGTTGCCCGACCGCGCCATGCCGATGTCGAGCTCCGTCAACAGCACGACGTCCGCGCCGATGCCGCCGAGCAATGCAGCGCTTTCCGGCAGATATTTGCAGCGCTCGGCATTCCAGGACGCGATCCGGACGCGGCCGCCGAGCGGCCGTGGTTGCGGCGGCGGGACCAGCTCGATCGCATGCAGGCATGGCAGGCGGGCGGCGAGCCAGTCATGCTCCGCCCGGGACGCCGTCACGCGGCGAGCCTCGGCGAGCAGGTGCGATACCGGCTCCGGTAGCGCCGGCATCGTACGTTCGACGATGTGCATATGGGACAAAGCTGGGCTGCGGGGCGGCAGCCCAGCTCCCGCCTCGCCTACTTCTGCAGGACCTGCGCAACAAACTCCTGGATGAAGTAGCCCTTGTACGCGCCGGGAATCCAGGCGCGGCCGTTGTTCTGGCGCTGCTCCTCCGGGATGAGCGCATTCTCGCCGGCGATGTCGGTGCGGGCGAGATAGCTGCCGATGGTGGCATTCATCTGCTTCTGCACGTCGGCTTCCACGAGATAGGCGATCCACAGCAGCGCCGCCGCCTTGTGCGGCGCATTCGCCGGAATGCCGAGGCTGTCGCCGCCGCCCGGCATCCCGAGCGAGGGGATGTAGAGCTTGGCGCGCTTGAACAAGGTGCCCTTGGCGAGCGACACCGAGGTGTCGTCGTCCCAGGCCGACGCCATCAGCACTTCGCCCTGGTTCACGCGGTCGAGCGAATCGTTGTTTGAGGCGGTGATGGTGAACTTGTCCTGGTTGGCATTGAACCAGTCCCACACCTTGCCCCAGTCGGCGACCTTTTTCTCGTCGAGCTCGGTGTCGCCGGCATAGCGCTCCCCATCGCCGAGGATGTTGACGATCGCCGCCTGCACGAAGGCCTGGCCTGAGCCGCCCTTCGACGGATCGTTGAACGCGAACTGCCCCGGATTGGCATCGAGCCACGCGGTGAACTCAGCCCAGCTCTGCGGCGGATTCGGCACCTTCTCCGGGTCGTACACGAAGCCGGTCTGGTTGCGATAGACCGGCACCAGATAGCCGTTGGTGGCGTAGCCTTCCTGGACCTTGGAGAGCTTGCCGTCCAACTTGTCGGAATCCGGAATGACGCCCACCAGCGGGCCGTACAGCGCCTTGGCATCGAGCAGCGACTTCAGCTCCACGCCGCCGACCAGCAGCGCGTCGATCGTGCCGGTCGCGCTGGAGGCTTCCGCCACCACCTTACCGATGTTGGCGGGCCGGTCGCCGGTCACGACATTCACCTTGATGCCGTATTTGGCTTCGAAGTCCTTGGCGGCGGTGCGCCAGAACTCCTCGCCCCACCAGGCGTAGTAGGTGAGTTCGCCTTCTGCCTTGGCGGCTTCGACCACCTTGTCCCACGGCGTCTTCAGCAAATCGTCGGCCGCCTGCGCAGCGGACATCCCGGCAAGCAAGGCTGCCACGCCCAACGCACCGGAGAGGAATACGCGTCTCGTGTTCATGTCGGTTCTCCCTGCTCTGTCATTCACACTTGTTCACAGCTTCCCGAAGGCGGATGACAGGTATTCCGTCTTCAGGAAGCGTTCCGCGATGAAAAGAAGCGCGACGCTCGGCACCATCAGGATGATGGAGACGACCGCCGCATTGGTGCGCACGAAGTGGTAGCCGAGATAGTCGAACAGCACGGTCGGGATGGTCTGGAACGTCGGCGTGCCGATCACGAAGGTGAGGTTGAACTCCTCGAGGCTGGTGATGAAGGTGAAGACCGCGCCGGCGAAGAGGCCCGGCAGCACCATCGGAATCAGCACATGCCGCACCAGCGCCAGCTTGCCGGCGCCGAGGTTGCGCGCCGCATCGATCACGTCCTGCGGGATCGCCTCGAACGCGGTCGCCAGGATGCGCAGCATGTACGGCATGCTGAGCAAGGTGTGGCCGATGACGAGCCCGAGGAAGGTCTGCGACAGGCCCATGCCGTAGAACACGCGGCTCAGGAACATCGCGATCACCATCGCCGGCATGACGATCGGCAGCAGGATGAGGATGCGAAGCGCCTCCTTGCCGCGAAAGTCGAAGCGGCCGATGGCATAGGCCGTCGGCAATGCGAGCACGAAGGACAGCATGGTGACGATCGGCGCCAGGATGAAGCTGGTGGTGACCGCCTTCACGATCTCGGAATAGGTGAAGACATACTCCCACTGCGCCAGCGACAGGCTCGGCGGCAGCACCGCCGGGGGCGACCACGGGTCGTCCGGATTGACCAGCGACCACATCACCGCCATGAACAAAGGCACCGCCGTCCAGGTCACCAGCAGCGCGATGATGAGCAGCGCGATGAAGCGCCCGAAGCTGAGCCGCGATCGGCGCGGAACCGAGAGCGTCATCACGTCGGCCGTCATCGTCCCATCCCCTCGATGACGCGCGCCGCGCGGGCGTAGATCGCGACGAAGCCGAGCGAGGCAACGATGATGACCATGCCGATGCAGGCGGCGATGCCCCATTGCTGCAGCGTGAAGGCATCGGTGTACATCAGAACCGACAGCGAGGATGGATAGACCGGCCCGGCAACGCGCGTGATCGCGTAGTCGCCAAAGGTCAGGATGAAGACCAGCACCACCGCGATCAGGATCCCAGGCGCCGACAGCGGCAGGACGATGTGCAGGATGACGCGCCACGGGCTGGCGCCGAGGTTGCGGGCGGCGTCCTCGATGTCGGTCTGGATGCTCTCCAGCACCGAGGCGATGATCAGCAGCTGGAACGGCAGGTTCTTCCACACCTGGATCGCCAGCACGTTCCAGCCGAAGGTGTCGTTGAGCATGCGCAGCGGCCGGTCGATCACGCCGAGCCCCATCAGCGCGCTGTTGAGGATGCCGTTGAAGGCCAGCACGTTGAGGATAAGGAACGCCGCGACCAGCGCCGGCACGAACAGCGGGATCTTGATGATCGAGCCGATGGTGCGCGAGCCGAAGCGCTTGCGCCGCAGGAACAACGCCAGCGGATAGGCGAACAGCAGCGTGCCGAAGGCACTGCCGACGCCAACCTTGAGCGAGAACAGGAATGAATCGAGGAACCCCTTGTCGAGCAGGGACAGCCAATAGTCGGCGGTCAGTCGCGATTCGCCGACCAGCGAATATAGCCCGATGCTCTGCAGGAAGGTCATCGCGATCGCCGCCGACAGGAACAGGAAGATGAAGCCCGCGCCGGGCACGATCAGGAGCAAGAGCATCATCCGCCCGGGCTGCGCGGTGGTCATGCGACGACCCGGATCCGGTTGGCGGAGACGGTGAAGCTCAGCCTGTCGCCGTCGGCGACGGGGACATCGCTGTCCAGCTGCGCGCGCAATGGGTGGCCGCCGATCTCCACCACCAGCTCCACGAAATTGCCGCGGAACACCACGCTGCGCACCGTCGCATCGCGGATGTTGGCAGGCCCGGTCGCCGCGAGCTTCATGTCCTCCGGCCGCCAGCTCAGCTTGACCGCGCCATTCGCGGCGGCCGCAGCGTCGGCGACGGCGAAACGGCCGACAGCCGTCTCGATCAGCCCGCCATCGACGGCACGGCCCTCCACGATGTTTGCGGCGCCGAGGAAATCGGCCACGAACGCGCTGCGCGGCGACCGGTAGATCGAGGCCGGGTCGCCGATCTGCTCGATATGCCCGCCGTTCATCACCACGATGCGGTCGGAAACGGCGAGCGCCTCAGCCTGATCGTGGGTGACATAGAGCGTGGTGATGTCGAGGCGCTTCTGCAGCTCTCGAATCTCGAGCCGCACCTTCTCCCGCAGCTTGGCATCGAGATTGGACAGCGGCTCGTCGAACAGCAGGATGTCGGGCCGCGTCACGATCGCCCGCGCCAGCGCCACGCGCTGCTGCTGCCCGCCGGAGAGCTGGCCAGGCCGGCGCGCTTCGAGACCGCGCAGGCTCACCATCTCCAGCGCTTCCTCGATCCGCGCCGTTTGCTCGTCCGCCGGCAAATTGCGCATCTTGAGCCCGAAGGCGACGTTCTGCGCGACCGTCATGTGCGGGAACAGCGCGTAGGATTGGAACACCATCGCGGTGTTGCGCTTGTGCGGCGGCACGTCGGTCATGCGCCGGTCGTCGAACCAGATCTCGCCGCCGTCGGGCTCGATGAAGCCTGCGACCATCCGTAGGGTGGTGGTTTTGCCACAGCCCGAGGGGCCGAGCAGCGTCACGAACTCGCCGTCGCCGACCTCGAGATCGATGCCATCGACCGCGGTGAAGCCACCGTATTTTCGCGTGAGTCCCTTGAGCTTGAGCCGGCTCATGAATGTTGCACCCGCATGCCGCACCTCCCGCGCTTGAAGCGATGGCACCCCTTCAAGGTCCGTCGCCGGCTCCGCCAGAAGGTCGTCCGCCTGTTGTTGGAAAATGTTGCATATTGAGCGATTTTGTCAATAATGACTTATCTTGAATTGCACTTTGTTGCAGTTTTGTGCTTTAGTAAGCAACAGTCTCGTGATGTGGCGGGAGGCCCCGTGGATTTCATTTTCATGCTCACCCGCCAGGACCGGACCATCACGGATTGCCTGGCCGTCCTTGACCTGATCCTGCCGCTGAAGCTCCGCCATATCGGGTTCAAGGATGTGGGGGTCGACAAGAAGACACTGGCAACCCTGGCCGAACGCATCCGCAAGTCGGGCGCGACCACATACATGGAGGTGGTCAGCACCAGCCCCGCCGATGCGCTCAATTCGGCGCGAGTGGCCGTGGAACTCGGGATCGACCGGCTGCTGGGCGGGACGGATGTGGCGAGGGTCCAGGAGATCATCGGCGCGCACAAGATCGGCTACTACCCGTTCTGCGGATTCCCGACCGGCCATCCGACCAAGCTCGGTGGCCGCCCGGACCAGGTCGAGGGACATTGCCGACGCTTCGTCGAGCAGGGCTGCGCCGGCAGCGATCTCCTCGCGTACCGCGCCACTTCGGCCGATCCGCTAGACCTGGTGCGCGCCGCGCGTCGCGGCCTCGGCCGTCATCACCTGATCGTGGCCGGCAGCGTCTCCACGCGCGAGCAGATCGCGGCCTTACATGAGGCCGGCGCCGACGCCTTCACCATCGGCTCGGCGGTATTCGACGGCTCCTACGCGAAGAATCTCGGTTCCACTTTGTCCCAGCTCGCGGCGATCCAGGCCGATTGCTCGGCGGTTGCGCGAGCCGGGGCAAAATAACATTGCTGTGGCCGGCGTGAGTGGCGCGGGAACCGGCCGCAGACCATTGTGATCTTGTGGTGGGCAAATGAGCGAGACTCGATCGATCGCCAAGCGCGAGCGGCAGCGACGGATTCTGGCGGCGCTGCGGGCCAGCAACGACCTTTGGATTCCAGGCATGGTGACGGCGCTCGACGATGTCCGGCACCTGCACGCAGAGGGGTTGGCTGAACGCGCCGCAAACGCCGCCGATGCCAGCGCCGGCCCGATCGCTCAAGACCTCCCGGCAGTGCCGCAGCGGCAGCAGCTGGCGGCACTGGCCTTGAGCTTCGTGCGGCCGCACATGGTCGTGATGATCGACGGCGGCGCCACCGCTCTCGACGTCGCGCGGCGCATGGCCCGCGCTGCGCAGCGCATCACGGTCATCACCAACAATCTGCCGGCCGCCACCCTGCTCAGCGCCAACCCGACCATCAGCGTCACCTTCTGTCCCGGGCGCTACGACGGCGACCGCGGCGTGGCCGGCGGCGCCGACACGGTCGACTTCCTGCAGAAATTCCGGGCCAACCTCGCCATCCTCGGCGCCTGCGGCATCGACGCCAAGGGCCCGAGCAGCGGAAACGCCGATGCGGCGGCGATCAAGCGCGCGATGCTGGAGCGGGCGGAGGAGAATGTGCTGGTGCTGGATCACACCAAGTTGGACAGCCGGCATAGCCATACGGTCTGCCCCCTGGCCGAGATCGATCACCTGCTGTGCGATACCCGACCCGAGGGCGACCTGCGCAAGGCGCTGCTGCAGGCGAACGTCGACGTCAGCTAGCGGCCGCGGTAGCCGAACTTGACGAGGCCGGTGCGCATCAGCCCGTACATGACCGCGAACACGACGAACACGAAGAAGTTGACGAGCGCGGCGAGCGCGAACAGCTCCGGGCCCAATCCAAAGCGCAGCGAGCCCCACGCCACCGACGGCAAGGTCGGAATGGCGCCGAGATTGTAGAACGAGATCTCGAGGTTGTTGAACGCCAGAATGAAGCTGATGAGATAGGCGCCGAGCAGCGAGGGCCAGATCGTCGGCAGCGTGATCTCCCAGAAGCAGCGCCAGGGCCGCGCGCCGAACACCATCGCCGCGTCGTCCATGTCCCAGTTATAGCGCACCAGCTGCGCCAGGATGATCAGGAACCCGAACGAGGTCCCCTGCACCGCGTTCGCCGCCATGGCGGAGAAGAGGTTGCCCGGCAGGCCGAGGACGCGTGCGTTGAAGGCGAGCACGGAGATGCCGATCAGCAGGTCGGCGACGAACAAGGGCGCGATGAACAGGAACAGCACCAGACCCCGGCGGCGCGAGCGGTAGCGCAGGACGCCGATGGCCCCCGCTCCAGCCAGCACGGTCGACAGCGCGGCGCTGCCGGCCGCCAGGGTCAGGCTGTTCGCCAGTGCTTCACCATAGAGCGAGCTGGCGAACAGATCGTCATAGCCCGACAGGGTGAACGACGGCGGGAACGGCCACACGATGTCGGCGGCGAACGAGGTGTATATGACGTAGAGGATCGGCGCGTAGAGAAAGACGTAGATCGCCGCCAATCCGACCGACATCGAGACCGTGGCGACCTGGGCCCGCGGCGCGCTCATTGGGTCATGGCTCCGGTGAAGCCGCTGCGCTTGAGGCGGATCGTCGGCTTGAGGGCGAGGATGACCAGCAGCGAGGCGCCGAACAGCGCCACGCCCATCGCCGAGCCGAGCGCCCAGGTGCCGGTCTCGCCGAACTGCTGCGCCAGGCTCATGCCGAACGAGGTCGCATCCGGCCCGCCGAGGAAGCGCGGCGTCAGCGCGTTAGCGAGGCACGGGATGAAGACCAGGATCATGCCGATCGCGGTGCCGAGCCAGTTCAGCGGCCAGGTGATCTCGACGAACGCGCGCCAGGGTCTGGCGCCGTTGATTTTCGCGACCTCCAGCAGCTCGAAATTGAAGTTGACCAGCGACAGGTAGATCGCGGTCACCATGAAGGGGATGAAGAGGTAGACCAGCGCCAGGCCGGAGGCGAGCTGGGTATACATCAGGGCCTCGACCGGACCCAGTCCGATCATGCCCAGTGCCATGTTGATGAGTC
>DATEOK010000342.1:0-4876 GCA_035274225.1 Dongiaceae bacterium
GATCTCGGTCGCCTGCCAGTCGGCGGGGACGAGGCGCTGGGCGCGGGCGTCGATCACTTCGCCGGCCTGTGCTTCCAACGAAGGGCGGTAGTCGGTGAAGAAGCCGAGCGCCGGCACGCAATCCGGCTGCAGCTCGCGCAGGTAGGGCATGCTGCCGCCAACGGCGTTGAGGTGGGCGCCCAGAGGTATTATGGCGGCAGACAGGAACGGCTCGGTCGCAGAGGTGGTGGTGCAGATGATGTCGGCACCGGTCAGCGCCGCCGCCATCGTCGGGGCTGCGGCGATGCCGTGCTTGCGGGCGAAGGCCTCGGTCTTGGCGCGGTCGCGCGACCAGACGACGACCTGCTCGAGCGGCCGCACCGCGCGCATCGCGGTCACGTGCCCCTCGGCTTCCTCGCCCGCGCCGATGATGGCGAGGCGCTTTGCATCGGGGCGCGCCAGCAGCCGCGTCGCGACCGCGCTGGCTGCGGCGGTGCGCAGGGCGGTCAGCACCGAGGCATCGAGGCAGGCCTTCGGCAGGCCGGTCTCGCGGTCGAACACCAGCATGACGCCGGCGTGCGACGACAGGCCGCGGTCGGGATTGCGCGGGAACAGGCTCAGCAGCTTGGCGCCATAGGTCGCATCGCCGCCGAGGGCGCCCGGCATGACGCCGAACTTGTCGGCGCCCCCCAGCGGGATCGCCTGGCGCAGCGGTAATTGCGGCTCGCGCCGCGACACGCCGGCCATCGCGGCCGTGATCGGCTCGATCAGATCCGCGATCGTGACCAGTCGCCGGATCTCATTGCCATTCAGCACAAGCATTCTGATCTCCTTCAGCGCGGGATCGAGTCGATCAGGCGCCTGGTGTAGGGATGCTGCGGGCGGGCGATCACTTCCTCGGCGCTGCCATACTCCACAACTTCACCCAGGTAGAGCACGTAGATGCGCTGGGCGACCTGGCGCACCACCGCCAGGTCGTGCGTGATGAACAGGTAGGACAGGCCCAGCTCCTGCTGCAGCCGCTTGAACAGGTTGAGGATCTGCGCCTGCACCGAGACGTCAAGTGCGGAGACCGGCTCATCACATACCAGGATCTTCGGATTGACCGACAGCGCCCGCGCGATCGCCACGCGCTGGCGCTCGCCGCCGGAGAGCGAGGACGGCCGCCGGCCGGCGTAGTCCTCCGGCAGGCCCACCTCGCGCAACAGCTCCGCGACGCGCGCGTCGACCTCCGAGGCGTTGAAGCGGCCGATGGTGCCGATCGCTTCGCTGAGGCTGCGCCGCACCGAATGGCGCGGGTTGAGCGTCGAATAGGGGTCCTGGAACACCATCTGGATGGTGCGGCGGGTGGCGGCGCGGTCGCTGCCGCTCATTGCCGCAAAGTCCGACGCGTCGATCCCCGCGATCTCGATCTTGCCGCGCGTCGGCGTCTCCAGCCCCACGAGCGTCCGCCCGAGCGTGGTCTTGCCGGAACCGGACTCGCCGACCAACCCGACACTCTCGCCGGGCTCGATCTCGATGGTGACGCCTTTTAGCGCCTGAACGACGCGCCCTTGTCGACCGGCAAAGTCCTTCACCACGGCCGATGCGCGCACGATCGGCTGGGTCGCTGATTCAGGCTGCGGCGTTGGCGCGGCATGGTCAAGGGCCGCGCCGCGCAGCGCGCGCATCTCCGGCGCGATCTCAGGTCGGCGGATGCAGGCGGTGAGGCGGCCTGGCGCCAGCTCCGCCAGCGGCGGAGTCGCGGCGCGGCATTCGTCCTTCGCCCAGTCGCAACGGTCGGCAAAGGTGCAGCGGCCCATTACCGTGTCGGCGCGCGGCACCTTTCCCCGAATGGCGATCAGCTTCGGCACCCGCTTGTCGACCGGCGGCTCCGACAGCAGCAGACCGAGCGTATAAGGATGGAACGGATCCTCCTCGACCGCACGCGCGGTGCCGACCTCCAACAGCGAGCCGGCATAGAGCACATAGATGCGGTCGCACGTGGAGAAGGCGAGGCGGAGATTGTGGGTGATGAGGATGAGGCTCATCCCGCGCGCCTGCTGCACGCGCTTCAGGAGCTTGATGATCTCGGCCTGGGTGGTGACGTCGAGCGCGGTCGAGGGCTCGTCGGCGATCAGCAGTTCCGGATCGTTGGCCAGTGCGGCGGCGAGCGCCACGCGCTGGCTCATGCCGCCGGACAGCTGGAACGGCATGCGCTCGGCCACGTCGGGATCGGTGATGCCGACCTCGCCCAGCCGGTGCGCGACCTCGGCCTTCAGCGCGGCGCGGCCGCGGAACTCGGGCCGGCCGCGCAGCACCTCCGCGATGTGCAGGCCCGATTTCATCAGCGGGTTCAGCATGGTGAAAGGGTCCTGCAGCATCATCGACAGCCGCCGGCCGCGGACCGCACGCATGTCGCGCTCCGGCTGGTTCATGAGGTCGATGCCGTCATAGAGGATGCTGCCAGTGGCGGTCACGCCCTGGGGCAGCAGGCGCGCGATCGCCTTGGCGGTCAGCGACTTGCCCGATCCGGATTCGCCGACGATGGCGACGGTCTCGCCGCGGCCGATCTCGAAGTTGGTGCCGGTGGTGATAGCGGACCCGGCGGCGGAGATGGCGAGATTGCGCACCGCCAGCAGGGGCGCGGCCGGGCTTCTCCCACTCATCGCGTCAGCCGCTCGAACAGCCAGTCGCCGATCAGGTTCATGCTGACCGCGGTCAGGATCACCATGGCGGCGGGCAGCAGCAGCGCCACCGGGTTGGTGAACAGGATGGTGCGGTTCTCGAACAACATGCGGCCCCAGTCCGGCGTGCCCGGCTCTACGCCGAGACCAAGGAACGAAAGGCCTGCCAGGTTGACCAGCGCGAAGGCGAAATCCAGCACCACGTAGGCCAGGATGAGCGGCAGCACGTTGGGCAGGATGTGGACGAACAAGATGCGGGTCTTCGAGATGCCGAGGGCGCGCGCGGCGTCGATATAGGGCCGTGGCCGCTGCTCCAGCACCGCGCTGCGCACGATGCGGGTGTCGGGTGCGGTGAACAGGATGATGAGGACCATGACGGCCGTCCAGTAGCCGCCGCCGACCACGCCCACCACCACGATGGCGATCAGCGGCGCCGGGAGCGCCAGCATGAAGTCGACCCAGCGCATGATCGCTGAATCGACCCAGCCGCCGAGATAGCCGGCCATCAGGCCAAGCACGGTCGCAATCGTCCAGCCGCCCACGGCGACGACGATCGGCCCGACCAGCGCGGTCCAGGCGCCATAGATGACTCGCGAGAGCACGTCGCGGCCGAGCAGGTCGGTGCCGGCCAGGAACGCGGCCGACGGCGGAATGTCGCCGACCTCCAGCCGCTGGGTGAAGGGCGAGTCGGGTGCAACGCTGCTGCCGAACAGGGCGCAGATGACGACCACCGCCATGATGCAGAAGCAGACCGCGATCCCGATCGAGACCGTCATGCGCGGCGCCCGGCCAGGCGTCTTGGCCTCCTCGACGTGCAGGCTCATGATTGCACCGCGCCAAAACGGATGCGCGGGTCGATCAGGGTATAGATCACGTCGACCAGCAGGTTGATCGCGACCACGAACACGGCAAACACCAATGTCGTGCCCTGGATCAGCGGGATGTCGCGCTTCTGCACCGCGTCCACGATCAGCGAGCCGAGGCCGGGGATCGCGAAGGTCACCTCGACATAGATGGCGTTGGCGAGGAACCCGATGACGATGATGCCGCCCGCCGTCACCACCGGGATGAGGGCGTTGCGCAGGATGTAGGCAAAGGTGATGCGCATCATGCTCATGCCGCGGGCACGGGCGAAGGCGACATAGTCGCGGTCCATCACCTCGATCATCGACGTGCGCGTGATCTTGACCACGATCGCCATGATCGAAAGCGCGAGCGCCAGCGATGGCAGGGTGAGATGCCAGAAGCGGTCGATGAAACCGCGGCCCGAGCCGAAGGTCGGGAACCAGCCCAGCACCACCCCGAACACATAGAGCAGGAAAATGCCGGTCACGAAAGCGGGGGAGGATATGCCGAACACCCCGAACATCACGACGAAGCGATCCAACCGTCCGCCGCGCCGGAACGCAGCGAGCGCGCCGAGCAGGATGCCGGCGACCAGCACGATCACGGTGCTGACGACGCAGAGATAGATGGTGACGCCGGCCCGCTCCTTGATCGAGCTGAGGACCAGGCGGTTGCCGCTGATCGACCGGCCGAGGTCGCCCTGCATGACCTGGCCCAGCCACTTGCCGTACTGCACGACGAAAGGATCGTCGAGATGATAGCGCTCGCGCAGGTTGGCCAGCGTCTCCGGGTCGGACGGCCGCGTGCCAAGCAGCGCGCGCACCGGATCGCCCGGCGCCAGGTGCACCAGCGAGAAGATGCCGAACGAGATGATCAGGAGCAAAGGCACCGCGACGGCGAGCCGCATCAGGATCAGCCGCGCGACGCCCGAGCGGTTCATCGCGCCGCCTTCACATAGCGGTCGAACCAGGCAGTGACGCGCCGCGCCTTGTCCAGGCGGTGGGCGCGCTCCTGGAAGCCGTGACCTTCGCGCGGATAGACCACCAGCTCGGCCGGTACGCCGTGCTCCAGCAAGGCGCTGTAGAATTCCTGCCCCTGACCCAGCGGCGTGCAGCGGTCGAGCTCGCCATGCACGATCAGCGTCGGCGTCGTCGGCTTGTCGAGGCGGAACAAAGGCGAGCGGTCGATGGCGAGCTTGCGGAACCGCTCGTCCTTGAGCGGACCGCCGACGATGAACTCGCCGAAATCGTGGTTGCAGGAATAGTGGCAGCTCCACTGGTTGGAGATCCCGGAGACCATGACCGCCGCCTTGAACCGGTTGGTGCGCGCAACGGCCCAGCCCGTCATGTAGCCGCCGTAGCTGGCGCCGGTGACGCCGAGCCGGT
>DATEOK010000343.1:0-2968 GCA_035274225.1 Dongiaceae bacterium
TTCCATCGCCCGGCGGTCCAGCCACTGGTGGATCGACATGCCGCCGGCGCGCGCTGCATCCACCTCTCCGCCGGCCCAGTTCCGGACGATCCAGTTGAGAAAGGTCCCGCTCGCCGCCATGCAGCCGTTCGGAAAATAGAGGCCCGGGACGATGTGATAGTCGATGAACAGACGCCGGTCGGCGACCGGCGCGTCGGAGGACAGCAGGATGTCCCCCGCCCCGCCGAACTTGATCACGAGATCGCCGTTGCGCGCGGCGCCGCACACGAAAGCGGAGGCGACATGGTCCGCGCAGCCCGCCACCACCGGCGTACCGGCGCTGAGGCCGGTATGGAGCGCAGCCTCGGCAGTGATGCTTCCAACGATTTCGTGGCTCTTGCGGATCGGCGGCAAGAGGCTGGGTTCGATGGCGGCAAGGCCGATCAGCCGACCGTCATAGGCTCCGGTCGCGATGCTCACGAAGCCGGATTCGAGGGCCCAATTGTGCTCAACCTGCAGACTGCCGCACAGGCGGTAGGTGATGTAGTCGGACGCACCCAGGACGTGCTTGGCTTGCCCAAACACTTCCCGCTCGTGGGTTCGCAGCCACATCAATTTCGGCCCGACCAGCTGCTGGCTGTAGCCCGTGCCGGTCAAGGACAGGAAATCGGACTCGTCCATCGCGGCGCGATACGCGTCCAGCTCGGCAGTCGCACGCGCGTCGTTCTGCTGGATCGAGCGGCGCAGCGGCCGGCCCGCCTGATCGACCAGGATGACGGCCGGAAGCATGCCGGTCACGCCAACCGCCGCAATGGTGTCTCCGGCCTTGGCGGCCAGCGCGCGGCAGATCTCGCCGACGTTGCGCCACCATTCCTCTGTCTCCTCCTCCGCCCAGTTGGCGTGGTCGGAGTGGAGGGTGACCGGCCTGCTCTCGACCGCGATCGTTCCACCTGCGTCATCGATCAGGATGCCGATAGTCGAGGTCGTACCGATATCGAGGCCGAGCAGCAGGGGCATGGTCGCCTATCGCAGCTTGCGCACCTTGTCCATGAAGCGCTTGACGCGCGTCTTGTCCACCGCATTCCAGGTATTGCCGTCCACCTTGAAATGCGTGCCGATAACCGCGCCGTCGGCAATCGATAGCACATCCGCGACGTTGTCGAGGTTGACGCCGGTATTGGCGAAGACCGGCGTCGTCGGGATCGCGTCCTTCACGCGCTTGAGGTCGGCGCTTTCCGCCGGCTGGCCGGTCATCGGCCCCGAAACCAGGATAACGTCGGCTAGCGAGGAGAAGACTGCGCTCTTGGCCCGCTGGGCGATCGAGCGGTCGCCGATCGGCGCGGCGAACTCCGCGTTGATATTGTACATCAGCACGAGATCCTGGCGATGGCCGTCGGTCCGCAGGCGCAGCGCTCCCGCGGCATCCGGCGCCCACAAACCCATGTCGGAATCGTAGACTCCGGTGAAGATCTCGCGCGCGAACCTGGCGCCGCTGGCGATGGCAAGCGCCACCGTCGCCACCGGATCCCACAGATAGTTGACGCCGAACGGAACCTTGATCGATCGCTTCAACTCGCCGATGGCGTAGCTCATGGCCGCGAGCGTCGAGGGCGAGGCCTTCAGCAGATACGGCCGGTCGCCTTCGTTGCCGAACATCACCGCGTCGACGCCGCCGGACTGCAGCGCCTCGATGTCCTTGGCGCAGGACTCGACGATCTTCTGCATGCCGCCCTTGGGATCGTAGAGCGGGGAGCCGGGAAGCGGCGGCAAGTGGACCATCGCGACGATCGGCTTGTCATGGCCGAAGGTGGCTTTCAGTTTCATGGGTAGTCTCCGTCAAATGATGCGCGGCCGCTGCAGGGCCTTGCCCGTGGTCTTATCGAACAAATGGATCTGGCTGAGGTCGTAGTGCAGGGTGAGCGCCTGGCCCGGCGCGGCAGTGAAATCGCGCGGGCAGCGCACCATGATCTCCGGACCGCCCCTGCCGCCCAATTCGCACACCAGGATCACCTCCGGCCCCAGGACTTCCGTCGCGACGGCGGTCACCGGCACGCTCTGCGGCTGCTTCAGGTCGCCGGCCGACAGGTGGAAATCCTCCGGCCGCAGACCCAGCGTCACAGGATTGCCGGACTGCGCTCCATAGGCGCCAGCCAGCGGCTGCGGCAGCGCGAAGCGCGCATTGCCGGCGATCGCCGCAAGCCTGCCCGCCTCCGGCTCCAGCCGTCCCGCCACCAGGTTCATCGGCGGGCTGGCGAGGAAACCGGCGACAAAGATGTCGGCGGGATTGCGATAGACCTCCATCGGCGCGCCGACCTGCACGATCTCGCCGTCCTTCATGATGCAGATGCGTTGGCCCATGGTCATGGCCTCGACCTGGTCATGGGTCACATGCACGATGGTGGTGCCGAGCTTCTGGTGCAGCTTGACCAGCTCGGTGCGCATCGAGGCGCGCAGCTTGGCGTCGAGGTTGGACAGCGGCTCGTCCAGCAGGAAGGCCTTGGGTTCGCGCACCAGGGCGCGGCCCAGCGCCACACGTTGCCGCTGGCCGCCCGAAAGGTGCGCGGGCTTGCGCTCGAGCAGCTCCCTGATGCCGAGCATCGCGGCGATGTCGGCGATGCGCCGGTCGATCTCTGCCTTCGGCACATGACGCAGCTGCAGGCCGAACGCCAGGTTGCCGGCGACGCTCATATGCGGATAGAGCGCGTAGTTCTGGAACACGATCGCGATGTTGCGGTCGGCGGGATCGACGTCGTTCATGACCAGGCCGCCAATGCTGAGTCGTCCCGAGGTGACGGACTCCAGCCCGGCGATCATGCGCAACGTGGTCGACTTGCCGCAGCCGGACGGACCAAGGAAAATCATGAACTCGCCATCCTTGATGTCGAGCGACACCTCGCGCACGGCCGGCACGCCGTTCGGATAGATCTTGCTGACGCGGTCGAGAATGATATCTGCCATGATGACTTTCAGGCGAGCGAGCGCATGTAGC
>DATEOK010000344.1:0-15990 GCA_035274225.1 Dongiaceae bacterium
TTTTTCTTCCGGCGTTCGTCTGTGCAGGCCCGAACAGCTTGGCTGACTCGCCGAGCGAAGGCGTTGAGCTGGTCCACCATCGTGTTGATGGTGTCCTTGAGCTCGAGGATTTCGCCGCGCACGTCGACCGTGATCTTGCGCGACAGGTCGCCGCGTGCCACCGCGGTCGTCACCTGCGCGATGTTGCGCACCTGGTCGGTCAGGTTGCCGCACATCGCGTTCACGGAATCGGTTAGGTCCTTCCAGGTGCCCGCGACGCCCGGCACCAGCGCCTGGCCGCCCAGCTTGCCTTCGGTACCGACCTCGCGCGCCACACGCGTCACTTCCGAAGCGAAAGAGCGCAACTGATCGACCATCGTATTGATGGCCTCCTTCAGCTGCAGGATCTCGCCGCGCACGTCGACGGTGATCTTCTTGGAAAGATCGCCCATGGCGACGGCGATGGTGACGTCGGCGATGTTGCGGACCTGCGCCGTCAGGTTGTTGGCCATGGAATTGACGCTCTCGGTCAAGTCCTTCCACACGCCGGTGACTTCCGAGACTTGCGCCTGGCCGCCCAGCTTGCCGTCGGTGCCGACTTCGCGGGCCACGCGCGTCACTTCCGAGGTGAACACGCTGAGCTGCTTGATCATGGTGTTGACGATGGTGGCGGAGCGCAGGAACTCGCCCTTCAGCGGCCGGCCGTCGACCTCGAGCTGCACCGTCTGCAGCAGGTCGCCTTGAGCCACCGCCGACACCGCGCGGGTCAGCTCCGTCGTGGGCCACAGCAGGTCATCGATCAGCGTATTGATCGAGCCTTCCATCTCGCCCCAGGCGCCGGTCGGCAACCCCAGGCGCACGCGCTTGCGGGTCTTGCCCTGCCGGCCGACAACCTCGCCCACCTGCTCCAGCTGCTGCGCCATCCGCTCGTTGGCGGCCACGATCTCGTTGAAGGTGTCGGCGATCTTGCCGGCGAGGCCGACCTGGTCGCGCGACAGGCGGACCGAGAAGTCGCCCACGCGCATCGCCTGCAACGCATGCAGCAGGTTGCGCATGGCGCCGGTCGGATCCTCGAGGTCGGCGGCAGAGGGAATCCCGGCGGCCGCTTGGTTCACGTCATGCGAACCGTTGGGCTCAACCCGGGGAGAACGCTTGGTGCTTGGCATTGACCGGCTCCAGAAATCCGACGCACGTGCAACATGGCTCGGGATGGACCGGAGGCGGTCGGAAACGCGGCTCACCGGTATGCTGGGACAGGCGCATGGGCAGCGCGTCCCAACCGATAGGCGCATTTATCCTAGAATTTTTGCCTAAGCCCCTCATTCCCCGACAAAAGCCCTAATTAGACTCCAGCCAGACCAGAACCGTTTCGGCCAAGATTCGTTCCCAAGAATCTGACTATAGGATGCAAAAGTGCTCCAGACGTCGGCCCCATCGGCTGCCGTGAACGAATATTTAACCCCGCCCGGCAACTCTCTTTGGTGCTGCGTAAGTCCCGGATTCTGGCCCGGAAACAGCGCGATCGGAGCAACCCCAGTGAATATGGAACGAACCGTGTCGGCGCTGCGGGTCACTGGCCTGCGCAAGATCTTCCAGCGCCCCGCCGTAGACGGCCTCGACCTCAAGGTCGGCCAGGGCGAGTTCTATGCGCTGCTCGGCCCGAACGGCGCGGGCAAGACCACGACGCTGCGCATGGTGGCCGGCCTGATGCAGCCGGATGCCGGCACGGTCTCGATCTTCGGCATCGACGCCCTGGCCGATCCGGTCGCCGCCAAGCGCATCACCTCCTGGGTCAGCGACGAGCCGATGATCTACGACAAGCTCTCGCCCACCGAATACCTCGCCTTCGTCGCCGGGCTGTGGGGCATGGACCCGGCCGTGGCCGACAAGAAATCGGCAGACCTGCTCGAGTGGCTGGAGCTGAAGCCGCACGCGCACGAGCGCTGCGAGGATTTCTCAAAGGGCATGCGGCAGAAGGTGGCGCTGGCCGGCGCACTGGTCCATGAACCGAAACTCATCATCCTCGACGAGCCGCTGACCGGCCTCGATGCCCGCGCCGCGCGACTGGTCAAGGACGCGCTGCTGGCGCGCGTGCGCCAGGGCTGCACCGTCATCCTGACCACGCATATCCTGGAAGTCGCCGAGCGCATGGCGGAGCGGATCGGCGTCATATCCCGCGGCCGCCTGATCGCCGAAGGCACGCTCGAGGAGCTGCGCAAGCAATCCGGCTCCAGCAACACCAGCCTGGAAGACGTGTTCCTTACGCTGGTCGCCGAGCAAGAGCCGGCCCAGTGACAGACGCCACGACCGCAGCAGCGACGGCCGCGACGACCGCAGCCTTGACGGCGCCCGGGTCCTGGCTCTGGTTCGCGCGCCACGAGGGACGACTTGCCTGGCGCGACCTGCGCTACCTGATGACCGGCGGTGGGCGGTGGCGCGGGCGCAACGTCATCATCACCTTCATCGTGCTGGGGCTCGGCCTACACCTGATCGCGTTCGGCGTGGTCGGCCGCCATGCGAAAATGACGCTGGAGGTGGGCACGCCCGGCTTCACCTCCATCACCGGCAGCTTTCTGCTGATCTTCTTCCTGTTGCTGTCGCAGGCGCTCGAGCAGGTGACGCGCCTGTTCTATGGCCGCGGCGACCTCGACCTGTTCCGCTCTTCTCCCGCGTCGCTGCGCCGCATCTTCGCGATCCGCGTGCTTGCGATCGCGGTCTCGACCACCATGATGGCGCTGGTGATCGCATTGCCCGCGATCAACGTGCTCGCGCTATTCGGCGGCCCGCACTGGTTCACCGGCCTCGGCATCGCGGTTGCCGCGGCCGCGATCACCACCGGCATCGCGCTGACCATGGCCTCGGTCCTGTTCGATACGCTCGGCCCGAAGCGCACCCGTTTCGCCTCGCAGGTCGCATCCGCGATCGTGGGCTCGGCCTTCATCATCGGCATCCAGGCGGTCGCGATCCTGTCGATCGGCACCTTGTCGCCCAGCACCTTGTTCGGGTCCGACCTGGTGCTGGCCCGCATGCCGGATGCCGATAGTGCGTTGTGGATCCCGGCCCGGGCGCTCTTGGGCAGCGGACCCGACCTCGTCATCACGGTGCTCGCCGCTGCGATCGTCCTGATCGTTCCGATGACTCTGCTATCCGGCCGCCTCGGCGGCTATGCCATCGCGACCGCCAGCGTCCATCATGGCGGCAACCGGCGAGCCTGGAGCACACGCCTGTTCCGCACCACCTCGTCGCGGCAGCTGCTCCAGCGCAAGGAGTGGGTGCTGCTGTTCCGTGACCCATGGCTCGCTTCGCAGACCTTGATGCAGCTGCTCTACCTCATTCCGGCGGCGCTGCTGCTGTGGCGCTTCTACGGCGACAGCCGCGGCGCGCTGATCGTGCTGGCGCCCGTGCTCACCATGGCGGCGGGGCAGCTGGGTGGCGGCCTCGCCTGGCTCGCGGTCTCGGGCGAGGATGCGCCCGATCTCATCGCCACCGCACCGGTCTCGCCGCGGCGGCATCTGGTCGCGAAGGTGGAAGCGGTGCTAATCGCGGTGCTCGCGATCTTCGCACCGTTCCTGATCGGCATCTTCAGCCGTTCCTGGAGCATGGCGCTGATCGTCGCGACCGGCATCCTGGTGGCCGCTTTCTCCTCTACGCTGATTCAGATCTGGTTCCGCAGCCAGGCGCGCCGGCGCTATTTCCGCCGGCGCCAGACCTCCTCGCGCATCGCCACCTTCGCCGAAGCCTTCTCGTCCGTCGCCTGGGCCTCCGCCGCAGCGACGGCGGCGAACGAGTCCTGGTTCTGGATCGCGCCCGCCATCGTCGCCATGCTTGTGCTGGTGGGCGCCTACAACATCCGGCCCCGCACCGCGTCCTAGGTTCCCTGCTTCCTGAGATTGACCAGGATCACACCGCCCAGCGCCATCGCGCCGCCGACCAGGCTCAGCGCCGAGGGTGCCTCGCCGAGCCACGCGAAGCCCATCAGCGTCGCGACGGGCGGCACGCAATACATGAAGTTGGAGGCGCGGCCCGCCGGCAGACGCGACAGCACGATGTTCCAACTCGCATAGGCGATGAGGCTGGGCACGATGCCGAGATAGATCGCAGCCACCAGCCCTTCGGTCGAAGCCACCTGACCTTGCGCCAGGGCGCTCGGCACGAACGGTGCCAGCAGCAGCGCGCCGATCACCATGTTCCAGGCGGACACCGTGAGTGGCCGGTGCCGTGCGAACAGCGGCTTCTGCACCACCGTCGTGATCGAGTTGCAGAAGGCCGAGCCGAGGATGAGCAGCGCGCCGGCGTCGATCCGCAGATCGTCGCCTTCGCCGAGCGCGATCAGGCCGATGCCGGCGAACGACACCGCGGTGCCCAGCCACGCGCCGCGGCCGAAGCGCTCGCCGAGGAACATCATGGCCATCGCCGCGGTGATGATCGGATTGACGTTGATGATGAAACTCGCCGGTCCCGCCGACACCGTCTGTTCGCCGAGATTGAGCAGCGTGGTGTAGAGCGCGACGAAGAACAGCCCGCCGACGAAGAAGCGCCACGCCTCCGACCAACGCGGCAGCGCTGGCCGGGTGATCAGCAGGAACAGGGCCGCCGGAACCGCCGCAATGGCGAACCGCGCCGCCCCGAGCTCCAATGGCCCAAAGGCGACCAGCCCCGCCCGGATGGCGGGAAAGGCGGAGGCCCAGGCCACGATGGTGACCAGGATGGCAGTCGCCGTGGCGGGGTCGAAGGAGCGGCCGGCGGCTGGGCGGTCGGTGATGACACTCATTGGGAAAGCCCTTTTTGAAAGCGACCCCTGGGACTTAAAGGCGGGGCCAGCCTATTGACAAACGAGCAATTAACGACTGAGCTGTGCGCATGGCTCACAGCTTGGAAACCCTGCCCCCGCTCGACACCCTGCGCGCCTTTGAGGCGGCAGCGCGGGCCGGCAGCTTTTCGGCGGCCGCCAGCACGCTCAACCTGACCCATGGCGCCATCAGCCGCCGGATCGCCCGGCTGGAGGGCTGGCTGGGCCTCCGGGTCTTCGAGCGCCAAGCCCGGGGCATCGCCCTGACGCCGGAGGGCCAGCGCCTGTTCCAGCGCACCCAGGAAGCCTTTGCCCTCATCGCCGACACCTCCGACCGCTGGAGCGAGCCGCGCGGGCCGGCGGTGGTGCGGGTCAATTCCATGCCGTCCGTGTGCAGCCTGTGGCTGATGCCGCGGGTGGCGCGGTTCGAGGCGGGCAACCCGCCGCTCAGGGTCATCCTGCTCATCGACCAGCGCACCGTGGACCTCGCCGATACCGGCGTGGACCTCGCCGTCCGCTGCGGCCGCGGCGGCTTGCCGGGGCGCCTGTCCGTGAAGCTGTTCGAGGAATGGTGCTTCCCGATCGCGGCCCCGGACCTTGCCAAGCGCATCGGCTCGGGCGACCCGGAGCGGTTGCTGGCAGCGCCCCTGATCCACGATTCCGATGCCTCCGGCTGGCGCGCCTGGTTCGCGGCCCACGGCCTCGACTACCGGCCGCGCCCGCAGGACCGCCGGTTCGAGGACTACAATCTGGTGCTGGATGCAGCTGCCTGCGGCCTCGGCGTTGCGCTGGCGCGGCCGCCCCTGGTGCACGGGCCGATGGAGAGCGGCCGGTTGGTCCAGGTCGACCAACGGACTGTGCTCAATCCGGTGTCCTATTGGCTCGACCGGCCCAACGGCACCATCCGCGGAGCGGCTGCGACCCTGGCCAAGCGCATCGCCGAGGAGGCAGGCATGAGCCCGGATGTCCTGGCCGGCTTCCTGAAAGCCGAGCGCAAGTGAAATTCGCTTGATCCCCACCGGCTTCGCGGCCAAGAAGTCCCGCCGAAGCACCACACCGGGACGATCATGAAACTCGACACCATCAAGGACGCCATCGCCGCCATGCGCCAGGGAGAACTGGTGATCGTGGTCGACGACACCGACCGCGAGAACGAGGGCGACCTCATCATGGCGGCCGGCGCGGCGACGCCGGAGAAGATGGCGTTCATGATCCGTCACACCAGCGGCATCATCTGCGTGCCGATGACCGCGGAGCGCGCGCAGCGCCTCCATCTCGACCCCATGGTGGCGAACAACCTGGACCCGATGCGCACCGCCTTCACCGTCAGCGTCGACTACCGCGTCGGCATGACGACCGGCATCTCGGCCGAGGAGCGTACCAACACCGCGCGCGCCCTCGCCAACGACAATTGCGGCGCCAGCGACTTCCTGCGTCCCGGCCATGTCTTTCCGCTGATTGCCCGCGCCGGGGGCGTGCTGACCCGTTCCGGCCACACCGAAGCGGCGACCGACCTGGCGCGGCTCGCCGGCTTTGAGTCGGTTGGCGTTCTCGCCGAAGTCGTGAATGATGACGGCACGGTGAAGCGCTTGCCGGAGCTGCTCAAGTTCGCGGCGGAGCACAAACTCAAGATCGTCACCATCGAGGACCTAATCCAGTACCGCATGCAGACCGAGCAGCTATTGGAGAAGATCGGTCCGCGCGAGCTGGCGGTCGAAGGCATGAAGGCCGCTGCCTACGCGTTCCAGTCGCCGTTCGAGACACTGCAGCATGTGGTGGCGGTGTTCGGCGACGTGGAGGATGGCGTCGACGTTCCCTGCCGCATCCACCGTGAACAGCCCGTCGTCGACATGCTGCGCCGCGCGGTCAACCAGGCCACCTGGTTCGAGAATGCGATCGGACAATTCAAGCGCGAAGGCCGCGGCATCCTGATCGTGATCCGCAACCCGGCCGCCGACGAGTTGCTGCGCCCGGACAACGCGCCGATCTCGGCGACACCAGAGGCCGGCGAAAAGCACAACAGCGCGCGCAGCCGCATGCAGCGCTGGCGCGACATCGGGGTCGGCGCCCAGATCCT
Organism: Dongiaceae bacterium; assembly: GCA_035274225.1. Classification (GTDB taxonomy): domain Bacteria; phylum Pseudomonadota; class Alphaproteobacteria; order Dongiales; family Dongiaceae; genus Dongia_A. The sequence continues at coordinate 6,846 of DATEOK010000344.1, forward strand.
GAAGAGCCTGGGCGTGAAATCGATTGCGCTGCTGGCGCCGCAGGAGCAGCGTTATATCGGCCTCGCCGGTTTCGGCATCGAGATCAGCCGCACCATCATGGTCGACGACTGAACATCAGAAAGGCGGCTACGCCATGAGCGTCGACGTATCGAAACTGCCGGAGCTGATCCGCGACACGAAGCGTCGTGTCAGGAGCCAGATCGGCAACGTCGACAAGCTGCTCGACGAGATCGAGATGGAGTTTGCCGCGGAGGTCGAGGATATCGCATCCCGCCGCGTGCGCGGCGAATCCATCGTTCCGGAGCTGGACTTCAGCCTGATCCGCAACGGCAAGGTGTCCGACGCGACCAAGGCGGCGATCCGGCGCCACGGCACGGCGGTGGTGCGCAACGTCTTCCCGCGCGCCCAGGCCGAAGGCTGGAACCAGCAGATCGGCGACTATCTCGCGCGCAACGACTATCTGAACAAGGCGGCGACGCGCGATGCCGGCGACCGCTACTTCACCTCGCTTAAGTCCAGCCGGCCGCAGATCTTCGGCATCTATTGGTCGAAGCCGCAGATGGAGGCGCGCCAAGGCGTGCCGATGGCGCAGACCAAGGCCTTCCTCAACCGGCTGTGGCGCTTCGAGCGCGGCGGCAAGAAACATTTCGATCCTGACCGCGAGTGCACCTATGCCGACCGCATCCGCCGGCGCGAGCCCGGCGATGCCAGCCTCGGCCTGTCGCCGCACATGGACGCGGGTTCCGTGGAGCGCTGGCTCGATCCGGCCTACGCCGAAGTCTATCGCCAGGTCTTCGCCGGCAACTGGCGTGCCTACGATCCATTCGACGGCGCCTTCCGGACCGAGACAGAGGAAATCCCCTCGCCGGCGGTGTGCAGCGCGTTCCGCACCTTCCAGGGCTGGACCGCCTTGACGCGGCAGGGTCCGGGCGACGGCACCTTGCAACTGCTGCCGATCGCGCGCGCCATCGTCTATCTGCTGCTGCGGCCGCTGGCCAAGGACGTGCCGGAGGACGATCTGTGCGGCGCCAAGCCCGGGCGCGCCTTGTCGCTGGTGGAGCAATGGCACGCCCTGCTGAAGCCCGCCATCACGCCGATCCCGCTGGTCGAGCCGGGCGACACCGTGTGGTGGCACAGCGACATCATCCACGCGGTCGAGGACCATCACAAAGGCAGCGGCTACAGCAACGTCATCTATATCGGCGCCGCGCCCTACTGCGCCAAGAACGTGGCCTATCTCGAGCGCCAGAAGGCTGCCTTCCTGGCGGGAGAGAGCGCGCCGGATTTCTCGGCGGAGAATTTCGAGGTCGATTTCGATGGCCGCGCCCGGGTTAGCGACCTGTCGGAGCTCGGCAAGCGGCAGATGGGCCTATCGGGGTGGTGACCAGGGCACGCTTGCGCATGGCAGGCGTGCGGATTCCGCAGGATATCCGGCAATAGCAGCACTTCGCAGCCGCCCCGCGGCGTGTTACGCACGCAATCGGGATTTCCATCAGCCGATATTCTTGCACGCATGACCGCTGCGCATTCGCCGATCAAGGGTATTGGCCTAGGCTTCCTCGCGTACTTCCTGTTCTCGTGCAGCGATGCCAATGTGAAAGCGCTGGGCGGACAGCTGCCGGTGTTCGAGATCGGCTTTTTCTCGACCCTGTTCGCCGCCTTGGTGCTGTTGTTCCTGAAACCGCGCGACGAGCGCTGGCGCGACGCGATCCGCATGCGGAGACCCGGGCTGGTGGCGCTGCGCGGCCTGGCCGGCGGCATCGCGGGCATTCTCGGCATCTATGCCTTCACCACCCTGCCCTTTGCCGAGGCCTATGCGCTCATCTTCCTTTCGCCCTCGATCGCGACCATCCTCTCGATCTTCATTCTGAGCGAGCAGGTCGGCTGGCGGCGCTGGCTGGCGGTGGCGCTCGGCTTCGCCGGCGTGATGGCGATCGTGCGGCCAGGGTTCGAAACCTTGCAACTCGGCCATCTCGCCGCTTTCGCCGTTTCGTTCTGCGCTGCCGGCACGGTCATCATCCTGCGCACGCTCGGCCAGACCGAGCGGCGCGTCAGCCTGCTGGCCGCCGTCATCCTGACTTCGCTCACCGCTAATGGTGTGCTGATGCTCAAGAATTTTCACTGGCCGGTCGCCGCCGATCTTCCCTTTCTCGCCATGGCCGGAGGATTTGCCGGCGCGGCGCAGCTTTGCCTCATCCTCGCGGCCCGCTCGGCACCCGCAAACCAGGTGGCGCCGGCGCAATACAGCCAGATGGTCTGGGCACTGGCGATCGGCGGACTGTTCTTCAGCGAATTCCCCGATTTGCCTGCCGTCATCGGCATCGGCCTGATCGCGATCTCCGGCCTCTTCACCTTCCTGCGGGAAGAGACCAGGGGCCGCTGGTGGTCGCGCACCATCCTGCAACGCGATCGCGTCTAGAGCGGCGCTGCCTAATTCGGACTGGCGGTCTTGAGCTTGCCCTCCAGCAGCAGCTCGCAGTTGACGTCCTCGGCGTCGCCCGGCTCGATGATCGGAATCGGCACGCCCTTGCCGATCGAGATCTCCGGCGCGCGGATCTTGCCCTGCAGATGCACCGGCGCATCCACGTCGAGCACGCTGAAGTCCTTTGCATCGGCGAAGATGTCCATCTTGAGGGTCTGTTTGCGCAGATTGGATTCGCCGCTGATGTAGAGCACGGAGTCCGTCGTATCCATGATGATGCGATCGAACTTGGCGATGCCATTCGTGAGATTGATCGGTCCGGCGGCGCAGCGGATCGGAACGCGCGCGTCATCGCCGATATAGAGCGCCAAAGCCTCGGCGATATCGAGGCCGGCGGCTTCCACCAGCAAGCCGCTGATTGCTCCGCCCTTCATCGTGAAGAATGTCTTGCCATTGGAGGTGCCCATCACGTCGGCGAGCGACTTGCCCTGGCCGCTGATATCGAGGTCGGCGCCGATCTTGCCTTCGGTGGTGTCGAAGAACTGGCTGCCCTTGAAGAACGCCTTGAGATCGACGTTACGCATCTTGACATCCGCCGCCGCGACGGAGGGCTTCTGATTCGAATCCAGGGACAGCATGCCTTCGAGGCTGCCGCCGGCAACCGCGATCTTCAATGGCTTCACCACTGCCTTGCCGCCCTTCACCGTCACGGTTCCGGCCAGCGCCTCGACCGGAAGATAGTTCTCGGAGGTCACTTTCTTGGCGTCGAGCGTCACTTCCATGTCCATGACGTCGAGCAGGTTGACGTTGAGCGGCACGTCGGGGAACAGCTCGTCCTTTTGATCGAGCTGCGCAGCGATCTTCTTCTGCTCGGCCGATGCGGTCTCTTTCGTATCTGGCGGCGCACCGACCAGCGGCGCCAAGTCGTCGAAGTCGAGGTTGTTCGAGAGCAAGTTGGCGGTCAGCACCGGCTTCTTCGGGCCATAGTCGACCTTGACCTCGCCGCTGACATCGCTGTCGCCGATCCGTCCCTGCATCTTGCTGAAAACCCACGTCTCGCCGTCGCGCACGAGGTTGCCCTTGAGGTTGTAAGGCGGGGTCGGCGGCGCCGGCACGCCGAGCAGCGGGAAGAGCTCGGACATATCGGGACCTTTCAAGGTCAGGTCGATGTCGGCTGCCTCCAGCTTGAACGGATCGGTGGCGGTGCCCTTCACGGTCACTTCGGTTCCGCCGTAGCTTGCGGAGAGATCGAGCGGATAGGGCGCGTCGGTATTGCGCAGGGCCAGGATCGAGCCCCCGACGAACTTGACCTTCATTGCCTTGCCCTGCAGCTTGCCCTTGGCATCGAGCTTGACGCTCTCGGTCTTCTCCGCCTCGCCCGTCGCGGTCGAGATATCGCCCTCCAGCTTGAGGTCCCTGGCGTCATCGTCGTATTTGAAATGGCCGTCTTTGATCACCAGCTCGCCGATGGTCGGCGCTTCGCTGCGCTCGTCGGGCGTGGCCACTTCGGCGGCAGCGGCTGCACCCGGATTCTTCGCGAAGCTCCAGTTCGGCACGCCCTTTTCATCGACATGCAGCGCCAGGCTCGGCTTCTCCAGCTCCAAATGCGGCAGCACGACTTCCCCGCGCAACAGCGGCCACAGCCGGATTTGCAGGTCGATCCCCGCCGCTTCGAGCAGCGGCGGTGCATCCTCCGCTGCGCCGCCGATCAGGACATCGTGTAATTGGATGCGCGGCGCCGTCGACCAGTTGATCTGCAATTCGCCGATCTTGAACTCGCGGCCGAGCGCGACGCCGGCGCGCTTTTCCACCTCGCCGCGGAACGCGCTCGACCCGGCGTAGATCACCAACGCCGCCACGGCCGCGACGATCAGGAGAAGAAAGACACCAACGACGACCGCCGCAATCTTCGCGATGCGCCGCCAGGGATTGGATGCTGCGCCGGAACTCGCCATGTCTATGGAACCCGGTGCTCCGTCCCTCGGTTCCACGCACCGGTTAGACGGTGGTTAGTTGCCGACGCCACCGGCGCCGCCGTTCATGCCAGGACCGTTGTCGCGGTTCTCGTTGCCAGGCTTGTCCGGAAGAGTTGGTGGGCTCACGCTGCCGGGCGTCTCGGGTCCGGCACCGGTCATCGAGCGATCCTCGTGCTGGTCGCTCTTCGTCGTCGGGCGAAGCTCGGATTGCCGGCACGCCTCGCGCTCGTTACCGGCGGGGAGGGTTTCGCAATCGAAACCGGGAGGATATTTGGGCTGCGGCGTGTCCTGGGCGAACGCCGCGACGGGCGCCCACGCTGCCATCAGCCCAATCAGGAAGGCTGCGCGCATCATGGCTCGCTCCTCTCTCGATCGGGCGTCTTTATGAACAGATCGTGACCCTCGCCGTTGCCTCAGGCTGAGGGCTGGGAGAAAGTAGCGCACGCGGTTGTGAAGGAGCCGGGCCAATGAAGTTTTCCGAATACGAACATTCTCTTGAAGCGGCAGCGCCGCCCGCGAAACTGCACCTGGCGCTGCAAGCGCTATGGTGGGATGCGAAGGGTAATTGGAACAAAGCGCATGAATGCGCCCAAGCCGATGAGGGCGATCCATCCTGCGATTGGGTGCACGCCTATCTGCATCGCAAGGAAGGCGATGAATCCAACGCCAGATACTGGTATCGCCGCGCCGGCAAGCCCGTTGCAAAAGTCACCCTGCCGGAAGAGTGGCGCGCGATCGTCCAGGCCTTGATTGCCTAGCGCGGCCGTTGGTTGATGTTCGGGTCGAAGTCCCGATCGCCGCGTTGGGTGGCGCGCTCAGTGTCGCTCGGTTCTTGCCCCTCGCCGCCCTTCGGAGTGCGGGCGGTTTCCGGCGGGCGTTCGGTCTTGGGCCGATCCTTCTTCGGTTCACGTCTCTTGCGATCCATGATCGTGGCCTCCTCGTGATCTGAGAACCGCTTCGCCCCGCGGGCATTGCGTTACGCTGCAACATTGCGCTCCCCTCGGTGTTGATTTTCCATCGTTTCTTCGATGGGAGCGCCGACACATGACGGACAGACCCGACAAGATTCCCCCGCAATCCCAGTCGCACCAGCCCGGCATCGAAGAAGAGATGCACCCGCAGCCGCAGGACGAGGGCAAGGGCTACAAGGCCGCCGGTAAGCTCGCGGGCAAGGTCGCCATCGTCACTGGCGGCGACAGCGGCATCGGGCGTGCCATCAGCGTGTTGTTCGCGATGGAAGGCGCCGACGTCGCCTTCACCTATCTGGTGGAGCATGAGGACGCCAACCGGACCCGGCAGCTGATCGAAGCGCAAGGGCGGAAATGTTTGGCGATGGATCACGACGTCGGCGTCAAGACGTCGTGCGAGAAGCTGGTGGAGCGCGTGGCGAAGAAGTTCGGGCGGGTCGACATCCTGGTCAACAATGCCGGCGAGCAGCATGAGAGCGAGGACCTGACCGAGATCAGCGAGGATCAGCTGCTGCGCACCTTCCGCACCAATTTCTTCGGCACCTTCTTCATGACGCAGGCGGCGCTGAAGCACATGGGCGAAGGGGCATCGATCATCAACTGCACCTCCGTCACCGCCTATCGCGGCAGCAAGCACCTGGTCGATTATGCCTCGACCAAGGGCGCGCTGGTTGCGTTCACCCGCTCCCTCGCCGGCCAATTGGCGGACAAGGGCATCCGGGTGAACGGCGTGGCGCCAGGCCCGATCTGGACCCCTCTGATCCCCGCCAGCTTCGATGCCAAGCATGTCGGCGAGTTCGGCCAGAATGTGCCGCTGGGACGGCCCGGCCAGCCGGACGAAGTGGCGCCCTGCTTCGTGTTCCTCGCGAGCGGCGATTCCAGCTACATGACCGGCCAGGTGCTGCATCCCAACGGCGGCGAGATCATCAATGGCTGAACCCGGCACCCCGCTGTGGCTGATCGAACCGGTGGCCAATCCGGAAGATCAGATGTGGCAGGACCGCCCGGTCTGGGCGGAAGTGGTGGTGGCGGCGCAATCGCCGGCCTTCGCGCGCCTGGCCGCGGAACGGCGCGCGCTGCCGCCGGACTGGACGCCGGTCGGCAACGGCAGCGCAAGCCGGCGCTCAGGACTGAATGACGAACAGCTCTACCACGTGCGGGCGCTGCCCGCCGAACGCCGCGCAAGCTTTCCGGAAGGACCGCGCGATGGCGAGGTATTGCTGATGCGCGAGCTTCGTCCTGCCCGCCGACCGTAGGCAATGCTCTGGCGTTTTCGCGGCGCCGATCCTATCTACAGCACCATGACCGACACCGCCGACTGGAGCCGGCTGCTGGCACGCGTACGCGCCTGCGCTGCGTGCGACTTGCCGCTTGGACCGAGGCCCATTCTGTCCGCCTCGCCGACCGCGCGCCTGCTGATCACCAGCCAGGCGCCGGGCCGGCGCGCGCACGAGGCTGGGCGCACCTTCGCCGATGCGTCCGGTGACCGCTTGCGCGGCTGGCTCGGGCTGACGCCGGACCAGTTCTACGATTCGACGCGCATCGCCATCGTACCGATGGGTTTTTGCTATCCCGGCACCGTGGAAGGTGGCGGCGATATCCTGCCGGCGGCGCGCTGTTCCGCGACCTGGCACGCTCCCCTGTTCGCGCATCTAAAGCAGGTGAAGCTCACGCTGCTGGTCGGGCGGCTGGCGCAGGAGCGCTACTTGCCCGACCCGCGCGGCTCCATGTCCGAAGCGGTCGCCGGCTGGCGCGACTATCTGCCTGAGCACGTGCCGTTGCCGCATCCGTCCTGGCGGACGATCGGCTGGGCGCGCAAGAATCCGTGGTTCGAGGCCGAGCTGCTGCCGGAGTTGCGGGCCCAGATCGCCGACATCTTGAAATAGGCGGCCTTGTCCTCGACAATCCGCCGCAGCCACGGAGGGACCGATCGCAATGACCGCCCATGCCATGAACCACTTCACCATCCTCGCCGAGGATCTTGCCCAGACCTGCGCGTTCTATCGCGATCTGCTCGGCCTCACCGAGGGCTATCGGCCCGACATGGGATTTCCCGGCGCCTGGCTCTATGCCGGCGACCAGGCGGTGCTGCACGTGATGATCCGCAATCCGCTGCCCCAGCCGCGCGCCGGCGTGCTCGACCACATGGCCTTCAGCGCCGTCGGGCTGACCGACACCGTGAAGAAGCTGGAGCAAAAAGGCCTGAAATACAGCCTCGGCCGCCAGGTCGAGACCGGCGTGTGGCAGCTGTTCTTCCATGATCCGAACGGCGCGCGGGTCGAGCTCGACTTCACCGCCACGGAGCAAGGTCCAGCCTAGATAATCGGTCTGTCTCTAGATGAAGGGTCTGGGCGACTCCGACTGCACGTCGTATTTCGCATGCTCGATCGCCGCCTGCAGGTCATGGATGCCGATGCGATCCGGCGTCCATTCTATGATGTTGGCCCTGCGCAGCGCCTGCAGCGTCTTGTTGGTGTGAACGATCGAAAGCCCGATCGTATCGGCAATCTGAGCCTGGGTGAGCGAGATGTTGAGATAGGTGCGGCCGGAGAGGCCGGTCGCGCGGCCGCGCAGGAACAAGAATAGCGCGAGCCAGGCGATGCGTTCGCGCGCCGTGCGCTGACCTACCGAAGTCAGGTGCTCATCCAGCGAGGTCTCCTGGCGCGCGGCCAGCCACGCGACGTCGAATCCCAAGCGCGGATGGTTGCCGAACAGCTCCAGGAAGCGCTCGCGCTGGAAGATGCAAACCCGCGCTTCGGTGACCGCTTCGACGCCATGCTGCAGCGGATCTTCCATCGCGCCCTGCAAGCCCACCATGTCGCCAGGAAAGAGGAAATTGACGATCTGCCGCCGGCCGTCCTCCATGGTCTTGTAGCGGAACAGCACGCCCTGCAGCACGGTATAGAGATGCGGGCTGACGACGCCCTGGGCGAGCATCCGAGCACCCTTTGCCACGTACAGCTCGCCCTGCTTGAACCCCATCATGAACTGGATCTGAGTTTCGCTGAGCGGCCGGAGGCCTGGGACGTTCTGTAACGGACAATTGACGCATGGGATGATGGGACTATCCTGCGTTTTCAAAGCCATCGATGCGCGAACTCCCGGTCTGCCTTGTCAAAGTTTAATGCACGTTTGCAGGCCATAACGGCATAAACGGGCAAAACGTTCCTTACACATGGCTACAAAACGCGCTTCCTGATTTCTTCGGAGGCGCCATCCGTCGGAAAGAAGAGCGAGATGTCCGATCCGGACAATGCGTTGGAGTTCTTGCGGGGTTTGCGAATCCTGCTGGTGGAAGACGATCCGTTGATCTGTCTCGACCTCGAGACAAGCCTGGTTGATTTGGGTGCCGTCGTGACCGCTGCCTCCGGTGTCTCGGGAGCATTCGCTGCTTTGGCCATAGCGATGCCGGACTTCGCGGTGCTCGATTTCGAGCTTGGTGCGGAGACCAGCGAACCGGTCGCCGAGGTTGCCCAGGCGCGCAATGTCCCGTTTCTCTACCTCTCCGGCTACAGCGAGCATGATGAACGCTTCAGCCGCTGGCCGAAAATCCGCGTGCTCGCCAAGCCGCTGTCGGTCACCAGGATTGCGCGCGCGATCGAGGACGTGCTGAAGGCCCGTTGAGCCACGATGCTCCACGACGCGAAACATGCGAGGTGTTGCTCGCGCGCGGCTCATTCCGGGAACATTGCTGCGAAACGCTTGTTGGCTGTTCGTAACCTGTTCCGAGGAGGTATTCATGCCCCGTGGTGACAAATCGAAATACACCGGCAAGCAG
>DATEOK010000345.1:0-4891 GCA_035274225.1 Dongiaceae bacterium
CTGGAGCGCTGGCTCGCGAGCCACGGTCTCGTCGGTCTCGCCGGCATCGACACCCGGCGGCTGACGCGGCGCATCCGCGACCTCGGCGCGCCGGTCGGCCTGCTCTGCCACGCGCCCGACGGCCGCTTCGACCTGACGGCGCTCGATGCCGAGGCGCGGGCCTGGCCCGGCCTCGAGGGCATGGACCTCGCCAAGGACGTGTCCTGCCGCCAGACCTATCACTGGGACGAAAGCCTGTGGGCGCTCGGCCGCGGCTCCGGCAAGCAGGCCGCGCCCAAGTTCAAGGTGGTCGCCATCGACTACGGCGCCAAGCGCAACATCCTGCGCTGCCTGACCGCTGCCGGCTGCGACGTGACCGTGGTGCCGGCGACCGCGACCACCGACGATGTGCTGCGCCACAAGCCGGACGGCGTGTTCCTCGCCAACGGCCCGGGCGATCCCGCCGCCACTGGCGAATACGCCGTGCCGGTGATCAAGGCCCTCATCAAGCGTGACATCCCGATCTTCGGCATCTGCCTCGGCCACCAGATGCTGGCGCTCGCGCTCGGCGGCAAGACCGAGAAGATGCCGCGCGGCCACCGCGGCGCCAACCATCCGGTCAAGGACCTCACCACCGGCAAGGTCGAGATCACCAGCCAGAACCACGGCTTCTGCGTGGTGCGCGAGAGCCTGCCCAACGGCGTGAAGGTGACGCACGAGTCTTTGTTCGACGGCTGCGTCGAAGGGCTCGAGCTGGAAGGCAAGCCGGTGTTCTCGGTGCAATATCACCCGGAAGCCTCGCCCGGCCCGATGGACAGCCACTACTTGTTCCACCGCTTCGTCGAGAAGATGGAGGAACGGAAGTGATGGTGCGCAAGAAGTCGAGCAGCGAGACGCGGCTTCCCCCACCCCAGCCCTCCCCCAATTTGGGGGAGGGGGTAGATGCGAATGCCAATCCCCTCCCCCAGCATGGGGGAGGGTTAGGGTGGGGGAAGCGACTCCCGGGTCTTTCCGCGAACGATGAAAAGCCTACCTACAAGATTCGAACCAGGACAAAGACGCTGAAGCGCGCTCGCCAGTTGCGCGAACAACCCACCGATGCAGAGATGCGCCTCTGGAAGCACCTGCGGCAGCAGCAGATCAATGGCGCCCATTTCCGCAAGCAATGCCCGGTCGGACCGTACATCGCTGACTTCGCTTGCTTGCGCGCGAAGCTCATCATCGAACTCGACGGCGGCCAGCATGCCGACAGCGCGACTGATGCCGTGCGCGACGCCTGGTTCATCGCACATGGCTATCGCACCCTTCGCTTCTGGAATACTGACGTGCTCGCGAACACCGAGGGCGTCATTACCATGATCATCGAGGCCTTGGGCCACTTGGAGAGCACCCCGAATGCCCAAGCGCACTGACCTCAAATCGATCCTGATCATCGGCGCGGGTCCGATCGTCATCGGCCAGGCGTGCGAGTTCGATTACTCCGGCGCGCAGGCCTGCAAGGCGCTGCGGCAGGAAGGCTATCGCGTCATCCTGGTGAATTCGAATCCCGCCACCATCATGACCGACCCGGACCTGGCGGATGCGACCTACATCGAGCCGATCACGCCCGAAGTCGTCGCGCGCATCATCGCCAAGGAACAGCCGGATGCGGTGTTGCCCACGATGGGCGGGCAGACAGCGCTCAACACCGCGATGGCGCTGCATCGCAGCGGCAAGCTGAAGGAACTGGGCGTCGAGTTGATCGGCGCCAATGCCGAGGCGATCGACATGGCGGAGGACCGCCTGCTGTTTCGCAAGGCGATGGACCGCATCGGCCTCGAGAGCCCGCGCGGCAATCTCGTCTCCACCCTCGACGAGGCGCTCGACACGCTGGTCGAGGTCGGCCTGCCCGCCGTCATCCGCCCGAGCTTCACCCTCGGCGGCACCGGTGGCGGCATCGCCTACAGCCGCGAGGATTTCATCCGCATCGTCGAAGGCGGCATCAAGGCCTCGCCGGTCGGCCAGGTGCTGGTCGAGGAATCGGTGCTGGGCTGGAAAGAGTTCGAGATGGAGGTGGTCCGCGACAACGCGGACAACTGTATCATCATCTGCTCGATCGAGAACATCGACCCGATGGGCGTGCATACCGGCGATAGCATCACCGTCGCGCCGGCGCTGACGCTGACCGACAAGGAATACCAGCTGATGCGCAACGCCTCGATCGCGGTGCTGCGCGAGATCGGCGTCGACACCGGCGGCAGCAACGTGCAGTTCGCAGTCCATCCGGAGACCGGCCGCCTGATCGTGATCGAGATGAACCCGCGCGTCTCGCGCTCCTCCGCGCTGGCCTCGAAAGCGACGGGCTTCCCGATCGCCAAGGTCGCCGCCAAGCTCGCGGTCGGCTACACGCTGGACGAGATCATCAACGACATCACCAAGGTGACGCCGGCCTCGTTCGAGCCGACCATCGACTATGTCGTCACCAAGATGCCGCGCTTCACCTTCGAGAAGTTCCCCGGCGCGGAGCAGCTGCTGTCGACTTCGATGAAGTCGGTCGGCGAGGCGATGTCGATCGGCCGCAATTTCCAGGAATCGGTGCAGAAGGCGCTGCGCTCGATGGAAACCGGATTGACCGGTTTCGACGAGGTCGAGCTGCCGGACAGCAAGGAGGAAATCCTGAAAGAGCTGACGCGCCCGACGCCGGATCGTTTGATCCGCGCCGCCGAAGCGATGCGCCGCGGCCTCTCGGTCGAGGAGATCCAGGGCGCCAGCAAATTCGACCCGTGGTTCCTGCGCCAGATCGAGGGCATCGTCGCCGCCGAGGCCGCGATCAAGGCCAAGGGTCTGCCCAAGGATCACGCCGGACTGCTGCGCCTGAAGAAGATGGGCTTCTCCGACGCGCGCCTCGCCAAGCTCGCCGGCATGAAGGCGAAGGACGTGTTCGTGCTGCGGCACGAGCAGAACGTGCGCCCGGTCTACAAGCGCATCGACACCTGCGCGGCGGAGTTCGCCTCGCAGACCTCCTACATGTATTCCTGCTACGAGGGCACCGGCTGGACCGGAACCGACTGGGACGCGCCCGAGTGCGAGGCGAACCCGAGCGACCGGCGCAAGGTCATCATCCTCGGCGGCGGCCCCAACCGCATCGGCCAGGGCATCGAGTTCGACTATTGCTGCGTCCATGCCGCCTACGCTTTGCGCGAGGCCGGCATTGAGACCATCATGGTCAACTGCAATCCGGAAACGGTGTCGACCGACTACGACACCTCCGACCGACTCTACTTCGAACCGCTGACCGCGGAAGACGTGATCGAGCTGGCGCGCGTCGAGCAGCGCAAAGGCACTCTGCTCGGCGTGATCGTGCAGTTCGGCGGCCAGACGCCGCTCAAGCTCGCCGCCGCGCTCGAGGCCGCGGAGATCCCGATCCTCGGCACCTCGCCCGACGCGATCGACCTCGCCGAGGACCGCGAGCGCTTCCAGCAGCTGCTGAAGAAGCTCGGCCTGCGCCAGCCGGAGAACGGCACCGCGCGCTCGCTGGAAGAGGCCGAGGCAATCGCCGAGCGCATCGGCTATCCGGTGGTCGTGCGGCCATCCTACGTGCTGGGCGGCCGCGCGATGGAGATCGTGCATGAATCGCAGGCGCTGCGCCGCTACATGCGCACTGCCGTGCAGGTCAGCGGCGACAACCCGGTGCTGATCGACTCCTACCTGGAAGACGCTATCGAGGTCGACGTCGACGCATTGGCCGACGGCACCGACGTGCATGTCGCCGGCATCATGGAACATATCGAAGAGGCCGGCATCCATTCCGGCGACAGCGCCTGCGCGCTGCCGCCTTATTCGCTGCCGCTGCAGGTGATCGCGGAGATTCGGCGCGAGGCGGTCTCGCTCGCCAAGGGCCTCCACGTCGTCGGCCTGATGAACGTGCAGTTCGCGATCCAGCGCCGCGACATCTACGTGCTCGAGGTCAACCCGCGCGCCAGCCGCACCGTGCCGTTCGTCGCCAAGGCGACCGGCCTGCCGATCGCCAAGATCGCCGCGCGCGTGATGGCGGGCGAGAAGCTCACGACCTTCAATCTCAATCTCAGCAAGCGGCCGCACATGGCGGTCAAAGAGGCGGTGTTCCCGTTCGCGCGCTTCCCCGGCGTCGATATCATCCTCGGCCCCGAGATGAAATCGACCGGCGAGGTCATGGGTCTCGATTCCAACTTCGCCCGCGCGTTCCTGAAGGCGCAGCTCGGCGCGGGCCAGAACCTGCCGCGCTCGGGCGCGGTGTTCGTGTCGGTGAAGGACAAGGACAAGCCCGCGATCGTCGAGAGCATCCGCAAGCTGCTGGAGATGGGCTTCGACGTGCTGGCGACGCCCGGCACCGCCGCCTACTTCCGCAACCTCGGCCTTGCGGTGCGCGCCATCAACAAGGTGCACCAGGGCAGCCCCCACATCGTCGAGGCGATGCAGCGCGGCGAAGTGAAGCTGGTCTTCAATACCGTCGCCGGCGCCAAGTCGATCGCCGATTCCTTCGCCCTGAGACGCACCGCCCTGATGGGCGGAATTCCTTACTTTACAACGGTGTCGGGCATCCTGGCCGCGGTCGGGGCGATCGGCGAGCTGAGCAAGGGAGAGCTTGAAGTCGCTCCGCTCCAGTCTTATTTTCTAGCGTCTGACCAACCGGCGGCGCGTTAACCTTTAACCCCGTCGATCCACCACCCACCGGGCGATGCCGCAGTCAAAAGCTGGGCCGCCCGCGGGGGTTTTTTTGCTGTTTGGGTATTGAAAGATGACCAAGATCCCAATGACGGCGGACGGCTACGCCCGCTTGGAAGAGGAACTGAGACATTTGAAGGGCGTCGCACGCCCCGAGGTCATCCGCGCCATCGCGGAAGCGCGCGAGCACGGCGATATCTCCGAGAACGCCGAATACCACGCCGCCAAG
>DATEOK010000346.1:0-18282 GCA_035274225.1 Dongiaceae bacterium
TTACGACTACCTGATCGTCGGCGGTGGGTCAGCCGGGTGCGTGCTCTCGTACCGACTGAGCGAGGATCCCGGCAACAAGGTGTGCCTGCTCGAAGCCGGGCCGCGCGATGCGTGGTGGAACTGGAAAATCCACATGCCGGCCGCGTTGATGTACAACCTGATGGACGACCGGTACAACTGGTACTACCACACCGAGCCGCAGCCCTACATGAACGATCGCGTCATGTATTGGCCGCGCGGGCGGGTGCTGGGCGGGTCGTCGTCGCTCAACGCCATGGTCTATATCCGCGGCCACGCGCTGGACTACGACCGCTGGGCGTTCAAGGAGAATTGCGAGGGCTGGTCGTACCAGGAGATCCTCCCCTACTTCCGCCGCGCCGAGCATCGCGAGAAAGGCGGCGACGCCTATCACGGCGACAGCGGCCCGCTCTGGGTCCATACCGCCGATCAGCACAACCCCTTGTTCGACGCTTTCATCCAGGCCGCGCAACAGGCCGGCTATGCCGCCACCGAAGACATGAACGGCTATCGCCAGGAAGGCTTCGGCAAGATGGACATGACCATCCATCGCGGCCGGCGCTGGTCAGCCTCGACCGCCTTCCTGCGCCCCGCGGAGAAGCGGCCCAACATGCGGGTGGAGACCAGTGCCTTCGCGCTGCGCGTGCTGTTCGAGGGCAAGCGCGCCGTCGGCGTCGAGTTCTCGCAGAACGGCCGCATCGTCCGCTATCGCGCTGAACGTGAAGTAATCCTGTCCGGCGGCGCCATCAACTCGCCGCAGCTGCTGATGCTGTCCGGCGTCGGCCCGGCGGACCACCTGAAGGAAACCGGTGTCGCCGTGCAGCACGACCTGCCCGGCGTCGGGCAGAATCTCCAGGAGCACCTGGAGATGTACATCCAGCAGCATTGCACCAAGCCGATCACGCTCTACACCTACACCAAGCCGCACCGCATGGCGATGTCAGGGGTGCAATGGTTTCTGACCCGCAAGGGCGTCTGCACCTCGGCACATCTGGAGGCCGGCGGCTTCATCCGCTCCCAGGCGGGCGTCGAGCATCCCAACCTGCAGTTCCATTTCCTGCCCTCGACGGTGAATGACCACGGGCGCAAGAACGGCACCAGCCATGCCTACCAGGTCCATATCGGCAACATGCGCCAGGAGGCGCGCGGCTGGATCAAGCTGAAGAGCGCCAATCCCAAGGACCATCCGCGCATCCAGCCCTTCTACCTGCAGGCCGAGGCCGATCGCCGCGAGTTCCGCGACGCGGTCAAGCTGACCCGCGAGATCTTCGCCCAGAAGGCCTTCGACCAGTACCGCGGACCGGAGATCGCCCCTGGCGCCAACATCAAGACCGACGCCGAGATCGACGCCTTCATCCGGGAAAAGGGCGACAGCGCCTACCATCCCAGCTGCACCTGCAAGATGGGGACGGACGACATGGCGGTGGTCGACCCGCAGGCGCGGGTCCATGGGCTTCAGGGCTTGCGGGTGGTCGATGCTTCGATCATGCCCTCGATCGTCAGCGGCAATCTCAACGCGCCGACCATCATGATGGCGGAGAAATGCTCCGACATGATCCTGGGCAAGCCGGCGCTGCCGAAATCGAACGCGCCGGTCTTCGTCCACCCGAACTGGCGGACGGCGCAGCGCTAGGCGGGTGGCCTAGTTCGAAGCCTGGAGCTGGGTCCCAGGCTGGGCCGGCTGCTCGAGCTGGTCGGGCGTGGTGGTGGCCCAGCTGTGGTGGCTCTGGCCGACGTCGAACAAGGTCACGGCGATCAACACGCAAAGGCTGAGGGCAACCCATAGCCAGTGCGGCTGAGAGACGTTCCTCTTGTTGCGGGCGAAGATGGCTTTGCGGCGGGTGGTCATGCGAACCTCAGAACAAAAAAGTTGCTCGTCCGCGCCCGGCGCATCCGCCGAACGCGATCATGTGCAGGTGTCCGAACTCGGTCTTGCGGAGATCGCTCTGCGTCCCCGAACGCCACCGTCGCTGCGCTGAGCTTCGCCAGCCCCCGCGCGCACCTTGCGACGATGCGCATACCCAACAAGCGCCGAACCTGTGCGGATGAGTCTAACGCGATGCGTGTGATTCGATGAGATGGAATTTCATCGATCGACACATGCGCGATGCAGTTCTCACGATCGTGCCACGCTTCGTTCACAGCTTCTGTCACAGCGCGCGTCACAGGCCGGTCCGGCGCGCGGTGCGCCGCTCCGTCTTGCGTGTTGCGTGCCGCGGCGTGCTTGCCGCTTGAGTCGCTCCGTGCTTGCGCAACCGGCGGTGACCGCACAGACCGACCCGAACGATGATCGGCAGCTTGGCTTGGTCGGGGGTGTGGGTGGCGCGGGGCACGGGGTGTGGTGCTCTGAAGGTCACGGTCAAGGTCAAATGCAGGCACAGAATGCCATCGCCCGATTAACAATCGCTTATCGAAAGGATTTGATTTTATCGATTGGGCGAAAAAGTCGCGCGTTTACCGTGTTCCTAGTTACCGATCACCCGGATCTTCGTCCTCATAGTAAAATTCCGGTAAAGGATCGGCGCGCGGATCGAGCGCGCCCGCAATGGCCGAAGTCGACGGCACTGGCACGAATTTCGACTGCTCTTCCGCCGGCTTGGCGGCGCGGCGGCTCATGCGCCAGCGGGTGTAGATGGCGAGAATGATGGCCACAGTCGAGATGAAGACGAACAGGCCCGCTGGGCCAACGGCCATGACGGACGAGGCGATCAGCGGCCCGGCCGTTGCGCCGCAGGCCCAGGCCAGCAGCATGCCGCTGTTCGCCGCCACCATCTGGCTGCGGTCGATATAGTCGAAGGCGTGGGCGACCGCGGTTGGATAGATGGTCGCCAGGAACCCGCCCAGCAGCAGGTTGGCCGTCGCCAGCAGCAGGAAGTTGCCCTCGGCGAAGGCGAAGGCGCCCAGCAGCACGGCCGCCCCGACCGTGGACATCAGCACGCCGAACAGCACCGTGCGTCGGTCGAATTTGTCGCTAAGTCGACCGATCGGCCATTGCAGCAGGAAGCCGCCGATGATCGGCGCCCCCATGAAGACCGAGTTCTCGAACACCGACAGCCCGATCTGGGTGCCGTAGACCGCACCCAGGGCATAGAGCGAGCCGCTCATCAGCCCCGCCCCCGCCGTCGCCACGGTGCCGAGGGGAGACGCCTTGAAGAGTCCGCCCAGGCTCATGGTCTTGATGTTGCCGAGCTCGGGTCCGGCCACGCGGGTCATGACCACCGGCACCAGCGAGAGCGACGTCAGCAGGGCGCCAAGGCAGAACAACTGGAGGCCGCCATTGTACTGAATGTCGGGGTCGATGTTGATGGCGAGTTGGCCAACCCCGGAGGCAATGTAGATGGTCAGGGTGTACATCGACAGCACGCGGCCGCGCAGCTCGTTCGGGCTGCGCACGTTGAGCCAGCTCTCGATCACCGCATAGAGGCCCGCCATGCAGAAGCCGACTGCGGCACGCATCAGGCCCCAGACCGGGATGTTGAAGATCAGGGCATGAACCATGACCGCAGCGGTCAGGACCGCCGCGAAGGCGGCAAAGGCGCGGATATGGCCGACCCGCCCGATGATGCGCTGGGCCATCAAGCTGCCCGCGACGAAGCCGGCGTAGTAGGCCGACATCACGTAGCCGGCGATCTGCGGCGCCACCCCCTCCAAGCTCATGCGAATCGGCAGCAGCAGCCCGAGCAGGCCGATGCCCAGCGCCATCATCCCGGCGCCCAGCAGAAGGGAAAAGACCGAGCGAAGGGCGGCGATCATCGGGCGGCCCATAGCGCGCAGGGTGACGAGGTGACCGTCACAAGGGCTGCAGGACGCGGCAACAGCCGCTTCGGATTGACGGGGTGGAACATCGGGTTAGGCTGGGAGCAGCGTGAGTCGGGCGGAGATAGCCCAGGCCCCGTCACTGGCGCAATAGAAAGTTTTCTCATGGCGACATTCGCTTTGCACCCGCAGCTGGCGGCCGACGGCCTGTTCCTGGTGGACTGGCCGCTGACCCAGGTGCTGCGGATGAACGACGCGGCTTATCCCTGGCTGATCCTGGTGCCGCGGCTGACCGACGCCCGCGAGATCATCGACCTGTCGGCCGCCGACCGCGTGCGCCTGATGGACGAGATCGCCTGGGCCAGCCAGGCGCTGAAGGATCTGCATCGGCCGGACAAGATCAATGTTGGCGCCCTCGGCAACATGGTGCCGCAGCTGCATATCCACGTGCTGGGCCGGTTCAGGGACGACCCGGCTTGGCCGAAGCCGGTCTGGGGCCATGCCACGCCGATCCGCTTCGAGCCAGCCGATGCGGCGCGCGAGGTCGAGACCTGGCGCACCGCGCTCTCGCCCTTTGGTGGTTAGACGACGGGCCTTCGCCCTTTAGGGCGCGTAGCTGCGGCCGAACGGGTGCCCGGTCAGCAGCGAGATCAGGTGCGCGAGCATGATGAGGGCGACGGTCACCGACAGGAACTGAACGCCAAGCCAGGGAACGACCGGCAGCCATCGCCGCACGAATGGCCGGCGCAGCTGCCAGTTGGCGAGTCCAGCGAAGCCGAGCGCAACGACCAGCGCCGCGACCGTGCCTCCCAATTGCAGGTCCATCACAGCACCGACACGATCCGCGCAACCACCTCGGCCGCGGTCGGTGCGACCGCGCGCAGGAACTTCGGGAAATCGAGATGGCTCTCGGCGCCGGCGAGGTCGCTCAAGGAGCGGATGACGATGCAGGGAATCCCGATCAGCTCGGCGGCCTGCGCTACCGCCGCGCCTTCCATCTCCACCGCCAGCGCGGCGTAATCGCGGCGCAGGCGCTCGCGCACAGTCTCGCTGTTGATGAACTGGTCGCCGCTGACGATCGGGCCGAAGGCGATACGGGGCGCACGCTGGGTCGCGATGCCGAGATCCGATGGCAAGGCCGGCAGCTTGACCTCCTTCACCACGCCGCCGATGCGCATCAGCAGCTGCGGCGACAGGTCGAACGCGATGCGGTCGCGCGCCTCGCCGATCGGCGGCACGCCGGGCCGGAAGTTGCGGATGCCCTGGTCGGTAAAGTGACCGTAGTCATGCTGGACCAGGCGGTCGGCGATCACCACGTCGCCTATCGTCAGCTCCGGATCGATGCCGCCCGCAACGCCGCACACCACGATGGCGCGGCAATCGAGCGACGTGGCGATCAGCGTTGCGATGGCCGCCGAGGCGACTTTGCCCACGCCGCTTTCGGCCAGGACGACGCTGTGGCCTTCGAGCCTTCCGGTCACGACCTGAAGGATACCGATGGCGCGGGTCTCGACCCCGGTCAGGCGATGGAACAGCGTGTCGCGCTCCTCGACCAGAGGAGACAACAGGGCGATCGGTCGTTCGGGAATGGCACTCATGACGCCGCTGACACAGGTGGCAAGAAGAAACGGCCCACGCCCGCCCCCGCATTTGCGAGGCCGGTCAGGGCCGTCTCACTCTATCCAAGCGCGGCGGGACGCGCCAGCGCCCGCTCAACGAGCGAGGGCGTGATCCAGCACGAAGATCACCTTGCCATCCGGCAGGCGGCGAATGTCGAGCGCCTCGGCATCGCCGACCAACAGCTCCTCGCCGGTGGCGTCGATGGTCAGCGGCCGGCCGTCGAGTGTCGTGATCGAGACGCGCTTGCCCGCGATCTCCTCCGGCGTCAGACGGGAGTCGGTCGAGCCGCGTGCCAGGAAGGCGCGGCGCTCGTCGCTCCGGCCGGGCGACAACAGCGCCTTCAGCTCGTCGGACGGCAGCGTCTGGAACGCGTCATCCGAGGGTACGAACATGGTCTGCGGCGCCTTGCCGAAACTCTCGAGGCCGCCCAGCTCCATCATGCGGGTCCAGGTTTGAATGCCGCCGCTGCCCGACGTCACATCCGCCACGCGGGTTGCTTCGGGTTGCGCGCCAATATTCATGGTCATGGCTTCAGAGCGTTGCCCCATGACAACGCCTGCGCCAGCGATCAATAGACAGGCCGCGGTAATGAACAGTGATATGCGCATTGGTCCCTCCTCCGCGCGAAACGAGTTCTGATATAGTTACGGTTAAGCGATAGACAATAATTCGACCATCACGCGGACGTGTTGTGTGTGATCCGGGTCACAGGCACCACGTTAATACCGTCGCTTTTGATAGCCTTTTGACGAGCGGATGAGCATGAGCGTGACACCGGAGAGGCTGCGGAAACCCCTGGGAATCGTGTGGTTTCGACGCGATCTGCGAATCGCCGACAACCCTGCTCTCGGCGCGGCCACCGCGACGGAGGCAACCCGTGCTTCCGCTCTACATCGACGACGATGGGCAGGCACAAGCGCCGCCGTTGGGGGCGCGGCACGCTGGTGGCGCGGACGTTCGCTGCTGGCGCTCGAGCGGTCGCTGGGTGCGCTCGGCGTGCGGTTAGGCGGCGCGGACCATCTGCAGGAACTGGCCGACTTCGGCACGCAGGCGAGCGCCGTTCTTCGCCAGCTCGGTCGCGGCGCTGAGCACCTGGGCCGCGCCGGCGCTGGTCTGCAGCGAGGCTTCGCTTACGCCCGCGACGTTGTTTGAAACCTCGGCGGTCGCGTCGGACGCTTCCTGGACGTTGCGAGAGATTTCGGTCGTCGCCGCGCCTTGCTCCTCGACCGCACCGGCAATGGTGGTCGAGATCTCGTTGACGCGGCTGATCGACTGGGTGATGCCGCCGATCGATGCCACCGACACTTCGGTCGCCTGCTGGATCGCCTGCACTTGGCCGGTGATGTCGTCGGTCGCCCGTGCGGTCTGGGTGGCGAGGTTCTTCACTTCCGATGCCACCACCGCGAAGCCCTTGCCGGCCTCGCCGGCCCGTGCCGCCTCGATGGTTGCATTGAGCGCCAGCAGGTTGGTCTGGCCGGCGATGGCGTTGATCAGGGTTACCACTTCGCCGATCTTCTCGGCCGCCGCTGCCAGCATCTTGACCTTGTCGTTGCTGTCGTTCGCCTGGGCGACGACGTTCGCCACCACCCGGTTGGATTCGGCGACCTGGCTGCTGATTTCCCGGATCGAAGCGGTCAGCTCTTCCGTTGCCGACGCGACGGTCTGGACGTTGCGGGTTGTCTCCTCGGACGCGGCGGAGACGGCGGTCGCCTGGCGCGAGGCCTCCTCGGCGGTCGCGGTCAGGGTCTGTGCGGTCGCCTCAAGCTCGGTGGCAGCTGACGTCACGCCATCCACTACGCTGCCGACCGACGCCTCGAACTTGTCCGCCAGTGCGAGCATCGCCTGACGCCGTTCCAGTTCGGCGCGGCGCTTGGTCTCTTCCTGCTCCGCGCGCAGGCGATCGGCCTCGACCATGCTGTCCTTGAACACCAGCACGGAGCGCGCCATGTCGCCGACCTCGTCCTTCTGGACAGTGTTGGGGATGACGACCGACTTGTCGCCGCCGCTGAGGGTCTGCATGACCGCGCACAGCGAGGCGATGGGCCGCGCGATCGCCCGCCCGATCACCCACGACAGCGCCACGCCGATGACGACGCCGATCGCGCTCAGGATGCCGATGATGATTTCCATAGCGCCGATGGCGGCACCGATCTCGTGAGAGATCTCCTGCTCCTCCTGCTCGGCGCTGTCCGCCAGGTCGCCGGAGGCCTGGAGGATCTCCTCGCCGGCGCCGTCGACGCGGTCGTGCACCGCCTGCGCCAGCTCGGCATCGATCTTCCTGCCTTCCTTGAAAGCCTGCTCGTATTGCGCCAGCAGAGCCTTGCCGTCGGAGATTTTCGCCGTCAGCGCCGACGCCCCGGCAAACCGCGTCTCCAGTTCGCCGGTGGTCTTCGCCAGGGCTTCGAACGACGTCTGCAACGCCTGCTCGTCGACCTGCTCGCGGCGATCCAGGAGAAGGTTGGCATACAGCCTGACCTTGAGAGCATCCGCCAGGGCGCTCGCCGCCAGCATTCCGGTGGCGCTGTCGCCGGATTCGATCGCGCTCTTGGCGACGGCCTCGAACTCCTCGATCAGCTTGGGCCCGATCTGATCCAGCGTCCCTCGCGCGATCTTGACGCGCTGCGCCTCCAGCGAGGCCACCTCTTCCATGTCCGCGATGAACACCCTCATCTGCTGCCCGATCGCCTCAAGGTCGGCCTTTTCCTCAGGCGAATTCGCGATCGCCGCGGCGCCAGCGATCTCCTGCTGGATCTCGGCCTCCATGGCGCGGGCTTTCTCGGCGCCCTCCGGGTTCGCGGTCTGGGTAAAGGTCTCGATCTCGCGCATCATTTCCGTGACGTCGCGCTCGATCGCGACCGCATCGATGGCGAGGCTGGCCTGGCCCGAATATGTCCCGAAATGGCCGTTGGTCTGGGTGGAGCCGAGATAGGCAGCGGCGCCGACGACGATCAGGATCGCCAGAATGGCGGCGAACCCGCACATGATCTTGCTCTTGACCTTGATATTCCTGAACCAACCGACCCTTGTGTCTCGCGTCGTGGCCGTCCCGGCGTTATTCATGCTCATATCCGCATTCATGTGCCCGTTGCCGCGTGAGAAGACGGCAGGCCCAACACGTAAGGGATACTGAGTAAATCTTGGGTAAAGCCAATCGCCGGCCAAACGGCGTACATCGAATGGGTTACGGCGGCAGCTCCAGAGACATGGTGGAACCCACCACGCCGATGCGCCTGAAAGTAAACGTCAGACTACGGCCCGAGTTCTTCGCTTGTGCGTTGTCTGCCCTGCGGGCCCACTTGAAAGATTCGCGGAGGTAATACGATGGGCGAGATCGTTCAACAGCTTCTGACCAAGTCGCAGGCCGAATTGGACGCATTGTTCACTGCCCGCGAGGCCGGACCGATTCCCAATGGCCCGGCCGACGGCACCGCCATCGTGGCACCCGGCACGCAGTTCAGCGACAACATCGCCAAGCTGGTCAACATCTTCGCCTGGCAGGGCAAGGTGTTCGATGCCGCCGGCGGGACCTTGCGCAACCGCATCCTGCCGTTCGGCCTCTACGCGATTGGCGCCAAGGTGTACAAGGCGCCGAGCTGGCTCGACAATAAGGAGTGCATCGTCCTCGACTACTCCGAGACCTCGATGGTGGCGCAGTGGATCCGCGACGAGATCCGCCTGATCGCGCCGGACGTCTATCTCGGCAAGGTCTATTGGAACAAGTCGCGCCTCATCGACTTCGCGCTCGAATTCAAGTCCTGACCGAGCTGGCGGCTGATCGCCCAGCTCACTTCACGGCCGTCGGCGCGCGGGTGCGTTCCTGCGGGCAGTCGGCACCGGAGCACCGTGCGTGCGATGCGTGAACCTAGGCCGAGTGCGCGGCGACGCTTTCGCTGATGAAAGTCGCCCCGCTTCGCCGGGCAGCCGCTCTGGCGGCATGGCGCAGTTCCAGCACCGTCACGCGGCCATCGGAGGCCGGCTGGTACCAGGCGCTGAACTCCTTGAGCGCGGCGAGATAGCCGTCGATCGGCTTGTCGTCGGGCAGCTCGACCGAGTCGATGCCGCAGCGGGTCATGTAGAAATACTGGTCGCGCAGGATCGTGCCGACGGCGCGCAGCTCGCCCTGGTAGCCGAGCTTGTCGCGCAGGGTGCGCGCCTGGGAAAAGGCGCGGCCGTCGGTGAACTTGGGGAACTCGACCTCGATCAGCGACAGGCGATGCACGTCGTCGCCCAGCGAGACCGCCTGCTCGTCGTTCTTCAGGCGCACGCCAATCGGCGTGTTGCGGCCGCGCAGGGTGTCACCCTCGGCCAGCCAGCGCTTCAGGCTGACGGTCACCGGCTCCTCGGCCGGGATCGCCGCGTCGTCGCCGACGAAGCGCCAGCTATTCGGCTGCAGGGCGCCGTGCTGTAGCAGGGCCATAAAGGGCCTCCTTGAAGGGATCCACGCCGGCACGGCGCACATAGTCGAGGAACCGCTCGCCCTTGCCGGTACGGTTGGCGAGGTAGGTGTTGATGATGGTGTCGATCGCCGGAACGATGTCGTCTTCCGAGAACGAGGCGCCGACGATCTTGCCCAGCGAGGCATCGTCCTTGGACGACCCGCCGAGCGTCACCTGGTAGAACTCCTGTCCCTGCTTGTCGACGCCCAGGATGCCGATGTGGCCGACATGGTGATGACCGCAGGCGTTGATGCAGCCCGAGATGTTGAGGCGCAATTCGCCGATGTCGTCCAGCTTGCGCGGGTCGCTGAAGTGGCGCGACAGGCGCTGCGCCACCGGGATCGATCGCGCATTGGCCAAGTTGCAGTAGTCCAGCCCCGGGCAGGCGATGATGTCGCTGATGAAGCCGAGGTTGGAGGTCGCGAGCTTCGCCGCCCTCAAGCGCTGCCAAAGCATGTAGAGGTCGCACTTGCGCACGTTCGGCAGCACCAGGTTCTGGTGGTGCGTGACGCGCACCTCGCCCAGCGCGTATTCGTCGGCGAGGTCGGCCAGCAGGTCCATCTGGTCGGCGGACGCATCGCCCGGCGTCGCGCCTTCCAGCTTCAGGGCGACGTTGACGATCGCATAGCCCGGCACCTTGTGCTTCACGACGTTGGTGCGGGCCCAGCGGGCGAACTCCGGACTCTCCAGCTTCGCGGTCTCGAACGCCGGGTCGATGTCGGCCAGCGTCTCGTAAGCGGGCGGCGCGAAGTAGCGGTGGATGCGCTCGACCTCGGCCTGCGGCAGATGCAGCGGGCCGTCCTTGATCTTCTTCCATTCCTCTTCGACCATTGCCGCGAACTTGTCGCCGCCGGTCGCCTGGACCAGGATCTTGATGCGCGCCTTATAGATGTTGTCGCGCCGGCCTAGCAGGTTGTAGACCCGGAGGATCGCCTCGAGATACGAGAGCAGATGCTCCTTGGGCAGGAACTTGCGGATCCGCACGGCTATGATCGGCGTGCGCCCCAGGCCCCCGCCGACCCACACTTCGAAACCCACCTCGCCCGCCTCGTTCTTCACGATGCGCAGGCCGATATCGTGCACGCGCACGGCAGCGCGATCATCGGGCGCGCCGGTCACGGCGATCTTGAACTTGCGCGGCAGGTAGGAGAATTCGGGATGGAAGGTCGACCACTGCCGGACGATCTCCGCCCAGATGCGCGGATCCTCGATCTCGTCGGCGGCGACGCCGGCGAACTGGTCGGCGGTCACGTTGCGGATGCAATTGCCGCTGGTCTGGATGGCGTGCATCTCGACGTCGGCGAGGTGCTGCAGGATGTCCGGCACGTCCGTCAGCTGCGGCCAATGGAACTGGATGTTCTGGCGCGTGGTGAAATGGCCATAGCCGCGGTCGTAGCGCCGCGCGATGAAGGCGAGCTTGCGCACCTGCTTGGACGACAGCACGCCATACGGGATGGCGATCCGCAGCATGTAGGCATGGAGCTGCAGGTAGAGGCCATTCTTCAGCCGCAGCGGACGGAACTGATCCTCGGTCAGCTCACCCGCCAGGCGGCGCGCGACCTGGCCGCGGAATTGGTTGACCCGCTCCTGGACGATGGTGCTGTCGAACTCGTCGTAACGATACATGCTCTGCTCAACCTGCAATCGGGCCGGTCCACGAGCCGTAGTCGGGCTCGAAGGTCGGCTTGTGGTCGGCGCGAATCCGCTCGCGCGCGCTGATCGGCTTCGGCCCGGCTTCGGTCACGGCGACGTCGAACAAGTACGGCTCGACCACCACGCGCGCCTTCACCCATTCCTTGCTCTCGGTCAGCGCGGCCTCGGCGCTTTCCTGGTCGCTCCAGACCGCGCCGTCGGCGAAACTCACCGACCAGTTCTTGGCGGTGGTGAAATAGACCACCGCGCCGTCCTTCAGGCGGTTGGCGGTGATGATCTGCGGTGCCGCTGCATTTGCCATATCGTTCCTACTCCGCCGCGGCCTTGAGCTCGGCGCGCACGCCGGCTTCCGCCGCGCGCGTCACCTCGCCGATCACCAGCAGCGCGGGACCGGCGACGCCATGCTGGCGGATCAGATCCGCGGTTTCACTCAATTCGCCCTTGATCACGCGCTGGTCCCAGCGCGTGCCGTTTTCCACGATCGCGACCGGCGTGGAGGCGCCGAGGCCGGCTTCGATCAGCTTGCCGGCGACTTCGCCCGCGGCGCTCACCCCCATGTAGACGACGATGGTCTGGCGCGGATTGGCAAGCGCGCGCCAATCGAGGTCCGCGAGGCCATCCTTGGAATGGCCACTGACGAAGACGACGCTCGAGGCGTGATCGCGATGGGTCAGCGGGAAACCGGCATAAGCCGCGCAGCCGGTCGCCGCGGTGATGCCGGGTACCACATCGACACGTACGCCTTCGGCCACCAGCGCATCGAGCTCTTCGCCGCCGCGGCCAAACACGAACGGATCGCCGCCTTTCAGGCGCACGACGTGACGGCCGGCTTTCGCTTCCGTCACCAACAGCGCGTTGATCTCATGCTGCGGCAGCATGTGGTCGCCCTTGCTCTTGCCGACGAAGATACGGCGAGCATCGCGCCGCGCATATTCCAGCACCGCCGGATCGACCAGCTTGTCATAGACGATGACGTCGGCCTCGCGCAGCGCCCGCGCGGCGCGCAGCGTCAGCAGCTCGGGATCGCCTGGGCCGGCGCCAACCAGCGAGACACGGCCGGTCTCGGCCCTGGGCTCGCCGCGATTGACGGCGCGGATCAGGTCGCGCGTGGCGCGCTTCTCATCGCCGGCGAGGACGGCGGCGGCGATCGGGCCGCTCAGCACATCGTCCCAGAAGCGCCGGCGCGCGGCATTCTCGCCGATGCGCGCCTGGATGGCGGTGCGGAAGCGCTGCGCGAACTGCGCCAGGCGGCCGAGGCCGGGCGGCAGCACGCTTTCGATCGCCGCACGCACGCGCTGCGCCAGCACCGGCGATGCGCCATGGGTCGAGACGGCGACGACGATGTCGCCGCGATCGACGATCGCCGGCATGGTGAAGTCGCTCAGCTCCGGGCGGTCGACGATGTTGACCAGCTTGCCCGCCGCACGCGCGCGATCGGCGACGATGCGATCGTCGGCTTCGCTGCCGGTCGCGCCGAACACCAGCTCGGCGCCTGAGAGGCGTGACGCCGAAAGCGCATCGCGAACGAGCTCGGCGCGCGTGTCGGCCACGGCGGCGAGCAGATCGGCAGAGGGTGTGTCCGCGAGGACAGAAACGCGCGCACCGGCCGAGCCGAGCAGCCGCAGCTTCGCCGCCGCAGCGCTGCCCGCGCCGACCAGCAGGACCGGCCGGCCCTCGAGCTTCAGGAACAGTGGAAAGCTGCGCATCTAATCCACACCCAGAATCATGGAAAGACGCAGAGCGTGCGCCTTTTCCGACTAGTTAGGTCAGACATATGCCCAAGTCAATTGTATTTTACAGTGTGAATTTGTGATGTCCATATGATGATACCGAATCCGGGTGCCAGAGATACGTTCTTTATCAGCTACTTTCAATGCCTTGTCATGCGACACCCAGTTCAAATACAAATAACATAGTTTTACAGTCAAATAACTCTGGCTCCACTTTACGCGACTGGCTGGCCCTCTCGCCCATTCGCCGGCCGCCCCTTATACTCCCCCTCGTCTATTCGATGGATTCGCTCGGATGAACGCGCCGCAAGCCCTGCATCCCCATGACCACCGCCATTGCATCGACGATGCCTTGAGCAGGGCGGACAGCGTCTGCGCGGAGCGTGGGGCACGCATGACACAGCTGCGTCGGCGGGTGCTCGAGCTGGTGTGGGACAGCCACGCGCCGATCGGCGCCTATGCGATTATGGACCTGCTGCGGGCTGCGGACGACCGCGCCGCGGCGCCGCCCACCGTCTACCGGGCGCTGGAGTTCCTGCTGGAACAGGGGCTGGTGCACAAGATCGAGAGCCTCAACGCCTTCGTCGGCTGCGACCGGCCGGAGGAGCGGCACATCTCGCAGTTCCTCATCTGCACGTCGTGCAAGGCGGCGGTCGAATTGAACGACCCGGCGATCACGCATGCAGTCGAAGCCAGTGCCGAGCAATCCGGCTTCTCGTTGAACCGCCTCACCATCGAGGCGCAGGGTTTGTGCGCCGCCTGCCGCACCGGCCGCGAGGCGGCGTAAACAACAATCCCCGCAATCCGTTCCCGAAGATTGCCCCTTCTTAAGGGGAATCTCTGCCGCTTCCATCTGTTCTGAATCGGTCGGCAACGATTTCTGAAGGAGTGGAATGATGAGGTCAGCAATATTGATGGGATCCGTGGCGGCGATTGCGTTGGCAACGCCGGCCTTCGCGCTGCCGGACCGCTATGAGCAGGGCTACAGCTGTACCGGCAGGGGCGCCATGTGCACGCAGCAGCAGTTGCGCCAGGAAGACGGCAACCGCTTTGATGAAAAGTCGAACGAGACCTCGGCGGCGGTCAACGGCGGGCAGAACGGCGCCGATGAAACGCAAAGCGCCGCGCGCGAAGACAGCAATGACAACTTCGGCGATGAGGCCGGCGACGAGATCGAAAACACGGCGGACGAGGCCGGCGATGAAATCAGCGAGGCGGCTGATGAGACCGGCGACGCGATCGAAAATGCCGCCGATGAAGCCGGCGACGAGCTCGATGAAGCCGGCGATGCAATCGACGACGCGTTCTAACCATCGGGCGTGATGGCGGGCGGTTCAGCCCATGAACTGCCCGCCATTCACTTCGATGACCTGCCCCGTCACATAGCCCGATAACGCGTCGGAGGCGAGGAACAGCGCGGTTCCGGCGCAATCCTCGGCGCGGCCCAACCGCGCCAGCGGGATCGACTTGCGGGTCGCCTCCAGCTTCTCCGGCGTCGAATGCCGCTCGTGGAAGGCCGTCGCGATGGTGCCGGGCGATAGTGCATTGACGCGGATATTCTGCGGCGCCAGTTCGCGGGCCAGCGAGCGGGTGAAGGTCGAGACAAACGCCTTGGCGCCGCTGTAGATGCTGGAGCCCGGCGAGCCGCCGGTGCGGGCGGAAATCGAGCTGACGTTGACGATGGAGCCCCGGCCGTTCGGCTTCATCGCTTCGGCCCCCGCCTTGCAGGCGTGGACCAGCTGCCGGACGTTGAGGTCGATCACCGCGTCGAAGAATTCGTCGTCCAGCGTTTCGACCGGCCGGCGCGCCACCATGCCGCCGGCATTGTTGACCAGCACATCCAGCTTGCCGAACGCCTCGACGGTGCGGTTGACGAGTTCGTCCGCGGCCTTGGCTTCAATGATGTCGCTTTGCAGCAGCAGCGCCTCGCCGCCGGTGCGGTGGATCCGCTCCGCGATATCTTGCGCGGCCATGCTGCCCGCATGGTAGTGGACCACGACCTTCATCCCGGCCGCACCGAAGGCGGCGGAGATCGCACCGCCGATGCCGGTGGCTCCGCCCGTGACGAGCGCGACGCGCCCTTTGAGATCTTCGAACATGGCCGCACTCTCGGGCAGCCATGTTCGAGGTGTCAATGACTCGTTATGCGTGGTGGCGCGGCACCAGCTTGCGATAGAGGTGCCAGGTGGCGTGACACAGCACCGGCATCACGATCACCAGGCCGATGGCGAGCGGGATCGCACCCAGGATCAATCCGCCGGCGACGATCAGCCCCCAAGTGGCGACCGGAACCGGGTTCGCCCTGGCGGCCCGGATCGAGGTCAGCACCGCCGTTCCGAGCCCGACGTCACGGTCGAGCAGCAGCGGGAAGGCAACGACGGTAGTGACCAGGGCTACGACGGCGAACAGGAAGCCGACGCCGCAACCGACGACAATCAGCCACCAACCCGCCTGGGTCAGGAACAGGTCGTGGATAAAGCGGCCCGCCGTGTCGGCCGTGGTCGGCCCCTGTGTCGCCTGGTAGATGCCCCAGGCACAGACCAGCCAGAGCAAGTACATCGCAACCAGCAGCATGCCGGCCATCATGATCTTGCCGAAGTTGCGCGAGCGCGCGACGCTGAGGGCGTTGGCCCAGCTGTGGTTGTCGGTGTGGTGGCGCTGCAGGTTGAGCTCGCGCCGCCGGCTCATCTCGTAGAGGAACACGCCGACGAACGGGCCCAGGATCGCCGAGCCGGACACGATCGGGAACACCAGCGGAATGAGCTCGTAGCGGAACGACGCCGCGATCACGATCAGCGAAATGATCGGATAGACCGCGATCAGGAAAATGATGTCGGTGCGATAGGCCATGAAATCGTCGAACCCCTTCGTCAGCACCTCCTTGAGGTCGGCGACGGTGATCTGGCTGACCGCAATCTCGCGCGAGAACAGGTGGGTCGAGGTGTGCTGGACCGAGCGGCTGGCCTCACCGACGCCGCCGGCCACTTCGCGCAACTCGTCCACCACCCATTCGACGGGGTTCCGGATCGTCTGAGCCATGGTGTTTCCTCCGAACGCTGTTGGTTCGAGAGGCCGTCGGCACTGCTCAGGGCCGCATCATCGATGGACAGCCGGCGCGGGCTCTGCCGCCTGCGGCGCATGCCCAAGTCAGACAACGGTCGGGCAAAGCCGCGACCCGTCTAGGGGCAAGTATACGCCCGACGACGGACGGCGCCAGCCCCTATGAACGAGGAAGTATGGTTAGCGCAGGGACGCGCTGACGTAGCGCTCGAAATGCGCCAGATCCGGCGTCTTGGCGCCGACGATCTTGCCTTCGTCGTCCCAGCGGCGGAGCTTGACGGCGTCGTCGGCATAGAGCTCGCCGGCGAAGCGCCCGGCTTCATCGGCCTTCATCACGCCGCCCTGCAGGTGCAGGCTCTGCACCGAGGCGGGCGACAGCAGATCGAAATAGCCGGGCTCGACAGCCGCGAGGTAGCGCTTGGCAGCGACGTGCAGGCGCACCGGCTCGGTCACGTCGGAGCCAAAATACCGCGACAGGAAGGCGGAGCCGAGGCTCTCGTGCTGCGCATCGATGCCCTGGTCGGCGATGTCGACCGGCAGATCGTGGATCAGGTGGCCGATGTCGTGCAGCAGGGTCGCCGCGATCAGTGCCGGACTGGCACCGTCGCGCTCGGCGCAGGTGGCGCATTGCAGCGCATGCTCGATCTGCGAGACGCCCTCGCCGTAGGTCTCGACGCCGCGGCGGGCGAAGGCGGCGCGGATTTGCTCGAGCGCGGTCATTCGGCCGCCTGCTGGGCCTTGGCGATCTGCCGGCGCAATAGGCGTTGGCGGCTCTCCAACCCGTCCTTGTCGACGTAGCAGCCTTGCAAGTGACGCCGCCCGAGATTGGCATCGAACGCGGTGCGGCCGTGCAAGGCGCGCTCGTTCTGCATCACCAGCAGATCGCCGGGCGCGAGGCGGAAGATCAACTCGCGCTCCGGCTGCTTCAGGATCTGCGCGAAGTTGCGATAGGCCTCGTACCACGGCTCGACCATATCGACCGGGACGTCGATGCCGGCAAAGGAGCGATTGTTGAAATGCACGGCCGTCAGCCGCCCTTCGAAATCGACCGAGATCAGCGGCGTGCGGCTCTGCAGGTCGGCATCCTTGTCGGCGAAGCGGAAGCTGGCCGGCACGAGCGTCAGCAGCTCGAACTGCTCCGGCGCCCAGGCGCGCAATTGCTCCGCCGCCGCGAAACCGTCGACCAGGATGGAATCGCCACCCGGCGCGTCCGAGACCAGGCAATGCAACAACTGCACGCCCGGGGTGGGGTCGCGGTACGGATTGTCGCTGTGCACGCCGAGCCCGAGCGCGGTATTGGCGAGGTTGTTCGGATCCGGCACCGAGATGACGTCGAACAGCTTGCCGTAGTTGGTCGTGCGCACGAACCCGAGGCGGTCGCCCACCTCCGCGACCATGCCAGGACGCACCGGCACGTTGCGCAGCAAGCCGAAGCCATGGACGTGATACCCCTCCAGCCACGCCAGCTCGGCAGCCGGATCGCGCGCGATGCTCGGCCAGTCGCCTTCCGGCAGCTGTCCAAGATCGGCGCCCCACAGCTTGATCGGCGCGGCGGGCGGGGACTTCAGGTTATGCTCGTAGAGAAATGTCGCGGGATAGGTGGAGACGTGGTCCTCGTCCTGCCACGTCACGCGCACACTGCCGTCGCTTTGCATCGCGATACGCTCGATCTGCGGCTGCTCCGGCAGGTCGACGATCTCGAACAGGCGCTGGCCGCTCGGGTGGCGGCATTGCGCGCAGGGGCATTGGTCGCGCAGCCAGATCGGGGGCCAGAAGCTGGTGGTGCCGTCGCTCCAGGTGGCGGCGAGCCCGCCCTTCTCCCGTTCAGCCAGCACGATGCGCATGCACTCAGCTCCAGGGCAGTGAATAGGTCTTGACGTTGGTGAAGGCCTTCATGGCCTCGATCACGCCTTCCTTGTAGCCGAGGCCGCTGTCCTTGATGCCGCCGAACGGCGACATCTCGATCCGGTAGCCCGGCACTTCCCGCACGTTCACCGTGCCGACCACCA
>DATEOK010000347.1:0-7667 GCA_035274225.1 Dongiaceae bacterium
CCTGTTCGCCGGCCAAGGCGGCCGCGTCGGCCAGCGCGCCCCAGGCCGTGTCGGAGCGCGGCTTGATCGAGGTGGCGCGGCGCAGCCAGCGCGATCCCTGGGCTCCGTCGCCCGTCAGCGCGAGCGCGACGCCGTAATGCAGGGCGGCGGCAAAGCGGTCGGGATCGATGGCGACTGCCTTTGCGAGATGCGGCAGGGCCTCGGGACCGCGGCCGCGCTTGACCAGCAGGCCGCCCAGATTGCTCAGGCATTCGGCGCTGTTGGGATCGAGCGCGACGGCCTTGGCGAACGCCGTCTCGGCGCGCGCGGCATCGCCCAGCTCGAGTTGCGCCAGTCCGAGGCCGTTCCAGGCGTCAGTGTCTTTCGGGGTCAGCCGCGTCACCGCTTCATAGGCCTCGACCGCTTCGCGATGCTGCGCGAGATCGGTCGCCGCCATCGCCAGGTTGCGCCAGGCCATCGCATATTTCGGATCGAGCTCGACCGCCTTGCGCGCGGCAGGGCGCGCTTCGGCCGGACGGTGGCAGGTGAGGCAAGCCGCCGCGAGGTTGTTCCAATAGAGCGCCTCTCCGGGCTTCCGCGCGGTGATGCGCCGCAGCAGCGGGATGCCAGCGTCGGCGCGATGGGTCCGCGCCAGCAGCATGCCTTTCTGGTGCAGCGCCTCCACATGATCGGGGAATTGCACCAGCACCTTGTCCAACGCCGCTTCCGCTTCGGCAAAGGCGCCGGCTTGCGCGGCGGCAATGGCCTTCTGCACGACGTTGTCCGCGGCGGACCGCGGCGCGGCGCTCGCGGGCTGCTTCTTGGCGACCTTCGCCGCCGTGCGGCGTTGTTTGCGATTCATGCCTGTCTCCTGTCCGGTCACACACCGGCCCCTTGCGCGAGGCCGCTCCGGACCGCATCGATCGGCAGCGCGCTGCCGAGTGGGTACCGGACGATGCGGGCGGTCGGATGCCACTTGCTCTTCTCGCCGGCCGCGCCCCACGACCAGTGCGGGTTGACGCCGGCAATCTTCCACACCGGTTTCGCCAGGGCACCGGCCAGCGTCGCCGCAAGGTCTTCACCCGACACCAGCAGATCGAGTGCCGCCAGCGATCCGGCGATCGCGGCCAGTCCATCCCGCGACCAGGCTGGATCGAAAGTCAACGGGCAATCGGGTTGCGCCAGGAACTGCGCAAGCGCCGGCGCCACGTTGCCCATCGGCAGAGCGACCCAGGTGATGCCGGGGATTTCGAACAGCGGCGCGAACGGCTCGAGGCCGCCGAGCGCCGCGTTGGTCGGTTGCCACGCCAGCCCGACGATCCGGGACTTGCCCGCGTCGGTCCGGATGCACGCGCGCCGCGACATCGCGGCGGCGGCATCGAACGGCAGCCAGCCGGCGGTCGAAGTGCGCGCATAGGCGGCGGCGATATCGCTGAGGCTGGCGCAGAGCTGGATGCGGTCATCGATCAGGTCCGCGGGCTTCAATGAACCGGCGGTCGAGAAGCGGACATCGGGAAAGGCAGCGCTGAGCAAAGGCAACGTCGCCGCCTCGCACTCGGCCCGCACCAGGCGGGAATCGCCCAACGCGTCGGCGAACCAGGAGGCCAACAGCAGCTGCTCCACGAGATTCCTCTCAGCGCGCACGAATAGGCGGCGCCTGCGGATCTTGCCGCCGGTCCAAGATTTCGGCCGTTCGTCCGGGGCGATCATCGCAAGATGGCGCGGCAACTCCTCGGGAGTGGTGCCGAAGCGCCAGGCGAAATTAGGCCAGGCGGCTTCGTCCCGGCCGTGCCGGAGATCGATCTCGGCCAACGCCGTGCGCGGCCCATGCAGATCGGGCGCCTGCTGCACCAGGCGTGCGAAGTTGCGCTGCGCCAGATCGTCGTCGCCCTGCGTCGCCTGCAGGCCGGCCAGGATCGCGCGCGCGACCACATGGCCGGGATCCGACCGCAGGATGCGCGCGAAGAAATCGGTCGCCTGATCGGGTTGGCCTTTCGCCGCCAGGATCTGGCCCATCGCCATCAAGGCAGTCGGATCGTTGCTGTGGCGCGTCAAATCACGGGCAAGGCGCTCGCCAGCATCGCGATGGCCGGCGTCGAACAGTCCGACCGCCCAGTCGGCCTTGTAGTCGATCCGCTCGGGCGCCAGCTCGGCGGCGCGGCCAAGGATGGCGGCGGCGTCCTGTAAGTGCTGTGCCTTCTGCGCGGCCTTGCCGACGCCGTGGAACGCCGCAGCCTTGTGGCGCCCGGTCTCCAACAGCCAGCGGAAATACTCCTCCGCCGGAGCCATCGCCTCGCGCCGCAGCAGTTCCTCGCCGCAGCGCAGGCAGATCTCGGCCTGCGCATCGATCAACGGCTCGCTGCCGATCTCGCGCAGGCGCTCGGCGACACGCGCCACCACCGGCTGCCAGCCTTCGCCGATGTTCTGGCGCCACAGCTGGAGGCTGTCGTACCAGATCGACGCCGTGCGATCGATCATCCAACGCCAGTCGGAATTGACCGGCAGCAGCACCCAGCACGGCTTGCCGACCGCGCCGGCGAAATGCACCGTGCTGTTGTCGACCGAGATCACCAGGTCCATGGCGGCGATCTGCGCCGTGAACGGATCGAGGTATTGCGTCGGGTCGACCTCGCGGTCCCAATGGACGACGTGGCCGGTCTCGCGCTTCAAGATTTCGAGGTCGCGGCTGATGTCGCCATACTGCAGCGAGATGAAGGCGCAGTCCGGCGTTTCCAGGATCGGGCGCCACAGCGACAGGTCGATCGAGCGGATTGTAGCGCTGTCGCGATTGCCGCTGCGCCAGGAAATGCCGATCAGCCGCTTGCCGGGAAACAGCGCGCGGTAGCGGTTGCGCAGCGTCAGCGTGAGGCCCGGCTCCGGGATCAGGAAACCCTTGCGGTTGGGCAGGTTCTCCATGTCGGCGCCGAGCATCCGGAACAGCTCGCCCATCGCCACCTTTGCCTGGTACTGGCTTGGGTCCCAGTTCGCGGGGAGCGCGTTGCGGTCGACCACCGGCATGTCGGGGAAGCTGCGGCGGAACAGGCTCGCCAGCCGTGTATTGACTTCGATCGTGATCGACTTCGCGCATTTGCGCAGCTCGGAGAACATCAGCGCGAACATCACGTAGTCGCCGATGCCCTGTTCGCAATAGACGATCAGGCGGCCGTCGAGCGGCTTGCCGTCCCACTCCGGGATCGGCGCGTCCCACGGCCTGTCCTGCGGGGAGCGGTACCAGCGCGCCTGGTAGAGATCGAGCCCCTGCTCGAAGTTGCCGAGCCGGAACGCATTGAGGCCGCACACCATGCGGATGACGCGATGATCCGGTGCCACGCTCATGGCCCGCACCAGCACCTGCTGCGCCTCCGCGAAATCGCCTTCCGCCATCAGCAGCGAGGAGAGATCCTTCAAGCCTTCGGCGGCGTCGGGATTTGCCTGCGTGTAGGCCAGCGTGATCGCCCGGCAGCGGTCGATCAGGTCGAGCCAGTAATAGGCTTCCATCAGGCCGCGCGCTTTGTCCCAGTCATGCGCGGCATCGGACAGGAGCGTAGACCACATCGCGTCCGCTTCCGCCTGCCGGCCGCCGCGCCGGAGCGCCTGTTCCTTCAAGGCCGGCGGCCGCGGCGCCGCGGGCGCCAGCTGCATCGCCCGCTCCGCCGCGTGGAGCGCTTCGGCGAAATCGCCTTGCCTGAACAGCACGGCCCAGGCGAGCGTCGCCCAGGCGTCGTCGGACCGCTCGTCGATGGAGAGGACCCGCCGGGCCAGCCGCTCCGCCTCCGGCGCGTCCTTCAGCATCATGCGCGTCTTCGACAGATTGAGCAGCAGGGGCAGCCGGTTGGGCGCCAGTTCCAGCGCATCCTCATAGATCTTGGCGGCGGACAGCATGTGCTTGACGGTGAACAGCAGGTCGGCCAGCGCCTGGTATGCGTCGATCAGCGTGGGATCCAGCTTGAGAGCCCGCCGCAGGTGCACCTCGGCCTGGAAGACGTCGTCGCCGTCGCGATAGAGGATTCCGAGGTTGTAAGTGGCGTTGGCGTGCGCCGGATCGATTTCCAGGATCTCTTCGAGGATCGCCTTCAGGTCGTCGCGGTTGCCGGCGCGATGGGCGCGGCCCGCCGCCTGCAGGAGGGTCGCGACCTTGGCCGCGTCCTTGGGTGAGAGTGCAGCGGTCGGGACGGGAGAGTTCAATGCGCCCTGCCCCGGCGA
The DNA here is from genome assembly GCA_035274225.1 of Dongiaceae bacterium. Classification (GTDB taxonomy): domain Bacteria; phylum Pseudomonadota; class Alphaproteobacteria; order Dongiales; family Dongiaceae; genus Dongia_A. Next base: position 4,183 of record DATEOK010000347.1, read on the forward strand.
TTGGCGCGGTGTGATGGAGAGGGCGCCGGTCGCCATGTCATCTCGCTAAAATGCCGCTCAAATTGCAGATATCGGCCTGAGGTCCTGCCGGCCCAATCGCCGGCGATCCTAGGGTTGGAATGGTTAATGAATGGTGAAAGCTAATCTATTGAAATTCCAGGAGAAAATTTTTCCCCGGCCGGCGTGGCCAAACCGGCAAATTTTGCCGGCGAGGGGCAACAATTGCCTGCCTCCAACGGCCTAGAGCTCCAAAAAAAGGCAAACATTTCCGATAGATAGGAACTTTCTGCCGACTGGCAAGGAACTTGCTACCCAGTTCCCTGCCGGTGCATTTGCGCCGGCCCGTGCACGCAAAGTCGTCACGGATAGCAAGCCTCCAAAGGAGCACTTCTAAAATGGCAAACAACATCCCATTGACCAGCGGCATCCGCAGCAACTTGCTTCTGTTGCAGCAGACGTCGTCGCTCTTGGAAAAAACTCAGCTTCGCCTCGCGACCGGCAACAAGATCAACACCGCGCTCGACGGCCCGGCGGCCTTCTTCGCCGCGAAGGGTCTGACCCAGCGCGCTGGCGACCTTGACGGCCTGAAGGACGGCATCGGCCAGGCCATCAGCACGATTAAGGCTGGCGACGGCGGCATCACCGCCATCGAAAGCCAGATCGAGCAGGCTCGCGGTCTGACCACCCAGGCTCTGGGTGCGTTGGGCAACGACGCCAACTCGGTGAAGCTGCGCAACAGCCTTGCTCAGCAGTACAACAACGTGCTGCGCCAGATCGACAAGCTGGCCCAGGACTCCGGCTATCAGGGCAAGAACCTGCTGGTCGGCTCGGGCCTGCGTCTCGACGCGACCGCGAGCAGCAAGAGCGCCGTCAATGCCCTCACCGGCATCAGCGGTGCGCGTGCGACCAACGTCGTCGACGCCGACACCTACGACGTTTCGGTCGTGGGCGATGGCGCGATCAGCGGCAACTCCAACGATATCGCGAACGCCGAGCGCGACCGCGGTATCAGCAACGTGGAGATCACAGGCTTTGCGTCCGAGTCGGCCTTCAACTTCGACAGCCTCTCGATCAAGCTGTCGGGCGGCACCGGCAAGGACAAGACCTTCACGGTGACCGAAGGCTCGCAGACCTTCACGCAGACCTTCACCAACGCCGAGTTCGATGCCGCCAAGGCAGCGGGCAACGTGTTGCGCTTCTCCGCCAGCTTCAACAGCGGAACGCGCATCAGCTTCGACATCGACTTCGACGCCATCGAGGACGTCGCCGACACTGCCGGCGTCGGTACCTCGGTGATCGAGAAGAATGTCGATCTGCAGGTGGTTTTCGAGAACGAGAACGGCGAAACCGTCACGCGCGACGGTCTGTCGGCTCTCGGCTCCGGCAAGGTCTCGAACGGTGAGAACGCGTTCGCGTTCGACTCCGCCACGGCCCGCATCACGATCGACGAGCGGCAGATCCTGGGTGCTTCCCAGTACTCTTCGAACGTCAGCTCGGCTTACGGCACGGGCGCTCCGGCGTTCACCTCGGTGACCTTCAGCGGCACCGTGTCCGTCGACGAGACGCTCTCCCTGACGGCGTCTGGCACCAACTTCAACTACACCACGAACAACTTCGGCACCTTCAGCGTGGTTGCCGGCGGTACGACGGTGTCAGTTGCGGCGACGGCCAGCACCTTCGCTCTCGCCAACGCCGGCGAGAACAGTGCCGCGACCTACACGATCGGCATCAACGCCACCGAGCTCAAGCTGCTGGCCACCGCCAGCGCAGCTTCGGCCGGTGAAATCAACGGCACGGAAGTTGCCAGCGGCTTCGCGGCTGCCAACGTCACCGTCAGCGCCGCCACCGGCTTCGCTGATAACACCGTGAGCAACGTGTCGTTCGCGATCTCGGGCTCGGCCGACAATGCCACCATCACGCTGTCTGACGGCGTCGGTGGCACTGCGACCCAGACCGGCGTCAACCTCGGCAGCACGTCCACCAGCACGACCTTCACCATCGCTGGTGGCGTGAACGACGGTGCGACCATCGACCTCGCGACGAACGCTTCGGCGGGCGCAACGACGGTGGACGCGTCGGTGAACTACAAGGTCCGTGGCCAGTTCACGGGCGACCGCTCTGCCTCGTTCGACATTCGTGGTACGAATGCCGGCGAGTCGGCCACTCTGGAGACTGAGCAGCTGGTTGACGGCAGCGATGCCAACAACCTGACCGTTCAGTTGAACGAGACCAACACCAGCACGGTCACCGTGGTCAGCCAGAACGTCCAGACGGACGGTCAGGGCCTGCAGCTCGACTTCGCTCAGAACAGCTGGAACGATCGCTCGGATATCGACAACGCGATCCGTCAGTTGGACGCCGCGAAGCTGAAGTTGCGTTCTGCGTCTTCATCGCTCAGCACCAACAGCAACACGCTGTTGACCCGCCTCGACTTCACGGCGGCGTTCTCGGACGTGCTGAAGGAAGGCGCTGGCAAACTGACGCTGGCCGACCAGAACGAAGAAGGTGCGAACATCCTGACGCTGCAGACTCGTCAGCAGCTCGGCACCATCTCGCTGTCTCTGGCCAACCAGGCGCAGCAGGCCATCCTGCGGTTGTTCTAAACCGTCAGGGTCGGATAGAGTTGGGCGGCGGCGCAACCCGCCGCCGCCCGCTTCTTCCCACAGGATCTAAGAAGGTTCGCATTGGAAGATCGGCCGAACCGTTCCAGATCGGGGTTAGGGGGAGGAAGTCCAGGTGCCGCTCAAGTTTTCGCTTCGCCCGGGAGAGAAGGTCATCGTCAACGGCGCGGTCATCGGCCGCGGCGAGGAACCGGGAACCTTCTATCTCTACAACAAGGTGAACTTCCTCCGCGGCCGCGAGGTCATGAAGGAAGAGCAGGCGGACACCAACGAGAAGAAGCTCTACCTGGCAATCCAGCTACTCTATTTGTTTCCGGAGGATACCGCCGAAACCTCCACGAAATTCGAGACCGTGCTGGCCCATTGTCGGGCCGACCGGCCGGACCGCGCCCAGGATCTCGATCAGGTGGCACAGTTCGTGCAGGAACGGGACTACTATCGCGCCTTGAAGCTGACCGCGAAGCTGTTCTGACGCGCGCGGCCGCTCCAGGGTCCAAAGCGAGGACGGAATGAAGGCACCAAACGGTTACACCAGCCGCCCCAGCGGGGATGACCCGCGCAGTACCGAGGCCTGGGCCTTGGGCGAGGCTTCGCGCCGGCTGGCCCTGGCTGCGAAGATGAGTGACGGGGGCGAGGCTTTGCGTGAGGCCCTGCGCCTCAATCAGCGCCTGTGGTCGATTTTCCAGAGTGCCCTCAGCGAGCCGGATTGTCCGCTGCCCAAGGACGTGCGCGACAACGTGCTCACCCTATCCTTGATGATCGATCGCCACGTGATGGCACGCCTGGCGGATCTCGACGGATCGAAGATCCAGCCGATCCTCGACATCAACCGCGCCATCGCCGAAGGCCTGGCGGCAAAATCTG
>DATEOK010000348.1:0-4824 GCA_035274225.1 Dongiaceae bacterium
GCGTAGCGTGCATGACAGGTCTGCTCATGCCTCGCGGACATGCGCGCGCAGCAGGGGAGGTCCGCTCTCGGTGGTTAAGCCGACCCGTTCAGATCGGCCTCCGACGGCTGTTTTTGACCCAAAGCGGACTTTGCACTTGCCTGCATTCGATATGACGACGCGTACTTCGTCCCTCTAACAATCTCGCCCGACTTGGGTCTTGAACGATATCTGTTAGCTCAGGAAGTGACATTCGGCCCTGTGCGTTGGTGAAAGTTGCACGGTCGGCGGTGCCACCTTGCGGCAGATGTCTTGAGCTTTCGGGCAGCGTGTCTGAAACCGACAACCTGGAGGAATGGCGTAGGGGCTGGGAATGTCACCCTTGAGGACGGCTTGGCGCCGGCGCTTGCCCAGGCCGAGCCGTGGGACAGCCGCAAGCAGGCTTTGCGTATAAGGATGGCCGGGCGCGGAGAAAATTTCGTCACTCGTGCCGATCTCGACGATCTTGCCGAGATACATGACCGCAACGCGATGCGACATGTGCCGCACAACCGAGAGCTCATGGGCGACGAACAGCATGGTGAGGCCAAGATCTCGGCGCAGGTCGTCGAGCAGGTTCAGCACCTGGGCCTGGATCGAGACGTCGAGTGCCGCGACCGGCTCGTCCATCACCAACATGGACGGGCGCACGCTGAGCGCCCGGGCGAGGCCGACGCGTTGACATTGGCCGCCGCTCAACTGCCGTGGCGCGCGCTCGGCCATCTCCGGCGCGAGCCCGACCAAGCGCAGCAGTCGCTCGATCTCGGCCGGCACCTCGGCGGATGGCACCACGCGATGAAAGCGCAGCGCCTCGCCGATCGCCTGTGCGACGGTGAAGCGCAGGTTGAGAGAGGAGAGGGGGTTCTGGAACACCATCTGCAGACTGCGCCGCAGACTCTGCCGCGCGGCAGGATCCGGATCGGCGATGTCGCGGCCGCGGAACAGCACGCGCCCGGCGGCTGGCTGGTAAAGCCCAAGGATTGCGCGGCCCAGCGTGGTCTTGCCACTGCCGCTCTCGCCGACCAAGCCGATTGTCTCATGCTTCCGGATGTCGAAGCTGACCCCGTCGACGGCGCGCGCCTTGGCGATGGGTCGTCGCGTGATAACGTCCGTGACGCTGCGCCGGCGCGGAAACTCGACGACAAGATCCTGCACGGACAATAGAACGTCCTGTGATGCAGTGGTCATGACATGCTTCCGTCGACCCGCTCCGGAAAGAGGCAGGCGCTGAAATGGCCGGGAGAGATCTCGCGAAGTGTCACGTCGATGGCGCGGCACTCCGGCTGAACGAACCGGCAGCGTGGGGCAAAGGGGCAGCCGGGCGGCAGCGTCGACAGATTGGGCGGCGCCCCCTGGATCGGCTCCAGCCTTTCGCCCTTGGCGTCGATGCGGGGGATCGACTGCATCAGTCCCAGTGTGTAGGGATGGCGCGTGTCGCGGAAGATCGTCCGTGTGTCGGCAAGCTCGACGATGCGACCGGCATACATGACCGCGACCCGGTCGCAGGTTTCCGCCACTACCGCCATATCGTGCGAGACCAGCACCAGCGACATGCCGGCGGCGTGTTGCAGGTCCATGAGCAAAGCCAGGATCTGGTCCTGGATTGTGACGTCGAGGGCCGTGGTAGGCTCATCGGCCAGGATTAGCTTCGGCTGGTTAGCCATCGCCATGGCGATCACCGCGCGCTGCACCATGCCGCCCGACCATTGGTGCGGGTATTCGTCGACGCGCAGTTCGGGGCTGGGAATGCCGACCTGCTTCAACAATTCGATGGCGCGATCGCGAGCTGCGCGCTGGCCCAGGCCCTTGTGGACGCGCAGACCCTCGCTCACCTGATCGCCGATCGGCCACACCGGGTTGAGCGCGTTCATCGGATTCTGGAACACCATCGCAATGTCGGCGCCGCGAACTTCCCGCATGCGCTCTTCCGTGAGCGTCAGCAGGTCGACGTCGCCGAACCGCACGCTGCCGGAGCGGACGAAAGCCGGCGGCGTAGGCAGCAGCCGCAGAATGGTGCGGCAGAGAACCGATTTGCCGCTGCCGGATTCGCCGACGATGCCCATGGTCTCGCCCTGTCGGACCGACAGCGATACCTGATTGGCGGCGCGCAGGCTCCTACCGCCTTGGCGGAACTCGACGACCAGGTTGCTGACCTCGAGCAAAGCAGTATTGGTGCCTGAAGGTGGATCTTGCTGGAGCGGTTCCACGGCGGAGGCCATCAGTCTACAGCAACGCGTGGCGGCGCTCGCCCAGGCGCTGGGCCAAACCGTCGCCGATGAGGCACAGCGCCGTGCCGGTCAGCACGATGGCAAGGCCGGGCAGGGTACTGATCCACCACGCGTCGAAGATGAAGTCCCGGCCCTCTGCGATCATGGCGCCCCATTCTGGGACTGGCGGGGCAACGCCGAGGCCGAGGAAGCTCAGGCCTGAGACCAGCATGATGTTGAGCACGAAATCCGACATCGAGAACACGATCGAGGAATTGATGATGTTGGGCAGGCCATGCCCGAGCACGATGCGCAACGAGCCGTAGCCCAGGGTGCGCGCCGCCAGCACATAGTCCTTGCCGCGCTCGACCAGCATCTCGGCGCGAGCCAGTCGCGCGTACATGGTCCAGGCGGTGAGGAAGACGGCGATGTAGATGTTCTGCACACCAGGCCCCAGCACCGCGACGATGACGATGATCAGGACCAGGAACGGAAAGGCCACGGTGATGTCGAGGATGCGCATCAGCAGGCCGTCGAAGAGGCCGCCGAAGTAGCCGGCAAAGGCGCCCAGCGCAACGCCGTAGACCATCGGCACATAGGTCGTGAAAAAGCCGATCGGCAAATTGACGCGGATGCCGTAGAGCACGCGGGTCAGCACGTCACGGCCGAAATTGTCGGTGCCGAAGGGATGCGCCCAATTGGGCGGCAGCAAGGCGCTGCCGAAATCCTGTGCATAGGGGTCATAGGGCGTCAGCAGCGGCGCGAACACCCCGGCCAGGACAATCAGCAACATCAGGCCGATGCCGATCCTGAGTGTCGTCGGCCAGCGCGCCAACTCGCGCAGGAGCCGGTTGGAGGATGCGACGGATTGGCCAAGCTCGGTCATGGGCGGATCATGCCTTCAGCACCCGCCGATCGATCAGCATGTAGCTGAGGTCGGCCAGCAGATTGACGGCGAGCACCAACACCGCGAACACCAGCGACAGGCCCTGAATCACCGGATAATCGCGATAGCCGACCGCGCGCACCAGTAGCGAGCCGAGGCCGGGGAAGGAAAACAGGTATTCCACCACCACGGCACCGCTCAGCAGCCAACCGATATTGACGGCGAGGATCGTGGTGACGGGAATGAGCGCGTTGCGCAACGCATGCTTTACAAGGATGCGCCAGGGGCCCAGCCCCTTGGCCCGCGCCACCTCGATATATTCGGCGGTCATCACATCCAGCATCGCAGTGCGCAGAGACTGCACCAGGATTGGTGCCAGGAAGATCGCGATCGTAAGGGACGGCAGGAAGAGGTGGTGCAGGCGGTCGATGAAGTCGCGGCCATATCCGGAGATCGGGAACCAGTCGAGGGTGATGCCGAACAGCAGCATCAGCAGGATGCCGATCCAGAAGGGCGGCATGGCGAAACCGACGATCCCGGCAAGGCGGATAACGTGATCGGCCGCCTGGTCGGCGCGCCGCGCAGCCACAACGGAAAGTGGGATGGCGATGACGACTGCCAGGAAGGCGCTAGTCACCAGCAGGTAGATGGTTGGCAACAGGCGCTCACCGACGATCTTGGAGACATTCGCATTCTGGATGATCGAGTTGCCGAGGTCGCCCTGCGCGGCGTTGACGATGAAACGCCAGTATTGGACCAGGACTGGCTGATCGAGCCCCAGCTTCGCATGGGCCGCGGCCAGCGCCTCCGGAGTTGCGCGGCCGTGCATCATGATCTCCACCGGGTCGCCGGGGACGAAATGGATGGAGACGAAGGCGATCAGGCTGACGCCGATGATCACCGGGATCATCTGCAACAACCGGCCAACGATGTAGTCGAACAGAACCACCAGCAGCCCCAGCGGTGAGTCGAACGGGCTCCATCCCCGCTAACGCAAAGACGGAGCCGCTCCACGATACTATAGGCGCAGCCTACAAGTGCGTGCCAATGTGAACCTACTTGTCCAGCGACACGTCCTTCAGCCACCACCAGCCATTTGCCAGCTGCGTGAAGCCTTTGACGTAGGCTTGGCGGCCGTTGATGACCGGGGCGAAGTTGAGCGGCACGCTGTAGCCGTCGCCGTAGGTCTGGGCCTGCACCTTGGAGTAGAGCTCGGCGCGCTTGGCGGGATCGGAGGTGCGGCGCGCCTCGGTCAGCCAGCCCTGGACGTCCTTGTTGTCGTACCAGGAGAAGAATGCCTGTGACCCGGCCGTCACGTCCGCCTGGATGGTCGCCAGCTCGTCGGTGTCGTTGATGTCGCTGGTGATGTAGCTGACATAGGCCTGATGCTCGCCCTTCGTGCTCATTGTCCAGGCGGTGCCAACGTCGAACTCGACGATCTCGCTCTTGATGCCGGCCTGTTCCCAGCCCTGCTTTAGGATGGTGGCCACCTGGCGCGACGGCGCGTTGCCGGTATCAACCATGATCTGGATCGCCGAGCCGTCATAGCCGGAGGATTTCACCAGCGCCTTCGCTTTCTCGATGTCGAAGGGGATCAGCGCCACCTTGTCATCGTGGAAGTTCACCTTCGGCATGTAGGAGTTCGGCACTTCGCCATAGCCGAAATAGACCGCCTTCAGGATGGCAGCACGATCCGCCGCATAGTTGAGAGCA
>DATEOK010000349.1:0-34437 GCA_035274225.1 Dongiaceae bacterium
TGGCATCCATCTTACCGCAGTCGATGAACGCATAAACAAGGAGGCAAACGATGCGTATGAAGACTTGGAGGGGCGCGGTTGCAGCAGCAGCGTTGTTGGCGCTGTCGGCAGGCGCGGCGGAGGCGGCGGACAAGCTGACCCTACAACTGAAGTGGGTGACGCAGGCACAGTTCGCCGGCTATTTCGTGGCAAAGGACAAGGGCTTCTATGACGAGGTCGGTCTCGACGTCACGATCAAGCCGGGCGGGCCGGACATCAACCCGAGCCAGGTGATCGCCGGCGGCGGCGCCGACGTGGTGGTGGACTGGATGCCCTCGGCGCTGGCGACGCGCGAGAAGGGCGTGCCGCTGGTCAACATCGCCCAGGTGTTCCAGAAGTCGGGCATGATGCTGACCTGCCGCAACGACAGCGGCGTCACCTCGCCGGACAAGTTCGCGGGCAAGACGCTCGGCGTCTGGTTCGGCGGCAACGAGTATCCGTTCCTCAACTGGATGGCCAAGCTCGGCCTCAAGACCGACGGCAGCGCCGGCGGCGTGAAGGTGCTGAAGCAGGGCTTCAACGTCGACCCGCTGCTGCAGAAGCAGGCCGACTGCATCTCGACCATGACCTACAACGAGTATTGGCAGGTGATCGACGCCGGCATGAAGCCGGAGGAATTGACCACCTTCAAATACGAAGACCAGGGCGTCGCGACGCTCGAGGACGGCCTCTACACGCTCGAGACCACGCTGCAGGACCCGGCGATGGTCGAGAAGCTGGCGAAGTTCCTGAAGGCCTCGATGAAGGGCTGGGACTATGCGGTCGCCAACCCGGACGAGGCGGCGATGATCACGCTGGAGAATGACGAGACCGGCGCCCAGACCGAGAAGCACCAGAAGCGCATGATGGGCGAAATCGCCAAGCTGGTCGGCACCAACCCGAAGGGCACTGGCTACCTCGATGAAGCGGCGTACGACCGCACCGTCGACACGCTGATGGGCGGCGGCTCCGATCCGGTCATCAGCAAGAAGCCGGAAGGCGCGTTCACCCACGACGTGATCGAGAAGGCTCTGGCGATGTAACCTGGCGGGGAATGTCCTTTCCCGCTTGAACTGTCATGGGGGGCCGCCGGAGCCGATCTGGCGGCCCTGGCTTTTGTGGGACAACCGAGCGGCACAATGAAGATTCCAACATGCCCATTCACCGTCACCGACTGGTCCGGCTTCGAACCTACCGTTCATCGGGGCGAAACCGGCCTGGCCTATTGGCGGACGCTGACCATCGGTGACATCCGTGTTCGACATGTCGAATACACGCCGGGCTATCGCGCCGATCATTGGTGTGACAGAGGCCATATCCTGTATGTGCTGGAAGGCGAGATCATCAGCGAACTGAAAGACGGCCGCAGCTTCACGCTGTCGGCTGGAATGAGCTATCAGGTATCCGACCTTGGCGATCCGGCGCACCGATCGTCCGCGCCGAAGGGAGCCAAGCTGTTCATCGTGGACTAGGGTCATGCACTACACGTTCAACGAACTCGAATTGCCCGACGGTGGCCGGTTAGGGCTTGGCTGCTGTCCCGGCCATCGCCTGACACCGCCACCGCTGTCGGTCCAGCGCATGCCTGGCACTCTCAAGGACGACCTGAAGCTGATCGCGGCCTGGAAGCCGGACGCGGTGCTGTCGCTGATGGAGGAGCCGGAACTGGCCTCGGTCGGCGCGCCGGTCACGGTGCTGGCGGAGGAGCTGAAGGGGCACGGTGTTGCTTGGCACCACCTGCCGATCTGCGACCTGGGTGCGCCGGACGAACGGTTCGAGACGGTCTGGGTCGATCTGTGGCCACGGCTCGACGTCCTGTTCCGGAACAAGGGGCGCGCCTTCATCCACTGCTACGCCGGCCTCGGCCGGACCGGAACGGTCGCAGCGCTGATCCTGATGCAATATGGGCAGAACGCGCGCGATGCGCTGAAGCTGGTGCGCGCGGCGCGGCCCGGCTCCATCCAGTCACTGGAGCAGGAGCACTACCTGTCGCTGATCGGACGCCGCAGCTAGACCGTCTCGGTCCTTTTCAGCACGGCGTTGAACACCGTCTTCGGCACGCGCACCCGCTCATCCTTCTCATCGAGTGCGCGCAGCTCTTGATGCGATGCATCAGGCTGCACCGTGAGCGCGGCGAGGCGGTCGAAGAAGGCGAGCTGCCCGGCATCGAGCTCCTGGCCCTGATGGGGCATCACGCCCCAGCAATCCCACGGCAGCATTTCCATCTTGCCCAGCGCGGCCACGTCGCGGACCAGGGACGCGGCGATGAACCACGAGCCGCGCAGGTCGCCGACGAAGATGCCGAACTTCCCGGGGTCGACCTTGCCGCTGCGGCACAGGGTCCAGGCATCGGTTGACTGAAGGAACTGGTCGCGCGGCACGTCCAGCGGGTCGAACTGGAACTTCAGCGCGCCGCGCCAGACCGCGTCGAGCTGCGGGTCGAGCTGGACCCAGCGCGCGTCGTCTGCGTTCCAGTATTCGCACAGCACATGGTCCTCGAACCAGGGCGGATTGAAGAATGCGCCGAAGCCGCAGCGATAGCGCGCGGGGATGCCCTTGGCCTGCAGCATGGCCGTCATCAGCAGGGCAAAGTGATGGCAGACGCCCACCACGCGCTTCTCCGGCGGCCGTGCAAGGGTGAGCGGGCGGTCGTCGAGCGCCAGGATCTGATCCAGGATCCGGTCGGCAGCGCGAATATGCGATTCCACGGTGCGCCGTTCCGGGACCTTGAAGCCGTAGGCGTCCGCCATGTACTGGTGGATCGCGAGGCCCTGGATGACTTCAGCAAGCGAGGCAACATCGCCGGGCAGTTTCGCCAACGCTGCCGCATGACGGCCAGGGGCGGTCATCGGCCCGGGCTGCGCGTAGAACTCCAGAACCGCCGGCGATCCGGCTTCGCGTGGCTTGGCGCGTTGCTGCTTCATGGCTGCCTCACAGGTGCGATGTCACGGCGGGCGCCCGGACCCAGTGATCGTGCCGGCCGTCCTCGTAATGCACCGGCGCGGCGGCCAGTTCCTCGGCGGCGGCGTCATCGAGGCAGGCGACATTGACCGCGTAGAAGTGGCCGCCCAGCTCCTTCACGTTGGCGTGGCCGAACGGCTTGGTGCCGCAGTGCTTGCAGAACTGGTGATGGATGGTATGGCTGCCGAACTGATAGTCGGCCAGCGCCTCCTGGCCCTTCACCAGCCGGAAGGAGGGCGCCATGACGATCGCTTTCCAGAAACGGCCCTTGCCGCAGGCGGAGCAATTGCACTTGCTGGTACCCTTGGCGAGGTCGAGCTCGCATTCGAAGCGGACCGCGCCGCAGTGGCAGCTGCCGTGATAGGTCTTCTGCGTCATCAACGCCCACCGGCGAGGAACTGTGCCAGACGATCGAAGCACTCGCTCCAGCCGTCGTTGTGGGAGTCGCGCTCGCTGATGGATTCGAAGAACGCCTGTCGGAAAGTCATGCGGGTCTTATCCCTTTGCTCGGCAAAGGTAATGGTAACCAGGTTCTCGCGCCCGCGCTCGCCTTCCTCTTCCCACGAGAAGGTGAAGACGATCCGCTCCGGCGCGACGATCTCTCGATAGATCCCGCGCATCCAGTATTCCTTGCCCTCCGCCGAGCGGATGCAGGCGCGGTAGCCGCCGCCGACGCGGAAGTCGATCTTGCAGGACGGACAGGTGAACTCCTTGGGCCCGAACCAGCGGGCGGCATGCTCCGCCTTGCTCCAGGCCTTGAACACCAGCGCGCGCGGCGCGTCAAAGGTGCGGGTGATGACAAGCTCGTGCTGAGCCATCGCATTGGTCGCGCTTGCGGTCGCAGCCATGATCTACTCCTTGATGCTTGTACTATCGGCCGCCGATCCGCTGCACAGGGGCAGGGGACCGGTCGGCAAGGTGCTGTCGGCGGCATGGGCCGCATGGTCGAAATAGTGCGCCGTAGTGAAACCGCCGACGGCCACGATCATCGCTGCCGCCGCTCCGGCCAGGGCCAATTGCGCGGCTGGGCGTCCGGCGAAGAAATGCCGGATTCGCCGCCAGCCAATCGCTCCCGTCGCGACCGCCGCGACACCCACGGCGCAGCACAGCATGCCGGGTCTCTCTACTCGGCCGCCGCGCCGTGACAGCAACCGGCTTTCTGCTCGGCCGGTACCCAGCGGCCGATTGCGCTGACATGGCCAGGGGCGCCATAGCGGTCGTGGTGCCGCACCCAGTCGGCCAGGCTGTGGTTCGGTCCGTTCTCGTTGCGGCCGTTCGGCGTCAGGTCGAGCAGGACATAGGTGCCGAGCCGCTCCTCGGCGCCGCGGCCGAAGGTCGAGTAGGTGTGGTAGATCGTGCCGTCCTCCGCCTTGCAGAACACGCTGAGGCCGGACAGGTCTTCGAGCGGCAAGGGACCGGCACGGTAGTTGTAGACGGCGGTGCCGCCGCCGATCTGCGTCGGCGTGAAGGAGACATTGAAGTCGTAGTTGAAGTCGCTGCCGAACGACGAGACCCAGCGGAAGCGCCAGCCCATGCGCTGCTTGAACGTCTCGATCTCGTCCAGCGGCGCGCGGGCGACGGCAACGTAGGACACGTCGTGATGCTCGAGATGCACCAGCGCGGCGTCGGCATGGTCGGATTCGAACGAACAGCCGACGCATCCTTCCTTCTGGCCCGGCGCCAGCATGAAATGCTTGACGATGAGCTGGCTGCGGCCGTCGAACAGGTCGGCGAGGCTCTGCCTGCCCGACGGCGTATCGAACATGTAGGTCTTGTCGACCTTGACCCATGGCAGGTCGCGGCGCTCGGCGCTCAGCTGGTCGCGCAGCTTCGTCATCTCCTTTTCCTTGGCGAGGAGGGCGGTGCGTTCCTGGAGCCACTGGTCGCGCGATACGATGCGATGCTGCATGGTCGGGTCTCCTGTCAGAGGGTTGCGAGATATTCGTTGAGGGAGTCGAACGAGCTGCTCCAGCCGCCGCGATGCAGATCACAGGCCGTGACGGATTCGAACAGGGTCTGCTTGAGGGTGAGCTTGGTCTTGCCGTCCTGCTCGGCGAAGGTCAGCGTCACGGTGGTGTCGTGCTTGGGCGAGCCGTCGGGATTCTCCCAGGCGTAGGTGAAGACCAGCTTCTCGGGCGGCGCTACCTCGTGATAGGTGCCGTGTGCCCAATGTTCGGTATTCTCCGGGGAGCGCACGCCGAAGCGGTAGCTGCCGCCGACGCGTACGTCGGTCTTGTACGTCATGAGCGTGTAGCCGCGCGGGCCCCACCAGCGCGCCAGATGCTCGGGCTGCGTCCATACCTTGAAGAGCAGGGCGCGCGGCGCGTCGAAGATGCGAGTGAGGACGAGGGTCCGTTCCTCGATCTCCTGATGGCTTGGAGCGCTATTTGCGGGGGCCATGTTTCTTTTCCTTGCCTTGCAGTTCCTTCAGGTACTCGTCCAGGCGGTCGAAGCTCTGCTCCCAGAAGCGTCGATACTGCTCAACCCAGTCGGCGATGTCCTTGAGTGGTCCGGCCTGCAACATGCAGGGCCGCCACTGCGCCTCGCGACCGCGCGCGATCAGGCCGGCGCGCTCCAGCACCTTGAGATGCTTGGAGACGGCGGGCAGGCTCATCTCGAACGGCTCCGCCAATTCGTTGACCGAAGCCTCACCCAAAGTGAGGCGCGCCAGGATCGCCCGCCGGGTCGGGTCGGCGAGGGCAGAGAAGGTGGCGCTGAGGCGGTCTGGGGTCATTCTCGATAAACCATCCAGTTAAATAACTATTTGGTTAAATACAGCGCATAGGGCCGTTTGTCAAGCCAGCGCTAATAGGCCGAAAAATCAGGTACTTGGTCGCTAGACGAGGAAGTTGGCGGTGTCGGTCTGGGTTAGGCTGACGTTGAGCAGCGTCACGACCGTGACGGCGGGGTTGCCGCCGGCGCCGTCGGCGTCGATCTGGATCAACGTGTTGGCGCCGTTCGGCGTGAAGCTCAACACGCCATCGCCGAACGGATTAGCGCCGCCATAGCCGGCATCAGCCAGGATATCGCGGAGATCCAGTACGTCACCGCTCGCGCCCTTGGCGAAATCGCTGATGGTGTCGCCAACGTCGGTCAGCAGGTTGTAGTCGAAGCTGTCCCTGCCGGTGCCGCCAGTGAGCCGGTCGATGCCCTCTCCGCCGGTGAGCGTGTCGTTGCCGGCGGCGCCGTTCAGCGTGTTGTCACCATCGTTGCCGGTGATGACGTTGGCGAGCGCGTTGCCGGTGCCGGCGATCTTGCCGATGCCGGTCAGCTCCAGGTTCTCGACATTGATGCGGCTGGCGAGCGAGTAGGTAATGGAACTCTGCACCAAGTCGGTGCCGCCGCCGGCCGCTTCGATGACGGTGTCACCGAGGGCGTCGACGACGTAGGTGTCGTCGCCCTTGCCGCCGGTCATGGCATCGTTGCCGGCGCCGCCGTCGAGGATGTTGGCGCCGGTATTGCCAAGCAGCGTGTTTTTGAGCGTGTTGCCGGTCGCATCGATGTTGTCGGAGCCGAGCAGGGTCAGCTTCTCGACATTGGCGCCGAGCCCGAACGACACCGTGCTGCGCACCAGGTCGATGCCGCCGGCCGCTCCAGCGATCGTCTCGATCACCTGGTCGCCGTCATCGTCGACGTCGTAGGTATCGGCGCCCTTTCCGCCCTCGAGGATATCGGCGCCTTTGTCGCCATTGAGCGTGTTGGCACCGTCGTTGCCGACGAGATGGTTGATACCGACATTGCCGGTCACGTTGATCGCGGCGGCGCCGACCAGGGTCGCGTCCTCGATGAAACCGCCGCCGAGCGTGGCGAGGTTGACGCTGATACTGGCACGTACCAGGTCGGCAGCGTCCGCATTGCCGTCCTCGTCGATCTTGTCACCCGCCGCGTTGACGACATAGAGGTCGTCGCCGGCACCGCCTTTCATCAGGTCGTTGCCGAGGCCGCCGTCCAACGAGTCCTTGCCGAGGCCGCCAGCGAGGGTGTCGTTGCCGCCGTTGCCGAGGAGCGTGTCGTTGCCGCTTGCACCGTCCAGGCTGTCGGCCCCGCTGCCGCCGGAAACGCGGTTGTCGGAACCGTTCCCGGCGAAGGTCCAGGCGGCGGTGCCGGTAAAGGCGTAGTGCTCGATTCCCGCGATCGCGGCCAGCAGCACGCTCGCGCTCTTCACCTCGTCGCCAATGTCGGCGTTGCCTTGCTCGTCGACCACGTCGCCTGCTTGGTCGACGATATAGACATCGTTCCCGGCGCCGCCGCGCAACGTGTCGTTGCCGGCGCGGCCGTCGAGACTGTTGGCGAGTGCATTGCCGGTGAGCAGGTTGCCGAGGGCATTGCCGGTGGCATTGACGGCTGCGCCGGTCAGGGTGAGGTTTTCGACCTGCGCCCGCGTCGCCAGGCTGAAGGTGAGGGCGCTTTCCACCGTGTCGATGCCGTTGCCGGCCGTCTCGGTGACGACATCGCCTGCGGAGTCCACAACGTAGGTATCGTCGCCGCCGCCGCCGGCCATGGCATCCTTGCCGGCGCCGCCATCCAGCCGGTTGTTGCCGGAGTTCCCAACGAGGGTGTTGTTCAGTTCGTTGCCGGTTGCGTTGATATCGCCTTTGTCGGTCAGAGTGAGCTTTTCGAGATTGGCGTCGAGGGTGAAGGTGACGGATGACCGGACGAGGTCTATACCGCCTGCCGCCTTGGCATTGGTCTCGACGACCTTGTCGTTGCCATCGTCCACGACATAGGTATCGCTGCCGTCGCCGCCGCTGAGCGTGTCCGCTCCCCCGCGGCCATCGAGGAGGTTTGCCGCCTTGTTGCCGGTGAGGGTGTTGGCACCGCCATTGCCGAAGGCCTTCAGTGCGCCTGCGCCAAGCAAGGTCGCACGCTCGATCGCCCCACCGCCCAGCGAGGCGAGATCGACGGTGATGATGCTGCGCACGGCATCGTCTGTGTCGAGATTGGCTTCCTCGCTGATCTGGTCGCCGGCGGTGTCGATGGCGTAGGTGTCGTTGCCGGCGCCGCCTTTCAACGTGTCCTTGCCCGCGCCCCCGTCGAGCGAGTCATTGCCCCCGAAGCCTTGCAGGGAGTCGTTGCCGCCAGCACCGGCCAGGACGTTGACGCCGCCGTTGCCGGCGATTGCATTGCCGAGGGCGTTGCCGGTGCCGTCGATGTTGTCGGAACCTGCAAGCGTCAGGTTCTCCACCATGCCCAGCAGGCGCGCCGAGTTGGCGAGGCTGAAGCTGATCGATGACTGGACTGTGTCGATGCCGCCGGAGCCGGCGACGGACTCGTTGACGATGTCGCCGCCATCGGCGATGTAGGTGTCATCGCCCGCGCCGCCGCGCATGTTGTCGTTGCCGGCGCCGCCGGTCAGCGCGTCGTTGCCTTGAGCGCCGATCAAGGTGTCGTTGCCGACACCACCGAACAGGCTGTCGTCACCGATGCCGCCGTCAATCATGTCGGCGGCGTCACCGGCGGCAGGACCCGGATCCAACCGGTAGATCGCGCCGCCAAACGTGACGGCGTAAAGATTGCCGGCATTGTCGGTCCCGAAGGAGGAGATGAAGCTGAGGTTGGCGCCCACGATCTGTGCGGTGCGATCGACGGCATCCTCGGCCAGCACGCCATTCGTCATGCGAAGCGTGAACACGCGCCCGCTGGCAAAATCGGTGAAGAAGTACGCACCTTCCAGGCCGGGCGCCGGCCCGCGATAGACGTAGCCGCCGGTGATGCTCCGTCCGACGTCGCGATCATAGTCGAACACCGGGTTGGTCAAGCCCGGTGGATTCGGTGGTCCGCTCGGACCTTGGATCTTGCCTTCGCGAAAGTCCCAGCCGTAGTTCAGTCCAGCCGGGCCGCCGGCGGCGTCGAAGTTCACCTCCTCGCGCGCGTTTTGCCCGACGTCGCCAATATAGAGGTCGCCGGTGACGGGATCGATGCTGATGCGCCAGGGGTTGCGGACGCCGATGGCCCAGATCTCATCGGCGCCCGGCGTCGCGCCGGCAAAAGGGTTGTCATCGGGAATCGCGTAATTGCGCGTCGCATCCCCCGGAAAGTCATCGCCGTCGACGTCGATGCGCAGGATCTTGCCCAGCAGGACATTGATGTTCTGGGCATTGTTGTGCGGATCGTTGGCGTCGCCGCCGTCGCCGACGCCGATATAGAGGTAGCCATCCGGACCGAAGGCGAGGGAGCCGCCATTGTGGTTGGCGAACTCACTGTGCGGAATCGTGAGGACGGTCTGGACCGGCGTGGCGGTTGCCACCGCTGGATCGCCCGAGCGGGCATATTCGCGCAACTCGATGTCGCCGGTCGCATTTGTGAGATAGACGAAGAAGCGCCCATTGCTGGCATAGTCAGGATGGAAGATGACGTTCAGAACGCCGCGCTCGCTCTGGATGGAGAACTGGTCTTGGGGAATGACCAGGAAGTCCGATTGGGCGCCGGTGGCCGTGTCGATGCGGATGACCTGGCCGCTCTCCTTGCGCATTGCATAGACGAAACCGTCCTCGCCCGGCGCGAGGGCGAGCGCCTTGTCCCCGACATCGGCCAGCAGTGTCGCGGTGATGTTGCCGGAACTCGGGTCGAGGTCGGCGATGCTGTGGCCGTAGAGGATATCGTTGCCGGCGCCGCCCCGCAGGGTATCGGCTCCGTCGCCGCCGGAGACGGTGTCATCTCCGCCCAGTGCATCGACCTGGTCGCTGCCGCCTAAGGCTGTGACGGTATCGGCCGCTTCGCTTGCGCTCAGGGTATCCTTGGCGTTGGAGCCGCTGAAAGCTGGCATGCGTCGTCAATGCCCCCTATGTGCATCCGGCCCCAATAGTCATACGCCGGACCTTGATAAAAGGTTGCAGCGGTCTAGCCGGACTTTGCCGGCGACAGGCCAAAGGTGTCCACCACCGAGCGACCGCCGGCAAGGCCGGCGATCCATTCGGCCTCCAGAGCGAGCTTCGCCTCGGCATCGCGGATGCGCGACCGCACGGTCGCGGGCGACAGCGCGACCAGGCCGTCATCGTCGCCGATCACGAGATCGCCCGGCGTGACCAGCCGGCCGCCGACCGTCACCGGCCCGTTGACCTTTCCGCGCACCGCGCCGCTCGGGCCGCGCGGCGTCACCCAGCGCGAGAAGACTGAAAAGTCAGTCCAGCTGGCGATCGTCGCGACATCGCGCACGGCGCCGTCGCAGACCACGCCGGCGCAGCGGCGGTTGCGCAAATGGCCGCTCAGGATCTCGCCGATCATCGCGAATTGTGCGTTGCCCCCGGCGGCAATCACCAGGACATCGCCGGGGCCGGCGCGCTCGAGCGCATGCAGCACGGCACCGAAGTCGGGCGGCTCGCACTGCGCTGTGACCGCGCGGCCGAACAAGGGCGGCTGCTTGCCCGGCGGACTGAGCGGCCGGATCGCGGGATCGATCTGCTGGTCGGGCACCAGGTCGACGGCCACCGCCACCGGCACCGCACGCCAGGGTTCGATCTCTTCCGCTGTCAGCGGCGGGGCAGGGACGGAATAGACGATCACGGTCATATGGGCACCCCTTCGGCCGGTTGCGCCCCAGCCTAGCGGATTCGCCGCCGGGATCGAAGGTTTGACAGGGTAACTGATTCGAAATATATCTAATTAGATATTGATCGAATGAGTTCGCCATGGAGCCCGATTTCGACGCGACCCTGGCCTTTCTCAAGGCCCTCGCCAACGAGCAGCGGCTGCGCATCGTCGGCCTGCTGACGGAGCGGCGGCGCAGCGTGCAGGAATTGGCGGCCCTGATCGGCCTGAAGGAACCGACGGTCTGCCATCATCTGGCGTTGCTCAACAAGGTCGGCCTGCTGGAGATGACGGCCGAGGGCAACATCCACTGGTACCGGCTGCGCGCCGAGCAGATCCTCGCGCTCGGCCGGTCGGTGTTCGGCCAGGAGCGGATCAACATCGACCCCGGCATGGACGAGAAGCGCTGGGACCGGCGCATCCTGGAGAATTTCGTCGAGGACGGGCAGCTGAAACAGATCCCCGCCAGCCGCAAGAAGCGCTGGGTGGTGCTGCGCTGGCTCGCCGACAAGTTCAAGACGGGCGAGCACTACAGCGAAGCGTCGGTGAACAAGATCATCCAGAAGCACCACTGGGATTCCGCGACCCTGCGGCGCGAGCTCATCGGCTACCGCATGCTGAAGCGGCAGAGGGGGATGTACTGGCGCCAGCCGGAGAGCGCCTGGCTGCAGGCTTAAGTAACCATCTCAACGCGGGTTCAGCCAATCCAGAATTGCGCCGAACTCTCCGGTCCACCATAGGTATGCTGCCGCGGTTGCAGCACCTAAAGTGCACGATACGAGCCATTCGAGCGGCGATGGAAATGTTCGGCGCAAGCGACCTGCGCCGAGTATTCTCGTCGAATCCGGGCTCACACTGTCGATTAGCCGCAGACGATGGTAGTTGAAGCCTCTCGGGCGCATTCGCAGTCTCATACGCACGTCTCCGTCCGCTGAGCTTCTAGTCAGTCAAGTGGCGGTATTTCCCCACGCCAACTGCAATCTCACTCTCCTGGAGGTCAATCGTCAATCCGGATCGCTAGCGCTTGCGCGCGATGAACTCGCGGCAGCCGCGCGTCGTCGCGTGGCGGTGCACGTCCGGCTCGGTCGCGGAGAAGGCCTCGACTTCGAATCCCGCGGCTGCGATCCGCTCGGCGGCGTCGGCACCGTAGTAGCGGATATGATCCCACTGGCCGAAATGCAGGTCGCGGTCGGCGCGCGCGGTCACGGACGGATTCTCGTAGGTCTGTTCGAACGTCAGCGCCAGCGGGAAGGACAGGATCGCGAGGCCGCCGGAGCTGAGGATGCGCCGGATCTCCGCGAGCGCCTTGCGGTCGTCGACATGCTCGAGCACGTGGTTGGCGACGACGACGTCCCAGGATTCGTCTGGCATGTCGATCGCCTCGATATTGAGGATACGGTCGGCATAGCCGGCGATATCGGCGGAGAGGTACGAGTCGGCCAGCCCGCTGTAGATCTTGCGCATCACCGGCTCGGGCGCGAAATGCAGGATGCGCTTGCCGCGGAGCGCGCCCTCGTGTGGCTTGATCCAGAGATACTGGTGCCGGTGCCGCTCCAGCGACCTGCAGGACGGGCATTCCGCGTCGAACCGCGGCGGCAGCCCCGAGGCCGAGAACAGGCCGCTATAGCCGCAGATGTTGCAGTCGCGTGGATGGACCCCGCCCAGTTTCCCGACGATCTTGCGGGCATAGTGCATACGGCGGCGCATCGCCCTCAGCCGCGTCATCACCCCTGGCACCGTTTCCCTCCCGGCTTGTTGACCAACCCGAGATGAACGGGCTCGGCCGCATCAAGTTGCAGGGACAGGGAAGTGATCGGCAAGGGACAAAGCTGGGACGGAGAAGTTACCGGCGCGGGACAGGAAGTGGGGTATTCGAACAAGAAGCGGCCGAGTGCCGGCTAGCGGTGCAGAATTTGTAGAATGGCGCGCGCCTTCTCGCTGTCGCTTGCAAATATGAAGGGATCTGAACATGGCGCCTGGAGGACCGTCATGGAGGCGGGCTCAGGATTGGGCAGGATCGTAGCGCTGGGCCCGCGGAGGGGAAGCGTCCCGAATCTTGGATCGCGCAAAGCAATCAAGAATGGCCCGGAAGGCATGGCCTTCGGCTCTGCAAAGGTCGAGTTGTCCCAAGTCACAACCAGAGTCTGGGGAGCTTTCCCAACCAAGACTTCGTCAACGAGCACGTCAAACCTCGCGTAGTCACCTAGGAAGCTTTCGTTCTCCAGGGATTCGCGTCGTTGAGGCGAAATATCAGGCGAGTTGGCGAGCTCCTGCCGTATCGTCGGATCGCGGACGATCGCGTAGTTGGAAATACGGCCAACCACCACAACATCTGCATACTTGATGTCAGCAAGCTCGAGGGGCGCCTGCGTCATGCAAGCGTGAGCGGGGGCGGTTGCCGAGGCCAAGGCAGCGAGTAAGCCCGCGAGAAACGTCCGATACGCTCGCATTCGGATTTCTCCGGAGTCTTGATTGAAGCCACGCTAGTCGCGAAAGCGGGCAAAATTCGGGCGCAATCTCTGCGCCCCGGCAAGGGGCGCGGTGATGACTGCTATCAAAACCGATACGTTCTCCCGATGAGATTGGTGTGCGTGTATTGCCCGTCGCGATGATCGCTTCCCGTGACGTGGCTCGGGCCCCGCTCATACCGTCCGGAGCTTGCACACGCTGCGAGCGCGGCAGCTGAGAGAATCAGCGAGGCAACGCCGAGCCATCGCAGCAAGCCGCGACGACCAGGCAAGTGGCTTTGATTGTCTTGTAGGGAGCGTGACAAAGGGTATCCTTTCCAGCTGGACGGCTTCAGCGTTCAGAGACTTGCACAGTGCGATGATGTTCCGCAAAGCGGACTTGAAACGATCAGAGGGCTAGACGATGTCTCGTCTAACCCTCTGAAAAAACTGGCTCCCCGGGCCGGATTCGAACCAGCGACCAACCGGTTAACAGCCGGTTGCTCTACCGCTGAGCTACCGGGGATCAGGTCCCGGCGCGGAAACCGCGCGGCCTGAAGGGGCAGCTTATAACCGCGGGATTCCGCGCTGTAAACCTTTTTGCCACAGCCGGTTGGCGGCCGTGCCTCAGGCTGGCTGGAGGGCCGGGTGCGGCGACCTAAGGGGTTGACAGAGTTGGCACAATTCTCAATGGTGCGCCGCTAAACCGAGGGTAATCCATGAAGGCAATCATCCTGAGCGCGGGCCAGGGCTCGCGCCTGCTGCCGTTGACCGAGGGCAAGCCCAAGTGCCTGCTGCCGATCGGGCCGCGCACCTTGATCGAATGGCAGATCTGGGCCCTGACCCAGGGCGGCGTCGACGACATCGCCGTGGTGGTCGGCTATCACGCCCGCGACGTGCAGGACCTGCTGAAGCGCCTGGAAGGGCCGAAGCTCAAGATCCGCACCATCTTCAACCCGTTCTACAAGCTGGCGGACAACCTCGCGAGCTGCTGGATGGCGCGGCACGAGATGGCCCAGGATTTCGTCATCCTCAACGGCGACACCGTCATCCAGCCCAAGATCTTCCAGAAGCTGCTGGCGAGCCCGGCCGCGCCGATCACCGTCACCATCGACAAGAAGGAATCCTACGATTCCGACGACATGAAGGTGCACCTCAAGGGCGAGAAGCTGCTCGACATCGGCAAGACCCTGCCGCCCGAGCGCACCGACGGCGAGTCGATCGGCATGCTGCTGTTCCGCGGCGAGGGGCCGAAGCTCTTCAGCCACTATCTTGACGACATCATGCACACGCCCGAAGGGCTGAAATGGTGGTACCTGCGCGCCATCGGCCAGATCGCCGAGCGCGCCAATGTCATGACCTGTAACATCGAGGGCTATGGCTGGGGCGAGGTGGATTTTCCCGCCGACCTCGAGCGCGTGAGCAAGCTGGTCGAGGACTGGGCGTAAGGCTGGTCGCATTTTCTGCGCCGAACCGGCATCCACTTCGGCGGAAAATGCTCCGGTCTCAGAACTCGATCGCGATGCCGGTGCCGATCTCGAAGGCGTCATAGTCGGCAAAGTCCGAGAAATCCGGTGCGCTCGCCGGATCGGCATCAGTCCAGGTGTACGCCACCTCCCCATCCAGGTCGATGCCGGAACCCAATTCGTAGCTCGCCGTCAGCGCGGCGCGCTGCTGGGTGAAGTCTTCATCCGGCGCGCCCTCGATGGCGACGTCGGCTTGCAGGATCGAATAGCCGATGCCGAAGCTCCACGGCTCCAGTTCGTAGGCTGCGCCGATCCCCAATACCCAACGATCCGCGACGACGTCGCCGTTCTCCAGGGTCGCGGCGAACAGGTCGTCGTCGTGGTAGTATTCGAACGACGCGCCGAACGAAATATCCTCGATGCCGACGAGCACGCCGGCCTGGTAGAATTCGGATTCCTCCCGGTTCGGTCCGCCGTCGGCTTTCTCGACATTGCCCTCCCACGAACCGCCCAGACCGAGCTGCAGGGACCAGGCCTCCGTCTCGTAGCTGTAGGTGCCGTAGAGCGAGACGTTGTGGCGCGAGGCGTCCTCCTCGTTCGTCGGCATGCCGAGATGCGCCCCGACGCCATCGCCATGGGTCTTCTTGTCGCCCGAGGGCGTGTAGGAGAGGCCGAGCTGGAACCCGCTGAAGATGGGCGACAGATAGAGCACCTTCTGCGCATCGCCCTCGTCATCGACACCCGTGCAGACGCTATTGCTGGTTGCCGTGTTGGCGCCCCATTGATTGGGGGAGAAGGCGGAGAAATTCTCGGTCCCGCCGGGCGGGATCACGCACATCAGCGCAAGCGCTTCGTCCATCGAGCCCGCCCGCAGCTCGCCGAAGCCGCCGCTGAAATAGATCCAGGCCTCGTCGATCTGGCTGCCGGGATCGTCCTCGCCGGCAAGCTCGATCCGTGCACCGACCTCGAGCCCGTTGTCGAGGGTTGTCGAGCCCAAGAAGTGGATTTCCGCGTCCTGGAACAGGCCGTCTGTGTTGCGCTCGTTGCCGGGCTCGCCTTCGCCGTCGTCATCGAACACGGCCATGTAGGCGGCGTTGAACTCGCCACCGACGTGCAGCTGGATGCCATCGGCGCGCGCCCCGCCGCCGGCAAGCGCACCCAGCATTGCTCCCGATGTTGCAAAGAGCCTGCGCATCCGGTCCCCTCGTGCGCCAGCGATCCTACGACAATAGCACAGCTCGGCCGTCGCCGCGCGGCCACGGAAACCGGAGGTCGACCCGGAGGCCCGGCGTGTTGTCTACCAGGGCAATGCCGATGCGGTGCAGCTTGGCGATCGCGGCCACCAGGCTGAGGCCAAGCCCGTATCCGGCGGACGCGCCTTCTTTCTTCAGCCGGTAGAAGCGCTGGAAGACCTTTTTCCGCTCGATCTCGGGGATGCCGACGCCGTTGTCGGATACACGCACCGCAATGCCGTCGCTCATGGTCTCCGCGGATAGAACGATCCGGTCGCCGCCGGAATGCGCGATCGCGTTTTCCAGCAGGTTGACGACCATCTGCACCACCAGCCGCTTGTCGCCGTAGAAGCGCAGGCCCGGTGCGATCTGAACGGCCAGGTGCTTGCCACCGTCACGCGCGATCGGCTCGAAATCCTCCGCCAGCGCGGCCAAGGTCTCGGACAGCTCGAACTCCTTGAAGCTGGAGCGCAGCGTGCCGGCATCGATATAGGCGATGCGCAGCAACGCGCCGAATGCACTCAGCAGCCCATCCAGTTCCAGGACCGTTGAGTCCAGGATCTGTTTGGCATCGTCGGCCGACAGGGGCTGGCGGCGCGCGGCTTCCACCTTGTTGTGGATGCGGGTCAGCGGCGTGCGCAGCTCGTGCGCAATGTTGTTGGTGACCTGGCGCAGGCTGTCGGTCAGGTCCTGGATGCCGTCGAGCATCCCGTTGAGGTGGGCGGCGAGGCGGTCGAACTCGTCCTTCTTGTTGCCGACGGGGAGGCGACGATCGAGATGGCCGCGCCTGATCTCCAGGCTCAGGCGGTTGATGGCTTCCAGACGCCGGAAGATCAGCGCGCTGCTGACGATTGCGGTGAGCAGGGACAGCGGAACCGCGATCGCCAGGATCCAGATGATCCCTTCCTCGACCAGCTCGACCACATCGTGCAGGGCATGGGCGTCGTGCCCGACCAGGAGAAAGGAGTGGTCGGGAAGGAACGCGCCCTTGGCGATAAACGGCTCGTCCTCGTCGCCATTTGGCGGCACGATGTCGCGCCATCCCTCCGCTGGCGCAAGGGCAGGGATCTGGCCGGCCAGCTTCGCGCCACCCGGCGCCTGCAGCAGGTAGATGTAGCCCTCATCGATGACCGGCGCGGCGCGCTGGTCGATCAGCGCTTTCACGCCGGCCTGCCCGCCGGTCGCGAAGGCATCCGACACGGACTGGTATTCCTCGGCCGCGGTCTCCTCGATCTCTTCGCGCCACAGCGCCGCGCCGCCGAAATAGAACATCGCCGACATCAGCAGCAGCGCACCGATGAAGGCAAGGGTGCAGGACATGGTGATCCTGAAGGTCGACGCGCGCAGGAAGTCAGCGATGGTCATTGATCGAGTATCCCGCGCCGCGCATGGTCTTGATCAGCTTGAGCTCGAACGGCTTGTCGATCTTCGCGCGCAGGCGGCTGATGTGAGTCTCGACCACCGAGGTGCGGGGGTCGAAATGGAAGTCCCAGACATGCTCCAACAGCATGGTGCGGGTCACGATCTCGCCGCTGTGCCGCATCAGGTATTCGAGCAGCAGATATTCGCGCGGCTGCAGTTCGATGCGCTGGCCCTGGCGCGTGACCTCCCGCGTGGTGCGGTCGAGCACGAGGTCGGCGACGCGCAGCACCACCTCCTGGTCGTTCAACGGCGGACGGCGCAGCAGGGCGCGCACCCGCGCGGTGAACTCGGAGAAGGCGAACGGCTTGACCAGATAGTCGTCGCCGCCGGCGTCCAGGCCGGCGACGCGTTCGTCGATGCCGTCGAGCGCGGTGAGGAAGAGGACGGGCACCGAAACGCTGGCCCCGCGCAGCACCTTGACCAGGCTGAGGCCATCCATGCCCGGCAGCAGCCGGTCCACCACGATCAAGTCGTAGGGCGAACCCGATGCCAGGAACAGGGCGTCGCGGCCGTTGGCGGCGCAATCGACCGCAAAGCCCTCGGTCGCCAGGCCAGAGGCCAGGTAATTCCGGGTTTCCTCATCATCCTCGACGACCAGGATCTTCATGAGCGACCGGCACAGTGGCTGCGCGGGCGGCGAGCGCCGGCGGGGTGCGCTCGCCAACCACGCCATTACATCACCTAGGCGGCCGCGGCGGCAAGGTTGTGGTCGTCCGCCACATCCGCGACCAGGTTTGCGGGCAAGGCGGTCCGGCTGACGGCGACCACCACGTCGTCGAAATCGCCGTCATACTCCGGGTCGCTGACAAACATGTCCTCGAAGCCGAGCACTTCCGCCTTGTCGTCCCGGGGGCTGTTCTCGAGTGTGTCTGAGTCCCGCTCCACGGCTTGGATGCCGCCGGCCGGATTGAGCAGGTTCCAGTCGTCGTGGGTGTTCACATCGAGCGCATGAAAGGTGGCGATCGGAAGGGGCGTGCCATCCTCGCCGATCACCTGCGGTGCCATGCGGTCGTAGATGCTGGCCTGCTTCCCGGTCAGGAAGTTGCGGAATTCCAGCCCGCCATCCTCGAACGGCGACAGGTCAAGGCCGATCTCACCGGCGTTGGGAATGAGGAACAGACCGTAGCCTTCGCCCTTGTCGAGGCCGATGACGAACTCATCGCCTTGCTTCAGCTCCTCGGTGTCGGGGAACAGGAGCTCGACGTCGTCGATCAGCCCGGTCTTGCGGTCGAAGGTGTAGAAGCCGAGCGCGTCCTCGAATTCGGTGTCGCCGCCAAGGAAGGTGACATGCACCTCAGAGCCGGGTCGCCGGAAGTCCCGCAGCTCCGGTTGCTCGAAATCGTCGACGCCGATGTCGTGATTGATCAGGTCCTTGAGGTCAGGGTCACCGTGGTCCTTGAACAGTTCGTGGCCAATCCCGCCGTGCTTCAGCAAGCGGATGTCCATGAGCTGTTCGACACTCAGTTCGCCGTCCAGGGTCCGCTCCTCGGCCACGACCATGCCGACACCAGGTTCATAGTTCTTGATTTCCCGGACGTCGGGTTCGAGCTGGCTGGTGTTGAGCGTCTCCAGCACGCCCTTGAAGGAGCCGATGTCGATGTCGGCCGTTCCTTTGAACGTCAGGAGCTGGGCCTGGTCTACGGCGACGCCGGGAGAGAACTCCTCGAAATAGCCGTTGCCGAGCGCTTCCAGCGTCTCGCGCGTCGGCATGATGTAGCCGGGTTTGGCGCCGTCGCTGCCGGCGAGCCAGGTGCCTTCGGTGGAGGTGCCGAGGAAATTGCCGTCATCGTCGTACTGGAAAGCGTAGGTCAGCTCGCCGAGGTACCAGACGTTGCCGTGCTTGTCCTGGGCGAAGTAGTCGAGCGTGTCCTCGGCCAGGACGCCGTTGACATAGGCGGTGTCGCGCGAGACGAGCGCCTTCACGCCGTTGATCGTCTTGCTTTCGAAGGTCGCGAACACGTTGTTCCATTCGGTGTCGTCGCCTTCCTCCTCCGGCAGCGTGGCGTAGGTGTAGACGGTGCCGCGGATCGCCGGGAAATAAGGGTTGTCGATGCGCTGGTTCGGGCGGAAGTTGTCCGCATCGAACACGGGCAGGGTCGGATTGGGCGAGGGATCGGGCAGGGCTTCGGTGCTGGTCGATTGGTGGCGAGATGTGCTGTGCGACCAGAAATCATCATCGAGCCATTTCTTGAGAGTGCGACTGGCCATGGCATGCTCCCTTATCTGGCCGGCCTGGGATGGCGCGGCGGATCAACGGCATGATTAGGCGTCAGTGCCCTTTTCCCCGCCTTTGCGGCGGGCTTACGGTTTCGTAAGGGAGGCCTGGATGAGCGGGCTAACGGCGGGGAGCCGCCTTGGCAATGCGAAGAACACGGATGTAACCGAGGAACGTGTGGACGGTCTCCGGCTCGCCCAGACCCTCCGCTGCGATGATCCGTTCAAGCTCGCCGTCCAGCTGCGGTCGGACATACTCATGAAAATTGAAGCGCATCGGAAATGACGCAACCAGGCCGACCAGGCCGCGCGCCCAGCCATAGTCGGTGATGACCAGCCTGCCGCCCGGCTTGAGCACGCGCCACATCTCGCGCAGCGCCAGGGGCTTCACCTCTGACGGCAAGTGATGGAAGAAGAACGTGCTGGTGACGACGTCGACGCTTCGGTCGGGCAGCGGCAGCGCCTCCGCAAGCGCCAGTTCGAATTGCGCGGTGCTTCCGGCCTCGCGCGCACGCAGGCGCGCGACCTCGATCATGCCAGGTGTCGCATCGATGCCGGTCGTCGTCCCAATCCCGGTGCCGGCATGATCTGCCGCGAGCGCCGCCGCCATCAGGGTCAACTCGCCGGTGCCGCATCCGACATCGGCAAGGCTGTCTCCGGGTCCAAGACGCGCCGCGTCCAGTGTCGCCGCCAGGATGGCGCGCCGGCGCCCGAAGCTCAGGGAGTTCTCCAGCAGATCGACCAACCGCACGCGGCCGTCGACGCGCAGCCCCTTGGTCGCCGGCCCTGCAATGTTCGTGAAATCTCCCGCGATAACCTCGGCGACGCGGCTGGGCTGGCCGACGGTGGCGACATGCCACACCATGGCGACACCGACGCACAATAGGGTGGCCAATCCAGCAATCGCGCCATAGACAGGAGCCGGATTGGGTAAGCCATGCTCCGCCAGCTCCGCCAGGCCAAAGGCAAGGCTGCCAAAGGCCAGCAACGCCATGCAGGCGCGCCTGAGCGATCTTTCGTTGGCGCCACTGCCTCCACGACTGGCCGCTTTCAACGGCGTCCCAGTGGACAATGCAGCGGCATAGCGCTGCGCCGCGACGATAGCCGCGAAGGCAGCGATCAAAGCGCCGGCAAACGCGACGATCGGGGCGCCAAGCTGGATGATCGGGTGGCGGAAGCTGTGCATCGCTTCGCTCAGATCGGAAAGGTCCGATAGCCCGACCGTCAGGCCAGCGGTACTCGCGATCAAGAGCGAATAGCGCAGATGCTGCGCATCAAAGCGCTTCCTGTTGTGCAGCACGTCGGCCGTGGGCGAGGTCGTGCGGACCGGATGCGACGCCACCGGCTCCAGGGTCGCCTGCGCGACGACACCGCGCCGGATCAGCTCGATCTCCATCCGCCCGGTGAGGGCAAGCCAGCACATGCGCAAGTCAGCCACGGCTCCCCAAAAGACGCTGACCCCGATCAACGGCTGGTTCCGCTCGACAAACCAATGGGCGGATATCGCGATGGCATAGCTGAGGGCGATTCCGGCCACGAAGATCCACGCTTGCTGCGCCGCGACAGCTTGGATCGCCGACAGGATGCCAAGGGCAGTGGCGAAGTAGTGCAGAGCGCGCGTGCCAGGCAGGCGGTGGGCATTCAGATAGAGCGG
This sequence comes from Dongiaceae bacterium, assembly GCA_035274225.1. Classification (GTDB taxonomy): domain Bacteria; phylum Pseudomonadota; class Alphaproteobacteria; order Dongiales; family Dongiaceae; genus Dongia_A. Next base: position 20,942 of record DATEOK010000349.1, read on the forward strand.
CCAGAATTCACGGAAGCGCATGTCGACCTCTATCGAGAAGTGCCAGGGCGCAGTCTGTGTCAATGCGGCGATCGAAGATCGCGGTATTGTGGGAGGACCGGCCAGCCAAGTCCAGCGCGGTATGGCAGCGCAGCAGCGTCAGGCACGGCTGGCAAAGATCCGCTCGACCAGCTCGAGGTCGGCTGGCTTGTCGACATCGACCGCCGCCTCGGCGAACGGCAGCTCGACATGGCGGATGACGGCGCCCGCCTTCCGTGACAGGTAGGCGAAGGCTTGCTCGGCGTTCATCAGGCCCAGCAGGACCCTGACGAGGGCCAGTGGGCCGATCTCCCAGATCAGGCGCAATGGGCGCTTGCGGTGCGTTTCCATGCGGCGCCAGAAGTCCGCGACGCGCGCCACATTCGACGAGCGCACCAGGAACAGGTTGCAGCCGCTGAATCGCTGTTTGCCGAGCCGGTAGAAGGTGCGGATGGCGCCGGGATAAGCGGCAGCCACCACGTCGGCCGGCGCCAGCGCGACCGCGAGGTCGCAGTCCTTGGGCGCGATATCCACGAACCGCTGCAGGATCGCCGGCGTCAGCAGCGGATGATCGGCCGTGGTGACCAGCAATGGCTGGGTCAGCTCGACGACGCGCAATGCAGCGGCGACGCTGGTTGCCGGACTATCGGAGGCGGGCAAGATCTCCAAAGTGCGGTCGCGATGCAGTGCTTCGAGAGCCGGTACCTGGAGAGCAACGCGTTCATCCTCGATGCAGACATAGATGCGGGTGATGCCGGGCGTGGCGCGCAGCGTTTCCACCACGCGCAGCAGCATGGGCACCCCGGCAACGGGCAACAGGGCCTTGTGGGAGACGCCGGCCGCCTTGGCCATCGGATCGTCCGGGCCGCGGCTGCCGGCCAGGATCAGCGCATTCACGCGATCGCCTTTTCGTAGACGCGGTGCGTCTTGTAGACCTTGGCGCCGATGCCTTCGAGCACGCGGCGCATCGGCAGGTTGTCTTCGAGGATCCAGCCCAGCTCGACCTGCTCCAGGCCGCGCGCGAAGAACGGGCCCTTCAGGCGGTGGAACATCAGCGGCAGCAAGGCGGCGCCGGTCAGCGTGCCGTGATAGTTCTTGCGGATGCCCATCAGCGGCACGCGCGCGGTCTTCAGGGTCTTGCGCTTCAGGCGCCACAGCAGCTTGGCGAAGCCGAACGGCAACAGGCTGCCGTCGAGGTCGCGCACCGCTTCCATCAGGTTGGGGAGGCACACCAGCATGCCGGCGACTTCGTTGTCGATCTCGGCGATCACCACCATGTCGGGATCGATCAGCGGCTTCATGCTGGCCGCGGCGGCTTCAATCTCCGACTGCGCGAACGGCACCATCTCCCAGTTGTCGGACCAGGCGTCGTTGAACACCTGCAGCAACGCGGCGAGGTCGGGCTTGTAGTTCTTCATGTTGAGCGGACGCAGGCGGATGCGTCCGTCGCTCTGCACCTTGTCCAGCATGCGGCTGCTGCCGACTGCGTGATAGGTCGCCTTGTCGACGGTGTAGGAGAACAGATCCTTGACCTTGGTGAAGCCGCAGGCCTCGACCAGCTTGCCTTGGTAGGGCAGGTGGTAGGGCATCATCAGCATCGGCGTGGCGTCGAAGCCGTCGACCAGCAGCCCGGATTCCTCGTTCGAGGAGAAGCTGAAGGGGCCGAGGATGCGCCTGGCGCCGTGCGCCTTCGCCCAAGTCTCGGCGGCGCCCGCTAGCGCGCGCATGACGTTGATGTCGTCGATGGTGTCGAGCCAGCCGAAATGGCCGGTGTCGTCGCGGTATTTCTCCTGGTGCAGCCGGCAGAACTGGGCGGAGATGCGCCCGACCACCTCGCCAGAGCGGCGCGCGACGAACAGCTCGCCCTCGGCGTGCTGGAAATAGGGGTTCTTCTTGCGGCTCAGCGTTTCCTTGCGCTCGAGATCCAGTGGAGGGACGTAGCCCTTCTGCCCGCGATAGAGCCGCTTGGGCAGCGCGACGAAGTCATTGAGGTCGCGCGCATTGGCGACCGGCTGGACGACGACAGGACCTGGAGACATCGGCGGTCAGCGGCCGGCGCGCGGGCTCGGCGCTTCGCCCTCATCAGAGCGGAACCGGCGCGGGTTGGCATCGCCGCGCGTGCCGTTGCTGAGTGCGGCCACCCAGGGATAACGCCCCGCCATCTCCTCGGTGTAGCCGATGTTGAACACCGTGGCGCTCTTCGGCCGCAGCTTCGGCTCCGGATAGAAGGTGCCGAACAGCCGGTCCCAGAGATAGTTGGTGATGCCGAAGTTGCCCTGTTCGTTATGGAAGTGATGGGCCAGGTGATACTTCTTGATCTGGCGCATGAACGCCGACTTGGGCGTCGTGTTGAGATGCTGCACGCAGTGGCAGAACTCGTAGAACAAGGTCGAGAAGATGCCCATGGCAAACGCCACCGCCGCCGCAGCCGGACCGCCGATCAGGTAGCCAACTGGGATCGTCACCAGCGCGATGGTCGGGATCGTGGTGTAGAGCGCGCCGAACAGCACGACCAGGTTGTGCGGATCCTGGTGATGATCGAAATGGATCCGCTTCCACACCTTGGCGGTCAGCGGCGAGCGATAGAGATACTGGCCGTGCAGGACCCAGCGGTGGATCAGGTACCACGCCAACGGATAGACGACTGCGGCGAACACGCCGGCCGCGACCAGTGGCAGCCAGCCGTCGAACCACAGCGCGGCCAGCCACAGCGCGGCACCGGCAAAGCCGAGATAGACCAGGACGGCGTAATAGGCGAAGAACGCGACGACCAGATCGCCGAGCGACATGCGGGCGAGGTTGTGCGTGCGGTTCCTCCAGAAGCCCCAACGGACCATGCGAACACTTTGCTTTCGGCGCGAAATGATGGTGTCGAATCTGGGCCGCAATCTATGCGAATCAAAGATTTATCGCAAGTAAACGGGCTCAGGCCGAGGGCGCCGCGGCGGGTCGGTCATAGGCCAGGATCCAGGCTGTCCGGACGCCATGATAGAGGCAGGTAACGGCTTGCCAGAGCACGATCAGATAGATCGTCTCGGTCCCCAAGCCCGCCAGATAACCGACTGTAAATAAAGGTAAGTTGATGTTGCGACGGGAGATGAAGGTGCGCACGAACCCGTCCATCGGGGCATGGGTGTGAAGCCCGCGGCCGAAGCGGGTCGGGTAGACCTTCAGGATCAGCCGGTCGATCACGTAGAGCGCGAGCATCAGGAGCGAGGCCAGGAATACCGGCGACCAAACGTCGCCCCCATTGGACGACGCTGCCGACAAGCCGTACGCCCAGGCGCAGTACCAGAACGGCGGATGCACCAGGTCGAGCCCGTGGTCCAGCACGTTGCCAAGCTTAGAATCCGTGAAGGTCAGGCGCGCCAGCTTGCCGTCGACGGAATCCAGCACGCTCATGCCGTAAGCGCAGAGGAAGCCGGCGAGGAAGTAGCCGGCGCCGAACAGCGGCACCGCGGCGAAGGTCAGCACGATCGAGATGATCGTCACCCAGTTGGGATGGACATGCGCGCGCGCCAGCGGCCGCACCATCAGCCACACCAGCGGCGGATAGACATACTTGGTGAAGAAGTCGGTCGAGCCCTTGTAGTTCGACCAGAACAGGAAGCGCTCGACCTTGGCCCGTTCTTCGGCATTCGTCACGCGGAACAGGTAGAACGGCAGCGTGCGGCGCAGGTTGCGGATGAAGCCGGGGAACTCCGCCTGGGTCAGGCGTGGCAGCGCCGGAGAAACCGCGCGGCGCAGATCGCGTGCGATGGGATCGAGAGCCGAAGAGTCGGCAATCCACGCGACGGCGGCGCCGCCATCCTCAACCGCGAAGTCGCGCGGCTGTGCCGTCACGAAGTCGTAGAGCCGCGCGTCGATCAGCGTCTGCGTGTCCAGCGCCAGGACGCGCTGGCCGACCGCGCTCTTGGCCAGGCGTTGCGCGATCGTTCCCTCGGTGCGAACGATGCGGACAGGGAAGGGCCACCTGCGTGCGGCTTCTTCCGGCTCTGGTGCCTGGCTTGTGCCGAGATCGATCACGACCTCGCCCGGTTGCACTTTGCGGTGTTTCAGCGCCTTGAGGTGGCGCTCCAGCAGGGTCAAACCAAAGACCCGCTCGCCGGCGCCGTGCACCGCGTCGATCCAAACCACGAACATGCTTGTCAGAAACCTTCGAGACGTATCAACCAGAGCCCGCCGATACTGGCGAACAGCAGGGCCGGCAACCATGCGGCAAAGAAGGGCGGGACCGCGCCGCTCTCGCCCAACGACTGCACCAGCCCCTCGGTGATGAAATAGAGGAAGCCGAGGCCGAAGCCGATCGCCATGCCCGAGGCGACGCCCTTGTCGCGGCGGCCGAAACTCAAGGCGACCGGCGCCGCCAGCAGGATCATCAGGATCGAACTGACCGGCAGCGCCACGCGCTTCTGCAGCCAGGTTTCGTAGAAGTAGGTCGGGCGCACGCCGATCTGCTCGGAGGTCGCGAAGCTCCACAGCCGTTTGGTGGTCATCGCCTGCGGACGTTCGATCAGCTCGGAGAATTCCTGCGGGCCCAGCTTGGTGTCCCAGGTCGCGGACTCAATCGCGGTGACTTCGGTCGGCTTGTCAGGGATGATCCTGGTGTCCTCGATCTTCTCCAGCGTCCACTTGCGGGTAACGATGTCAAAGGCGGCGTGGCGCACGAACCTTTGGAACGTGACATTGCCCAGACTGTCGCGATCGTAGAGCCGCATATTGAACAGCTCGGTGCCCTGTTTCTCGACCTGCCCGACCTCAACGATGGTTTCGCCGTCCTGGACCCAGACGCGCTGGTCCTCCTCGTCGTCATTCTTGCTCTTCTTGTCGACATAGAGGTCGCGCTCCATCAGGTGGTCGATGGCAATGGGCACGAGCTGGTCGGTCAACGAGAAATGGAGCACGGCGACGATGCCGACGGCGGGCAGAAACGCCAGCAGGATCTGGTAGTACGGCGCGCCGGCAGATTTGAGCGCCAGGGTCTCGTTGCTGCGCTCGAACTTGGCCAGCGACAGCAGCGCGGCCATCAGGACACTGAACGGGATCAGGAACACCGCCAGTTCCGGCAGGCGCCAGAGCGCATATTCCATCACGGCGCCGACGTCGCGCGGGTGGCGGTCCAGCACCTCGTCGCTGTTGTTGAGCAGATCGACGATCTGCAGCATCGAGGTGAAGCTGATCCAGAGAACGCAGAAGTTCCACAGAAAGGTCTTCAGCGCATAGCGCGTGAACGTCATCATGCCGGACGCCTCCGGCGGAACAGTCCGGACCAGCAACGTCTCAGCCAGCGCCACGCATCGTCGATGCTGCCAAACACCAGGGCGAACGGGTCTTGATTGAGGCGAGAGTTCGCGACGTAGAACATGTAGAGGCTGCTAAGTGAGAAGACGAAGAATGGTATCCACAGCGCGACGAAAGACGACACGCGACCGTTCTCCGCCATGTCCCTGCCAAAATTGAGGACCTGATTATAGACGATCAAGATTGCGATCCCGACCACAATTCGGACGCTCGTGGGTTGCCGCCGGGAGGTAAGGCCCATCGGAATCGCCAGTATGGGCAGGAATAATACCGTCAATGTGCGCACGACTATATAGTTCATCTGCGCCAAAGCGTCATCCTGGCCGATATTTGGATCTTTCCGCAGATATGCGCGCGCCAGTTCGGAGAAGGAGAGTTCGGCTTCACTGTCGCCGCGAGCCCGGAACGGTTCCGGCGCAACCACCTCCAGCGGTAGGCCCAATTCACCAAACACGGACGCCTTGCCATCGGTGCCATCCGGCTTGGAATCGACACGCACGCCGTCGCGCAGGACCAGCGTCAGCGAGAACGTGCGCGGATCGTTGGTCAGTTCGCCGGTTTGCGCGGTGATGGCGATGTTGTTGCCTTTCTCGTCGGTCTCCTGGATGAAGATCTTCTTCAACGTGCGGCCGCCGTCGGCGATGTCGCCGATCAGGATGGTCTTGCCGCCGAAGCCATTGAAGAATGCGCCGCGTTCAATTGCCGAATTCCACGAAGTCTCGGTCACCAGATAGACCAGGGCGCGATAGGCGTAGCGCGTGTATGGCTGCAGGAAGCCGAGGATGACCCATGAAGCGACGGTCAGGACGGCTGCCATGAGCATCACGGGCACGGCGAGACGGCGCAGCGATAGGCCGCTCGCGCGCATCACGTCGAGTTCGCTGTCGTTGGAGAGTCGGAGCGTCGCATAGAGAATGCCGACGAAGAAGGCGGCCGGAATCGCGATCGAGAGATAGTGCGGAACGAGGTTGCCCAGCATCTTCAGGATCAGCGTCAGCGGGCCGCCGCGGTTGGCGAACAGGTCGAGCAGGCGGATCAGGCGCTCCAGCAGCAAGGCCGCCATGCCGATGATGATCGCGCCCGCGAGCGGCCAGCACACCCGCTTCAGCATGTAGCGATCGATGAGCGACAGGCGGAGCATGCTCAATCCTTGCGCCAGGCGGTCCGGAGCGCGTCGCGCACCGCTTCGGTCAGGGCCACGTCGACTTCGACCGGTTGCGTCAGGTCGACCGGCTTTGGCCAGAAGCGATCGCTGTGCGAGCGTCCGGCGAACTCCCGCGCGCTGTCATAGCGCGGCAGGACGTGGAAATGGACGTCGGGGTCGACCATCATCAGCATCAGGTAGTTCAGCTTGTCCGGCTTGAAGGCGCGGGTCAGCGCCGCATCCAAGTCGGCCGTCACCTGCGCCAGCTCCTCGAACGCGCGGACGGATATCTGAGAAAACGCCTTGGCCTCATCCGTGCAGACCAGGACCAGCGCGCCGAGAGTCACCTGCTGCGGACGTGCCAGCACCAGCCAATGGCGATACTCGCGGATCAAGCTCGCCGGATGGCCGAATTTCACGGCCGTCGCATTCGGGGTCGCCATCTGCCCTCGGTTTCCCTGTCTTAAGGCTCAGGTTCCGCGCCGGAAATAAGGCGCTTGGTGGCCTGATTCGGCTAGCACAATCGCGAGCGGAGCCGGAAAGTCAATGCCGCACTCCCGGAATCGTTAATTCGTAGCCGCCACTTGCCGCAAAGCGATCCTCCGAGCCGGTTAAGCCACGGATTTCAACATTTAATTTCCAGGCTCCGTCAGCCCGCGCGATGCGGTAGACGTTGTAGGCGGAGGCGTCCTTGTGGTGCCAGTGCAGCGCCGATGCGGATGGCACGCCGATGACCGGCGTCTCGCCGATATGGCCGAGGGACGCGGTGTGCATGTGGCCGTGCAGCACCAGCTCCGCACCCGCTGCCCGTACCACCTCGCCGAACTCCTGCGCGTCGGTCAGCGCCTTGCGCCGGTGGTATTTGCCATAAAGCGGTGGGTGGTGGATCAGCACCACGCGAAAGGCGCCTTCGCCGCCGAGTTGCGCCAGGATATCGCGCAAGGCCGAGAGCTGGGTCCGGCCCAGAGTGCCGGATGCAAAGAACGGCGCGGTCGGAACGGCGCTCGAGAGGCCGATCAGCGCCAACGGCCCCATTCTGCGCACAAAGGGAAAGGTATCGGCCGGCGGCGTGCCGTCGCCACGCTCCCAAGCCAGGTCTGTCATGTAGTCGCGCCAGCGGCCGAGGCCTTCGTCGTTGTGGACCGCGACATAGGCGTCGTGGTTGCCGGGGATGACCGTCACCTTGTCGGCAGGGCCGAGCGTGCGCAGCCAGCGCGCCGCACCCTCGAACTCCTGCGGCAGGGAGATGTTCACCAGGTCGCCGGTCACGGCGACGTGGTCGATCGGCTGCTCCGCCATGTCCGCCAGCATCAGGTCCAGCACCCGCGCCAGATGGATCCTGTGCCGGTTGAGGCTCCAGGACAGCCAACCGGTGATGCGCTTGTTGGCAAGCGCCGCCGGCCGGTCGACCGACCAGCCCGCCAGATGCGGGTCCGAGAGATGGGCGAGCGCGAACATGCGCCTTGTTTGGCCGGATTCCGGAGCTTGCGTCAAGCCTCGGTATCGGCCCGGAAGTGCTTGAATTTCCTTATGGACGCAGGGTCCGGGGCCCGATATTCCTCATCCGCCTATCGACCCCTTCGGAGTCCAGTTTGTGTCGGCCGAGCGCGCCAAGATCGCCTATTGCCTGATCGGCGACAGCGACCTCACCCTTTTCAGCCTGTCGTCCCGCGAGCGCCTGCGCCGGGCGTTTCACCGTGCCGAGGTCGAGACCGAGCTGCCGGCCGCTGAGCTGGAATCGGGCGAGGGGTCAGCCATCGTGATCCGCGCCAGCTACGTCTACGACGAAGCGCTGATCAAAGGGATCATCGATTCCCCCGGCGTCGCGCTCAGGGCAGACGACGGTGAGATCGTCGCGGCACACGGCGAGGGCGTGGAGAATATCCGGGCGGCGTTCGCCATGGTCGTCGAGCTCGACGAGGCCGCCGCGGCAAACTTCGTGATCCAGGATGCGGCGACCCTGGCCAGCTCATACCAGAAAGCGCTGCGCAAGCGGGCGAAGCCGGTGCTCCTGCCGTTGGAGAATGCCGACCCGAACGCGATCGAGCGCGCGTTGTTCGGCAGCTCCTACAAAGGCGTGACCGACGTGGTCACCAAATATGTCTGGCCGCGGCCGGCGCTGGCGGTCACGCGCTGGTGCGCCAAGCGGCGCATCTCGCCCAATGTCGTGACCTGGGTCAGCCTCGGCTGCGTGCTGCTGGCGACCTGGCTGTTCTGGCATGGCTGGTTCCTGACCGGGCTCGCCTTCGCTTGGGGGATGTGCTTCCTCGATACGGTGGACGGCAAGCTGGCGCGCTGCACGCTGACCTCGACCAAGCTCGGCGACGTGTTCGATCACGGCATCGACCTGCTACATCCGCCGTTCTGGTACTACGCCTGGTTCGTCGGGCTTGGGCCGTATCTCGCCTCGAGCCTGGCATGGGCGCTGTGGGTTGTGATCCTCGGCTACATCGCGGGCCGTCTGCAGGAAGGGCTGTTCATCTGGCGCTACAGCATTGAGATCCATACCTGGCGGCCGATCGATTCCTGGTTCCGCCTGATCACGGCGCGACGCAATCCGAACCTGCTCATCCTCATGGTCTTTGCGCTGCTGCAGGCACCGGACAAGGGGCTGGTAGCGGTCGCGATCTGGACCATCGTCAGCTTCATCTTCCACTGCATCCGGATCGGCCAAGCCTTCATGGCGAAGCTGGCCGGCCGTGCGCCGGTGTCCTGGCTGCAGGCGCAGGCAGGCACATGACGCGCATCGGCGTCCTCACCAATGCCCACAGCAAGCGCAATCAGAGCGCTCTGCCGGCGATCGACCGCATGCTGACTGATTTCCCCGACGTGGCGCATCAGAGCTTTCGGCACATCACCGAGATGCCGCAGGCGGTCGCCGCCTTGGCGCGCAAGGGCGTCAGTCATCTGGTGATCAACGGCGGCGACGGCACGACACAGGCGGTGCTCGGCGAATTGCTGGACCGCTCGCCGTTCACGGCGCGGCCACGCGTGACGCTGATCGGTGGCGGCATGACCAATGTCATCGCGCACGATGTCGGCGTGCCGAGCACGCCGGTCGAAGCGCTGCGCCGCGTGCTGACCCAGGCCGAGAAAGGCGATGCGGGCGAGGTGCTGCGGCGCACGACCATTGCGGTGAAGTGCAGCGGGCGCGAGCGGACGGATTATGGCTTCCTCGCCGGCGCCGTCGGCTTCTATCAGGGCACGCGCCTCACGCGCCGCGACATGCAGCACCGCATGGGATTGCGTCAGAGCTTCGCCACCAAGGCCGGCATCGTCTGGTCGGTCGTGCGCCTGCTGCTGCACGGCGAGGGCGAGCGCTCCGGGCTGCATGGCGAGCGCGTGGCGATCGGCCTCAACGGCGCGCCGCCGCGCGAAGCGCCCTATCTCTTCATCCTGGCGACCACGCTCGAGCGCCTGCTGCCGGGCGTGATGCCGTTCTGGGGCCACGATCACGGCGCGATCAAGCTCACCACCATCGCCTCGCCGGCGCCGCGCTTCGGGCGCGCGGCGATCCCGGTGGTGCGAGGGCGGCCACGCCCCTGGATGCACCAGGCCGGCTATGCCAGCACGCGCGCCGACCGCATCTTGCTGCGCCTCGCCAGCCCGATCGTGGTGGATGGCGAAGTGTTCGATCCCGGACCGCACGGCCACGTCGAATTGAGCGCGGGCCCGGCGGTCGAGTTCCACCGCTACTAGGCGCCGCGATGGATGCGCGCGCCGAGCTGACCACCCACATCGCGCAGGAACTGGCGCAGCCGGTGCCGGCGGCCGTGCGGACGATGGCGGAGGCGGTGCGCGCGCGTCATGCCGCGGCGGCGCTGGGCGTGTTGTTCTATGGCTCCTGCCTGCGCAAGCCGGAGACGCTGCTGGCGGATTCGCTGCTCGATTTCTATCTGCTGGTGGATGACTACAATCGCGCCTATCGCGGCCCGCTGATAGCGTTCGCCAACAAGCTGCTGCCGCCCAACGTGTTCTATCTCGAGGCCCAGCACGAGGGCACGACCCTGCGCTGCAAATATGCGGTGATCTCGCTTGCGCAGTTCCGGGACGGCATGTCGCGCACGGCGGACAACGTCTCGCTGTGGGCGCGCTTCTCCCAGCAGAGCCGCCTGGTCTGGGCACGCGATACCGCGACGCTTCAGCCGGTGGCCGCGGCCTGCGCCGAGGCGGTGCTCACCATGCTGAGCAATGCGTTGCCGTCGGCGGGCAGTGGTGCCAGCGCCGAGGCAGTCTGGCAGCGGGCGTTCGAGGAGACCTATCGGGCCGAGGTGCGGTCCGAAGGGCCATCGCGCGCCGCCGAACTGGTCAACGCCGACCTGGAGCGCTATCGGCGCACATACGCACTGGCGCGCGACGAGATCAGCGGCAGCGTTGCCAGCGCTGATGCTTGTGCCGCGGCGTGGCGCCGGCGGAGGCGCGTCAGCAAGCTGCTGAATTTCGCACGGCTGGTGAAGGCGACCTTCACCTTCGACGGCGCGCTCGACTACGTGCTGTGGAAGGTCAAGCGGCACTCCGGCGTGGTACTGCCGGTGACCGACTGGCAGCGGCGCCATCCCTTGCTGTCGGCGCCGGTGCTGGCGTGGCGGCTCTATCGCCTCGGCGCGTTCCGCTGAAACAAACAGCGCGCCACGAGGGCGCGCTGTGAAGTCGAGACAGGAGGCTTGTGTTATTCGGCGGCGGCGATCCGGACCGAGCGGTCCGCGATCAGGCCAAGCTCGAGGCCGACCTTGGTGATGACGTCGGTCACGCGCTGCAGCTGTTCCGTCGAGTGCGCGGCGCAGACCGAGCAGCGCAGCAGGGCGGTGCCGCTGGGCGTTGCCGGCGGCAGCGCCAGGTTCACGTAGACGCCGGCTTGCAGCAGGCCGTGCCAGGCACGCGCCGCGAGCGCCGGATCGTTGATATGGACCGCAACCACCGGACCCTTCTGCCGGCCGAGCTTGAAGCCCGCCGCTTCCAGGCCGTGATAGAGCGTGTCGACATTGCGCCACAGCCGCACCATCAGCTCCGGATGCGCGCGCAGCTTCGCCAGCGAAGCGCGCACCGAGGCGACCAGTGACGGCGGCATCGAGGCGGTGAACATGTAGGGCCGGCAGGAGACGCGCAGGATCTCGAAGTCCGGATGATCGGAAACGAGGAACCCGCCGATCGCGCCCATGCTCTTGGAGAAGGTGCCGGTCACGAAATCGACGTCGGCGTCGACGCCTTCCTGCTCCAGCAGGCCGCGGCCGGTCTTGCCCATGACGCCCATCGAGTGGGCCTCATCGACCAGGAGGTAGGCGCCGTGCTTCTTCTTGACCTCGACGAATTCCTTGAGCGGCGCGTGGTCGCCCAGCATCGAGTAAATGCCTTCGACCACGACCAGCTTGTTGCCCGGCTCGTTCGCGATCCGCTGCAGGCGCTTGTCGAGATCGACCGGATCGTTGTGGCGGAAGCGGATGACCGTCGCGCTGCCGAGCTTGCAGGCATCGTAGATGCTGGCGTGGCTGTCGGCGTCGATGATCACGAAGTCGCCCGGGCCGACCAGCGTCGAGATCGCGCCGAGGTTGGCCTGGTAGCCGGTCGTGAAGACCATGCAATGCTTCTTGCCGTAAAAGTCGGCGAGGTCGGTCTCCAGCGCCTTGTGGCAGGAGTAGGAGCCGTTGGCGATGCGCGAGCCGGTGGTGCCGGTGCCGAAATCCTGGGTGGCCTGCTGGGCGGCGGCGACGCACTCGGCGTCGAAGGTCAGGCCCAGATAGTTGTTGGAGCCGCACAGGATGGTCGGGCGGCCCTCGATCATGGCCTCGGTGGCGGACACGATGCGATCCATCTTCACGCCGAAGGGATCAGCGCCGCATGCCTTCACGGCTCCGTGCACTTCACGGATCGTCTTAAAGCGATCAAACAAACCCATGACTTCCCCCTATGCCCCCGACTTGCTCGCGTAGATCGTGTCGGCGAGCTGGCCGACGGTCGCGATCTCCGGAACCAGGTTGAGCGGAATGGACACGTCGAAGCGGTCCTCCAGCTCCATCATCAAATCCATGACTTGCAGCGAATCCATTGTGAGGTCCTCGGCAATCACCGTCTCCGACGTGATCGCGGATTCGCCGGCGCGGAAACGCTCCAGCAAGCGTGCGATCTCTACGAAGATGCCGTCCCTGGTCGGCGCCAGGCTCGATTGGATGGCTGCGGTGCCCACGATCTATTACTCTTATCCGTGTCAGTTACCGGCGATGACATGCCTATGACAGGCCCGCCGAATCCCCGAGCCAGAGTTGTGATTCATTTCGGCGTTAGGGTTAAATGACAATTTGTTACCGATTGTTACAAGCCAATCGAATCAAGGCTCTAATCGGTTAATTTACTAAACCATGCGAGCTGACGCGTACCATTTCGCCGCGTCGCGGAATCCGCGCCAGATATCGAACGCCGGCTGCCAGTCAGACACCTCCTGCAGCCGAGTCCCGCGGACCACCCAGTCCGGGCAGTAGATTTCGGCGACCTTGTGGGGCTGCAGGATCCGGGCCCGGCCGTCGATCCTGGACGCCAGCCGGTTGGCCTGGGCCGCCAGGGACAGCCCGGCCCGGGGGACCCTCAGCCCTGCCGGCTTACGCCCGACGGCCTCGCCCAGGGCGCTGAGGATGTCCGGCCAGCGGTAGCCACCGGGAACGCCATCATCGATCTCGAAGGTCGCCTGGGGCGGCCCGGAGCGGGTGAGGCAGGCAGCAATGGCCTCGGCGAGGTCGGCGACATGGATCATGGACAGGGCGGCGCCAGGGGCTGCCGGGTAGGGCACGAGGCCCAGCCTGGCGGCCTGGAACATGGGGCGGATCTCGCGGTCGCCGGGGCCGTAGACCGCCGGGGGGCGCAGGATGGTCCAGATCCGCTCGCCGGCCAAGGCCCGCACCATCAATTCGGCCCGGTGCTTGCTGTCGCAATAAGGCGACAGCCGGGGCTCGCGCGCCGCGAGGCTGGAGACATGGACCAGCATGGCGCTGGGCGCCACGGTGGCGGCGGCCTTCAGCAGGCGCTCGGTGCCGCCTTCGTTGGC
>DATEOK010000350.1:0-26241 GCA_035274225.1 Dongiaceae bacterium
TTGCGGGGATGAGGCTTCCTGCGCCGGCATCATTTCTCCGCCTTCTTCTTTTCGTGTTCCTGCTGTCAGTCCCGGCCAGCCGGAGTTTCGCGCTCGAATACAAGACGGAGCTGGCGCCGGTCGAGGACAAGATCTTGGAGGAAGCGGCGAAGGCAAGCTCGCTGTTGATCGAGCTGGAGGCGAAGCCGCCGGAGGATTTCTACGGCCTCTATCGCCGCGCGCAGGAGGACAAGCTGAGGATCGAGAAAGCGCTGCGCTCGTCGGGCTACTATGACGGCAGCGTCGCCATCCAGGTTGCCGGCCAGTCCGTGGACGAGCCCGCCGCAACCGATGTCGAGCCCGACGCGAAGACCAAGATCCCGGTCACGATCGAGCTGCATCCCGGCAAGCTCTACCACCTGGGCGAGGTGCGGGTGACCGGCGCCGAGGCACTGCCGGCCAAGCTGCAACCTCAGCTCGCGCCGAAAGCGCCGGCCCGCGCCGCCGACATCATGGCCGAGCAGGACCGGCTGCTGAACGCCGTGCTGGCGCAGGGCTATCCGTTCGCGACGGTGAAGCTCGAGCCGGCGACGGTGGACCACAAGGACCGAACCCTCGCGGTGCATTACGTCGTCGAGCCAGGATCGCCGGCTACCATCGGCGAGCTTCGCGTCAAGGGCCTCGACCGCGTCGATGCCGATTTCGTCGACCGCCGCCTCGCGAAGTTCAAGGACAAGCCATACGCCCCGAGCGAGGTCGCCAAGCTGCGCGACGATCTCCGCTCCATCGGCGTGTTCGAATCGGTGAAGGTGAAGCCGGCCGAGCGCGTGGATGAGAATGGCCGGCTGCCGGTCGACATCGAGGTGGTCGAGCGCGACCGGCGCTTCATCGGCTTCGGCGCCAACTACTCGACCAACGACGGCGCCGGCGTGAAGGCCTATTGGGGCCATCGCAACCTGTTCGGCGAAGCCGAGCAGCTGCGCATCGATGCCGACGCCTCAGGCATCGGCGAGAATGTATGGTCGGAGATCAACTACGGCGTCACCGTCGATTTCCTCAAGCCGGACTTCCTGGAGCAACGCCAGGACCTGCACAGCAACCTGGCGCTGGTGCAGGAGTATGATCGCGACACCTTCGACAAGAAGGCCGCGACCTTCTTGCTCGGCCTCGATCGCCGCCTCAGCGACACGCTTAGCGTCAGCTTCGGCGGCGAAGCGGAGTTCTCGGAGATCACCCGGGATGGCGTGACCCGCAATTTCGAATTGTTCGGCCCTACCGGCGCGATCAAATACGACACCAGCGACGACCTGCTGAATCCGACCAAGGGCGTGCGGCTCAACCTGACAGGGTCTGCGTTCCCCGAAATCATCGGCTCGAGCCAGGACGTGTTCCAGGCCCGCGCCACCGGCAGCTCCTATGTCGACCTGTCCGGCGCCGGCAACCTGGTGCTGGCGAGCCGGCTCTCGGTCGCCAGCGTGTTCGGCGGCTCGCGCGACGAGCTGCCGGAGGATCGTCTGCTCTATGCCGGCGGCGGCGGTTCGGTGCGCGGCTACGAGTTCCGCTCCATCAGTCCGGAGGATGAGGACGGCGACCCGATCGGCGGGCGCAGCCTGGTCGAAGGCAGTGTCGAGCTGCGCTACCGCTTCCTTGACGATTACGGCATCGTGCCGTTCTTCGATGCCGGCACGGTGAGCGAGGACACCTACCCCAGCTTCGATGATAAGCTGCAATATGCGGCGGGCCTCGGCTTCCGCTATTACTCGCCGATCGGGCCGATCCGCGCCGACGTGGCGGTGCCGCTCAATCCGCGCGAGGAGGACGATCCGCTGGCTTTCTACATCAGCATCGGGCAGGCGTTCTGATGAAGCGGCGATACCGCATCGCGATCTATGTCGTCCTGTCGGTCGTCGGCATCCTGCTGGCGCTGGTGGCCGGCCTGTTCGGCCTGCTGCAGACCGGCTATGCGCGCGATCAGCTGCGACAGAAGATCGCAGAGGCGACGGCCGGCGGCGGAAACGCCGTCGAGCTCGACGCAATCGAGGGCGTCGTGCCGTTCGACATGCAGCTGGTCGGCCTTCGCCTGTCGGATCGCGATGGTACGTGGCTGACCGTCGATCGCGTCTCGCTCGTCTGGTCGCCGTCGGCCTTGCTGAAGGGCCGCTTGCAGGTGGATGCGCTGGCCGCGGGCACCATCGACATCACGCGGGCGCCGGCGGCGGAGCAAACGCAGGAGCCCGAAGAGCCCGGGCCGCTGATCCCGGAGTTGCCGATCGCCATCGACCTGCGCCGGTTGTCGGTCGAGCGCGTGGCGCTGGCGGCGCCGATCCTGGGCGAGCCGGCCGCCCTGTCGCTCGAGGCGCAGGCGCAGCTCGGAAAGATCGCCGACGGCTTGGCCGCGTCGTTGAATGTGCGACAGCTCGAAGGCAACACCGGAACCGCCGCCATCGATCTCGCCTATCGCCCGAATGAGGATTTCCTGAAGCTGAAGGCCGATGTGGCGGAGCCGCAGGGCGGCGTCATCGGCAAACTGCTGAGCTTGCCGCCGCGCAGCGACTTGCGGATCGCGTTGAACGGCGAGGGCCCGCTCGATGCCTGGCAAGGCAAGATGAGTTCGACGCTCGACCGCCAGTCCCTGGTTGACCTGACGGCTGAAATCGCCGGGCGCGATGCCCGCACCATCGCTTTCGATCTGCGCGCTGCGCCCGATCCCCTGCTGCCCGAGAATATCCGTCCGCTCATCGCAGGCGGTGTCGAGGCCAAAGGCACGCTGGGGCTCAAGCCGGATGTCGCCGCCGTCCAAGTGACGGACTTTTCCGCCCGCAGCGCCGCCGGCAGCGTCGCGGCATCGGGCGTGCTGGGCTTGAGCGAACCGGGCGACCTCGCCGCGACCATCACCGTCGCGGAGTCTCGCGTTTTCGCGACGCTGGTTCCCGACGTCGCCTGGTCGGGCGCCACACTGCAGGCACGTCTGCAAGGCACGGTCAATGCGCCGCAGGTGACCGCTGACCTCACTGCAGAGAATCTGGCAGCGGCGGACTTTCGCGTCGGCAGCAGCAAGCTCAACCTCGCTGCCTCGGCCGAGCAGGGCTTCGAGCAGCCGGTTGGCATTCGCGCCGATCTGACGATGTCCTCGCTCGCAACGTCCGATCCGCGCGTGGACTCGCTGCTCGCCGCCGGCGTTCGATTGAATCTCGCCGGCAGCCTGGATCAGGCCGGCACGCTGGTAGCGGATCAGGTCAATCTGCAAGCGCCAGGACTTGTGCTGCGTGGCTCGGCGCGGGCGGAGAACTGGGGCGCCAAAGCGCGCGCGGCCGATGCGACGCTTGCCATCGCCGACCTTGCCGCAGTCGGCGCACCGTTCGGCTTCAACGGCAAGGGGGCAGCAGACATCGCGCTGAAACTCGACAGCGACCGGCTGGAACTGACGGGGAGCACCCGCGATCTGGCGCTTGGGCAGCCGATCGTCGACCGGTTGCTAGGTCCGTCGCCTACCATGCAGGTCAAGCTCTCAGGCAGCGTGCCGGATGCGATGACCATCGAAACCGCGCAAGTCGCCGGCGCCAAAGCGCGCCTCGATGTGCACGGCAGCGTGACGGACCGCACCCTCGATCTCGGCTTCACCGCCGGGATCGACGATGCCGCGGCGCTCGATCCGGCGGTCAGCGGTGGCGCGATCACCGTCGACGGGACGGTCTCCGGCACGATGGACGCGCCCGCCGTGGCGGCGGAACTCAACGCACCGTCGCTCCGCGTGGCGGATCGCGCCATCGAGCGTTTGGAGTTGAAGACCGAGGCAACCGATCTGCTCGCCAGCCCCAAGCTCACGCTCGACGGCGCGGCAACCGTGGACCGCTTGCCGGCGACAATCGCGACCGCGGTGGCAGTCGACGGCGATCGGATCGCGGCGCGCAATGTGGCCGTCACCTTGGGCAAGAGCAAGCTGGCGGGCGATGTCGCAATGGCAAGCGGGTTGATCACCGGCAAGCTCACGCTCAATGCGCCGGCGTTGCAAGAGCTCGAGCCATTGGCCGGCCTCCCTGTGGCCGGCGCGCTCTCGGCCGACATCACGCTCGATGCCGCCAAGGGGCGGCAGAGCGCGCAGCTTTCGGCTAAGGGCCAGCGCATCGTCGCCGGCGATGCGTTCAGAACCGCGAGCCTCGATGCCAAGGCGACGGCGGACGATCTGTTCGGCGCGCCCGCGATCAACGCGGATGTCAAGCTGACCGATCCGGTGATCGCCGACCAGCCGCTAACGCAAGCCTCGCTCACAGCCAAGGGCCCGCTGACGGCCCTCGAGACGACGGTGGCCGCGACCGGACCGGAGCTGAATGCGAAGACCGAAGCCGAAATCGCGCAGATCGCGACGGGCTACCGCGTGACGGTCCGTAGCCTGACCGCCAACGTAAAGGACATCAAGCTCAAGAGCCGCAAACCTGCGCTGATCGCGCTCGAGAACGACACGACGCGCATCGAGAATGTGGACCTCGCGATCGAGGACGGCGGGCTGCAATTGAACGGCACACTCGCGCCCGATGCGATGGAGCTGGCCGCGACCATCGACAAGCTGCCGCTGTCGCTCGCGCGTGCCGCCGCGCCGGATTTGCACATGACGGGCCGGCTGAATGGCGAGGTCGCGCTCAGCGGCACGATGGCCGCGCCGAGCGGTCACTTCGCCCTCACCGGCACCGACATCGGCGCCAGCGATATGGCGGAGCAGCAGGCGGACCTCGATATCACCGGCGCCCTGGCGCAGGGCCGGCTGGACGTGAAAGGCACCGTGAAACCGAAGAGCGGCGGCGAGCTTGCCTTTACCGCCGCCTTGCCGAGCCTGACAGCGGACGGGCAGGTGGATGCGCGCGCCAACGGCACCTTCGACCTGGCGCTGGTCGATGCGTTCCTCGCCGGCGGCGCCGACCGGGTCAAAGGCAAGGCCGAGCTCGACCTGACGGCTGCGGGACGGTTGAGCGCGCCGGATGTGAAAGGCGAGCTGCGGCTGGTCAACGCCGGCTATGACAACCTGCGCTACGGCATCAAGCTGCGCAAGATCGCGGCGGAGGTGCAGGCCGACGGCCCGGCCATCCGCATCGTCAGCCTGACGGCGACGACGCCCGGCGGCGGGCAGCTGAACGGGCAGGGCACCGTAAACCTCGCGCGTGGGGTCGAGACCGACCTCAAGATCCAGGCGCGCAATGCCACCGTCATCGACACCGACCTGGCGACGGCGGTGATCGACAGTGACCTCGCCATCGTCGGCAACCTGCAGTCGGCGCTGAAGCTGGGCGGCAAGGTGAAGGTGGTGAAAGCGGACATCCGTGTGCCGGACAACCTGCCGCCCAGCGTGCAGGAGATCGAGGTCGTGGAGGTGAACGCCCCGCCGCAGGTCGCGGCCCGCATCGCCGCGCGCAAGCCGCCGCCTGAGCAGACCGCGGTCATCGATCTGGACCTCGCGGTGGACGCGCCGCAGCAGGTCTGGGTGCGCGGCCGCGGGCTCGACGTCGAGCTGGGCGGCGCGCTCAAGATTGGCGGAACCACGGACAAGCCGGACGTCGACGGCGGCTTCAAGCTGCGCCGCGGCTCGCTCGACATCGTCGGCAAGCGCCTCGACTTCAAGGAGGGTCAGCTGACCTTCGAGGGCGGGGAGCAGATCGATCCCTATCTCGACCTGACGGCCGAGACGCGCGCCGAGACCATCACGGTGACCGCCAAGGTCGAAGGCCCGGCACGCGCGCCGAAAATCTCGCTGTCCTCGGTGCCCGACATGCCCGAGGACGAGATCCTGGCGCGCCTGCTGTTCGGCAAGTCCGCCGGCGCGCTCAGCCCGTTCGAGCTGCTGCAGCTGGCGCAGGCGACTGCCGATCTCGCCGGCGTCAACACCGGGCCCGGCGTGCTCGACAAGATCCGCCAAAGCACCGGCCTCGACCGCCTGTCGCTGCAGCAGACCGACCCCGCCGCCGGCCCGAGCCTCAGCGCCGGGCGCTACGTGTCGGATCGCGTCTATGTCGGCGTGTCGCAGGGGGCCACTTCCGCCAGCAGCGCCGCCACGGTGGAGATCGAGGTGACGCCGAACGTGAAGGTGGAGAGCGAGGTCGGCGCCGGCGGCACCGGCAAGGCCGGCGTCAATCTCGAATGGGACTACTAGCTGGTTCGATTGGCGCATTTTCTGCACCGAACCGGCTTCCACTTCGGCGGAAAATGCTTTGGGCGGCTTCCGAATCCATGGCCGTTCGAATAGTGTCAGCGTCCATGAATCTCACCACCCAATCCGCGACCCTGATGGCGCAGCATCGGCTGGAGCCCGGCGACCGGTTTCCGGATTTCAGCTTGCCCGATCACGCCGGAACGGTGCGCAGCTTCTATCAGCGCGCGCGGGGGTCGGGCACCGTCCTTTTCGTCGACAGCGACGAGACGCTGCGTGCGGTCCTGAGGTCGATGGCGGAGGCCTTGAAGGCAGCGCGCCTCGACAGCGTGATCGTCGACGACCGCGCGCGGGACGCGCAATCCGTCAGCCTCGCCGATCCGACCGGGCGCTTTCGCCAGGGCCTGCGCGGCATGATCGGCCATCCCGCCGGCCCGGCGGGACCACGGCCGCTCGCCATCCTGCTCGACCGCAACCAGCGTATCCTGGCGGTCTCGGTCACTGGCGATTCCGAGGGCGACCTCGTGTCATGGGCGCTGGCGCGCTGGTCCGAGCAACCGCCGCCGCCGGCGGGCGAGATTCGCCAGGTCGCTCCCGTGCTCACCGTGCCCAATGTCCTCTCGCCGGCCGATTGCCGCGCCCTGATCGCGCGCTGGCACCAGGAGGGCCACGAGGCCGGCAGCATCATGTCCGTGGTGGGCGGCAAAACGGTGGAGCGGTACGACGATGCCGTGAAGAAACGCCGCGACCATCTGCTGTCGGATGCGGCGGTGCGCAAGCCGCTGATGGCGATGGTGGCGCGCCGCCTCGGGCCGGAAGTGGGCAAGGCGTTCTGCTTCGGCAGTTTCCGCTTCGATCGCGTGCTGATCGCCTGCTACGACGCCGACCGCGGCGATCATTTCCGCCCGCATCGCGACAACACCACGCCGGCCACGGCCGGGCGCCGTTTCGCGCTGACCCTCAACCTCAACAGCGACGAGTATGACGGCGGCGAGCTGATGTTCCCCGAATATGGCGACTACCGCTATAAGCCGCCGACCGGCGCCGCCGTGGTGTTCGCTTGCTCTCTGCTGCACGAAGCGCTGCCGGTCACGCGTGGCCAGCGCTTCGCGCTGCTGAGCTTCCTGCTCGATCCCACCGATCCCAAGGCCGAGCGCTGAGGCCTATTCGCTGCGCGGCGCATTGCTCTTCGGCCGGCGTTCTTGCTGCTCGCTGCGGTCTTCCTTGCTGAGCCGGACGCCCGGCTTTTCCGCTGCGGCCCCTTCGCGCCGCAGCTCGGTGTCCTCGCGGTCAAGGTCGTGCGGCCGGCGGTTCCGGAATTGCGGATCCTGCTCGATCGACCGGGCCTCGTTGCGCCGCTTCTGCCGGATCCGCTCTTCGCGATCGCGAGGCGCGCCACGTCCAAGGTTGTTGTCGGCATCCGGCGGCACACCGGTAGCGCGTCCGTCATTATGAGACATCGGTTCTCTCCTATCCGAGCTCGATCTCGCCATCCACGACGAGATTGAGGTCAGTCCCAGCCAGCGTCACAACCGCCTTGGCAGGCAGCTTCGCCTTGCCGCTCAGGCGGCCGCGAACATGCGCCTCCCGTACTGCGTTCTCGATCTCGCGTTGCGCGGTGACTCCGACCTGCTTGAGGAACTTGCGCACGCTCATGTTGAAGGCGTCTTCGTTCATGATGCTCTCCTGTGAGCGGTTGATGTGTCGTGCGCGGAAGCGGGATGATGGAGACTGGAAGAACAAGACAGCGCTCCCTTCCGTTGCCGGCTACTCCCCTGGCGTCCCATGCGGCGGATCAGGCGGCTCCTTGCTGAGCCGCCATTTCGCCAGTCGCAACGCCGCCACGATCTCGCGCGCGATGGTACTGGGCACATAAGCGTGCCGCGGCCCCAGGTGCAGCCGTAGGGCGCGCTTGATGGTCCAAGCGATGGTCCATTCGGGCGTTTCGGGATCAGTGTCGGCCATAGCCACATGTTGAACAAAACAAGAACACGCAGCAATAGACCGGCAGTTGAAATCCAAGCATGCGGCGCTTCCGGCGCAGGATTTCCATCCCAAGATCAGGTCTTGTCGTTTGTCAAAAGATCCGCATATCGCCGCATCACGACATGGGATCGACGAATCAAGCGCAGCAAGCGCTCCGCTTCCACGGTGGGAAGTCCTTTTTCCCTGAGCCGTTGGATACCTGCTTCCAGATCTGCAATGCGCTCGTTCGCTGCTTCAAGGCGCTGGAGTGCCAACGTGCGCTCTGTTTCGCTGAGCCGCCTGATCATCTTGAGAACGCATGCATCATTATCAAGCTGTTCGGCGTGTAGTGCGATGAACGAGTCTTCGTCCTGCCCACACTTCGGCTGTTGCGCAGTTGTGGCGCTCGGCCAGGAGAATTTCCAGCTTAACGGCCGCGGCTATGTCATCTTCGCAGTCGAGGACTAGCGTGCCGCTGATTCTCCCATCGCGATCGCGGAAGTAGCAGCGATACTCCGGCATTGTCCCGGTTCACTGGTTCTGCGGGAAACAGAACCACTCCACCAGTGTTGCCGCGGTTTCCCAGACCTATACTTGAGATAGGGCGTGGCTCGCTTTAGACGTGGTTGGCTTTGGTTCCGCGTCACAACTCCAGCATGCTGGCCGGCGTCAAATGGCGCCTCTGCGCGGCAATGCGGAAGCTCGCATTGGCGGCGCCGTATCCCGAGTACGGGCCGCGCCGCTCCACCACCTCGAAGATGAAGCCATCGCCGTAGGTCGGACAATAGAGCTGGAAATACTCGCCCTGCCGGTCGCGGTCGTAGAGGATATTTTCGGCGCGCAGGCGATCCATCAGGCCGCCATCGAGGCCGAAGCGGGCCTCGATATCGTCGTAGTAGTTCTGCGACATCGGCAGCGGGCGCAAGCCGTTGGCCTTCAGCACAGCCGCCGTGGCGAAGATGTCGCCGGTCGCAAAGGCCAGATGCTGCACGCTGGCGCCGAAACTCTCGGCGATGAAATGGCCGGCCAGCGTGCGGTGGTTCTCCGCGCCGTTGAGTGTCAGGCGCATCGCACCATCTTCGGTTTCGATTGCTTGGCTGCGCACCACGCCGCCCGGATCGATCACGTCCACCATCGGCGTCTTGCGGGTGCGGAAAATCGACACGTAGAACAGCAGCCAGGTGAGCATCTCCTCGTAGTTCATGGTCTGGCCGAGATGGTCGATGCGCGTCAGGCCCGCGTCGAACGGCGGATCGGCGTCCGCCACCGGCACGAACTCGATGTCCCAGACCCGCGCCAGCGGCAGCTTCTGGTCGATGAAGTGGATGACGCCACCGCCGACGCCGCGGATGGCGGGGATGGTGAGCTCGCCGGGACCGACCGGCTGCTCGAACAGCTCGGCGCCCAGCGCCTTGGCCCGCGTAACGGTCGCCTTGGCATCCTCGACCTTGAGGCCGATCGCGCACACGGAGGCGCCGTGAACCAGATAGGAGGAATGGGCGAATCCCTCCCGCTCGGTATTGACGACGAGATTGATGTCGCCTTGCCGGAACAGCGTGACGTCCTTGGAAACGTGCTTGCCGGCCTGGCGGAAACCGAGCTTGTGGAACAGCGCGGCGAGCTCGGCCCCTTCCGCCTCGTCGGCCGCGAACTCGACAAACTCGATGCCCGAGACCCCGATGCGATCGGGAATGTCGGCGGGCCGTGGCGCGATCGCCGGTGCATCGCGCGCAACCTGGTCGGCGAGGTAGACCAGGGAGCGCCGACCGTCGAGCGCGATCGACTTGGGCGAGCCGCCGCGGAACTGGTCGTTGAAGATCTCGAGCGACAGGAAACCGTCATAGCCGGTCGCGGCCACCGCGCTCATGAACTCCTTCACCGGCAGGTCACCCTGACCCGGCATGCAGCGGAAGTGCCGGCTCCAATAGAGATAGTCCATGTCGATCAGCGGCGCGTCGGCCAGCTGCACGATGAAGATCTTGTCGCGTGGGATCGCCCGGACCGAGCCGACGTCGATCTTGCGGGCCAGCGTGTGGAAGGAATCGAGGATCAGCCCAACGTTGGGATGGTCGGCGCGCCGCACGATCTCCCAGGCATCGCGATGGTCATGGATATGCCGGCCCCAAGCCAGCGCCTCATAGCCGACCCTGAGGCCACGCTTGGCGGCGCGTTCGCCGAGCGCGCGGAAATCCTCCGCCGCCCGGTCGATGCCGCCGAGCGAAACCGGCGACACGTTGGAGCAGACCAGCATGAGATCGGTGCCGAGCTCCTGCATCACGTCGAACTTGCGCTCGGCGCGGTCGAACGCCCGCGCGCGCTGCGGCTCCGGCAAGCCTTCGAAGTCGCGAAACGGTTGGAACAAGGTGATTGTGAGACCGGCGTCGCGCACCATGCGGCCGACCTCGCGCGGCGAGCCGTCGAAGGCGAGGAAATCGTTCTCGAATATCTCGATGCCATCGAAGCCCGCGGCGGCGATGGCCGCGAGCTTTTCCACGAAATCGCCACTGATCGAAACGGTCGCGATCGAGGTCTTCATATCGCCCTCTCTCGTGCGCCGAATGCCGCCAAGCACCGCGTTTCAAAATGTACGAACTAGTTCGTTTATAGCAACATGGAAGACACGGTTCAAGGCTGCAGCCGTGTCCAACTCCTCAGGAAGCTCCCAGCTTGTCGGCGCGGACCACGTAGCGGACGACCATATCGACCACGTTCTTGCGCAGCGAGGCCTGGGCGTCCGTGGCGCCGAAGTCGCGGCCGAAGATCTTGGAGAAGGTCGCCCGGTTCGAGACGTTGAAGAAACACAGCGCGCTGATCTGCCAGTGCAGCTCGATCGGGTCGAGGGTCTTGCGGAACAGCCCCTCCTTCACGCCGCGGGCATACAGTTTCTTGATGTGGTCGATCGCCGTCACGTTGAGCTGGCGGATGGTCTTGGAGCGCTCGATGAACTCGCCGTGGTGGATGTTCTCGATCATCACCATGCGGATGAAGGACTCGTGCTGCCGGTGGTGATCGAAGGTGAATTCGACCAGCCGCTTCAGCGCGTCCAGCGGCGAAAGGTGCTCGATGTCGAGCTGCCCTTCGCCCTGTCGGACCGTCTGGTAGGCGTGCTCAAGCGCGCCGAGATAGAGCCCATCCTTGTCGCCGAAATAATAATAGATCATGCGCTTGCTGGTGCGGGTGCGCGCGGCGATCTCGTCGATCCGCGCCCCGGCCAGTCCGCTGAGGGCGAATTCTTCCGACGCGATCTCGATGATGTTCTTTCGCGTCCCCTCGGGGTCCTGCGTGCGCGTGCCCTCGGCCTTCGCTCGCCGCTTAACCTTCTTAGCGCTCATTACAACCCCTCGTCGGCGTCCGGCCCTTGATTAAACTAACCAGTTCGTACATTGTGGGCGGGCGCGATTGCAACCATTTACGGGCTGCGGCCGGTCGAATACAAGACGCTGCCGCCGCTGCCCATCGCTTGTGCGCTGGAGTGGCCCCTTGCAAGCACTGTCAAAGGCGCCTGCCGACCTGCTCGCGGCCTTGCTGCCTGCCGGCGACCAGGCGGGCAGGCAAAACGTCCTGATCGGTCTGGTCGGCCGCGGGATCGGGCCATCGCGCTCCCCCATCATGCACGAGCGCGAGGGCGCCCGATTAGGTCTCGACTACGCGTACCGCCTGGTGGATTTCGATCAGCTCGGCTTGCGCGATGCCGCGTTGGACGACGTTGTTGCCGCGGCTGAGGACTTGGGCTTCCGCGGCCTCAACGTGACCCATCCATTCAAGCAGAGCGTCATTGCCTCCCTGACGGAGTTGTCGCCGGACCCCGCCGCGATCGGGGCGGTGAACACCGTGGTTTTCATGGACGGCCGCCGGATCGGACACAACACCGACAGCTGGGGCTTCGCGGAGAGCTTTCGCGAAAGCATGGCGGGCTGCCCGCTCGATCATGTCGTGCAGCTGGGGGCGGGCGGCGCCGGTGCGGCCGTCGCCTACGCTCTGCTCGAGCTCGGCGTGACGCGCGTCGCGCTGTTCGACACGTCGGTGAGCCGTGCGGAATATCTGGCGCAAAGACTGGATGCTCGGTTCAGCGGTCGGGTGACGGTTGCGACCGATCTCACTGCCGCTTTCGCGCGCACGAACGGCATGGTCAACACGACGCCGGTCGGCATGGCGAAATATCCGGGGCTGCCCTTTGCACCGCACCTTCTGCTGCCCCGCCACTGGGTCGCCGAGATTATCTATTTCCCGGCGGAGACGGCGCTGCTGAAGCTGGCACGGGAGCTGGGTTGCCGGACCCTGTCGGGCCTCGGCATGGCAGTCAACCAGGCCGTCCGAGCCTTCGAGCTGTTCACCGGGATCACGCCCGACAAGGCCGCCATGACGCGGCATTTCGCGGAAGGCGGGCCCTGAGATCACGGCTCCAACCGGCGCTATCCGGGCGGGCCGTTGACTTGAACGAACCATTTAGTACATTTTGAACGCAACAAGCCGGACGTCCGGGAAAGGGCGCCGATCCACGGGAGGAGACAATGGACATGCGAGCGACGCGGCGTGACTTCCTTATCGGCACCGGCTTGATCGCCGCTGCCGCACCGTTCCCGGCCCTGGCGCAGGACAAGCCCAAGCTGCGCTTCTCGGCGGTGTTCTCGGAGCAGGACATCCGCGCCGAGATGATGAAGCAGTTCGCAGACGGCATCAAAGACGACTTCGTTTTCGAAGGCTATTACGGCGGCACTCTGTTCAAGCAGGGCACCGAGCTCGTCGCCCTGCAGCGCGGCAATCTCGAGATGGGCAACATCGCGCCGCAGGACATCTCCAAGCAGGTGCCGGCCTGGTCGGTTGTCACCTCCGCGTACCTGTTCCGCGACGCGGCGCATCTCAAGACGTTCTTCGGCAGCGAGCCCGGGGCCGAGCTCAAGAAGCTCGCCGAGGACCAGCTCGGCATCCACATCCTCGGGCCGACCTATTTTGGCACCCGCCAGGTGGGCCTGAAACCGGACAAGAAGATCAATACGCCGGCCGACATGGCGGGCATCAAGCTGCGCATGCCGAATGGCGATGCCTGGCAGTTCCTCGGCACCGCGCTCGGCGCCAACCCTGTCCCGATGGCCTATGCCGAGGTCTATACCGGCCTGCAGACCGGCGCGATCGACGGCCAGGACAATCCGCTGCCGAACGTCGAGAACATGAAGTTCTACGAGGTGATGTCGCAGATCGTGCTGACCTCGCACCTGGTCGGCTTCGACATCCTGACCGTCTCCGCAAAGGTGTGGAGCGAGATGTCGGCGGACCAGCAGGCAAAGTTCCAGGCAGCCGCCGACAAGGCGATCGCCTTCAGCACGGAAAAGCACCTGGCGCGCGAAAAGGAGCTCGTTGATCTCTTCAAGAGCAAGGGCCTCAACATCTATGCGCCCGACGTCGCAGCCTTCCGCAAATACGCGCAGGAGAAATACCTGGCCTCCGACCTTGCCAAGGATTGGCCGGCCGGTATGGTCGACAAGATCAACGCGCTGTAACGGCTGCGGGCCACGCACCACGCACGCGCGTTCTCGGAGGGAGAGGCGTATTGACTCCAGCGCTGCAGGCACTGGGCGCGTGGTGCTACCGTCGTGCGGAGAACGTCATTGCTGCGATGCTGGCGGTGATGTTCGTCGCCTTCATCATCCAGATCGTGTTCCGCTACCTGCTCAATTTCCCGATCGGATGGACCCAGGAACTCACCGTCATCCTGTGGGTCTGGCTCGTCCTGTGGGGCGCCGCCTTTGTCATCCGCGAGACCGAGGAGGTGCGCTTCGACATCATCTACGGGACCGCCGGCGCAAATGCGCGACGCGTGATGAGCATCGTCACAGCCGTTGCGCTGGTCGGACTCTACGGCATCTCGCTTCCGGCGGTGGTGGACTACGTCGCTTTCATGAAGGTGGAGAGCAGCGCCTATCTCAAGATCCGCTTCGACCTGCTGTTCTCAATCTACGTCGTCTTCGCAGTTGCCATCATCGTCCGCTACATCTGGCTGTGCTGGCGAGCGGTGTGGGGAAAGGCGCCGGACGCCTTCGATCCGACCAAGGCTGGATCGGGCGTATGAGCTTCGCCAGTCCGTTCTCGATCTCCATTGTCGTCATCACCGGACTTGCGCTCCTCGGGCTGCCGATCGGCCACGCGATGATCGCCGGCTCGGTGCTCTATCTGCTGCTGGCGGGGCAGGACATGGGCACGGTGGCGGAGCAGCTGCTCAACGGCATGTATACCAACTACATCATCCTGTCGGTGCCGCTGTTCATCCTGGCAGCCGAGTTGATGAATGTCGGGTCGATGACCGACCGCTTGCTCAACTTCTGCAACGCGGTGGTCGGACGGTTCCGCGGCGGCCTGGCTCATGTCAACATCCTGCAGAGCATCATCTTCGCCGGCATGTCCGGCTCGGCCATCGCGGATGCCGCCGGCACCGGCAAGATGATGCAGGCGATGATGACCAAGGATGGCAAATATCCGCCGAGCTTCGCCGCGGCGCTGACCGCCGTCACCGCGATCATCGGGCCGATCATTCCACCCTCGATCCCAATGATCATTTATGCGCTCGTGTCTGACGCCTCGATCGGCTATCTGTTCCTGGGCGGCGTCATTCCCGGCCTGTTGATGGCGTTCGCACAGATGGCGCTGGTTGTTGCAAATGCCAAGCGCCGCAACTTCCCGGTCGAAGCGCCGACACCGCTGCGCGAGCTGCCGCGCATCGCCTGGGAGGCGTTTCCGGCGCTCATGATGCCGGTCGTGCTGCTGGGCGGCATCTACAGCGGCGTGATGACACCGACCGAAGCGGCGGCGGTCGCGGCAGGCTACGCGCTGCTGATCTCAATCCTCATCTATCGCAGCGTCACGCTCCGCAATCTCTACAGCTCGCTGCTGTCGAGCGCGCGCACCTCGGCGTCGATCGGCATGCTGATCGGCGGCGCCCTGGTCTTCAACTATGTCGTGACGGTCGAGAACATCCCGGAAGGCGTGCGCGCGCTCCTCACCGGCTATGACTTGTCGCCGACGGGTTTCCTTCTGCTGGTGAACGCGATCCTGCTAGTGCTGGGCTGCGTGCTCGAGGGAACCGCGATCCTGCTAATCGTGGTGCCGGTCTTCATCCCCGCCGCCCAGGCGCTCGGCATCGACATGGTGCATTTCGGCGTGATGGTGGTGGTGAATGTCATGCTGGGCCTGGTCACGCCGCCCTATGGCCTGCTGCTGTTCGTGATGACCAGCATCACCGGGGTGCCGCTGCGCGCGATCGTGCGCGAGGTAATGCCATTCCTCGGCGTGATGGTCGTGGCGCTGGCGCTGATCACCTTCGTGCCGGAAACCGTGCTCTGGCTGCCGCGCCTGTTCGGCTACGAGGGGTGATCCGCGATGAAGCCGATCTATGTGTTGAATGGCCCGAACCTCAATCGCCTCGGCACGCGCGAGCCGGAAATCTACGGCACTACCACCCTGGCCGAGATCGAAGCGATGTGCCGCAAACCGGCCGGCCACTGGCCGCTCCGGTTTCACCAGTCGAATGCCGAGCATGAAATCATCGGCTGGATCCACGAGGCGATCGACGAAGGCGCCGGCATCATCATCAATGCGGCGGCCTACACCTTCACGTCCCTTGCCATTCTCGATGCGCTGAAGATGTTCGAGGGCCCGATCATCGAGCTGCACATCTCCAACATCCACAGGCGCGAGGAGATGTACCGCCATTCGCTGGTCTCGAAGGCAGCCACTGGCGTGATCGTCGGCCTGGGCGCCAAAGGCTACCCGGCGGCGGTTTCGGCCATGCTGGTGCTGATCGGGCGGCCGACCCTCTGATCGGAATAATCGGAACGGGTGGCGCCCGACTGGCAGCCTACCTACTCGCAGATCTTGTAGTTCGCCGTGCGGCCGTGGAGGCCGAGATCGACATGCAGGTGTTCCGCATGAGAGGCATCGCTGCCGGGCCCGAGGACGGTGAGGAAATAGCCGCACGCCGTGGTCCTGACTGCGGCGAGGAATGCGGCGACCGAGGGCGGAGACCCGTCGACCGGACGCACGGCGACGCGTTGGCCATCACTCAGGGTAAAGGCGAAGATGTCGAGCGCGTTGCCCTTGGCGTGCTCGCTGAGCTTGCCGGTCGCCTCGTTGTTTCGTTTACGGCAGACGTAGCCGGGTCCCGTTTCGACGGCCGCCAGCCCGGCGCCGAGGTGATGCCGCGCCAACGGCTGCACGACGTTTTCGATCCAGTCGGCCAGCCGCTCCGACAGTCGGCAATCGAGGACCGGCTCCCCGCTGAACATGATTTCGTCCGTGCCGACCGCCAGCGACCGCATCTTGACCGGCAAGGGTATCGCGCAATCCCCTTCTACGACAGGAGGCGTGAAAGAGAACGTCACGTGCCGGGCACCGAGCTGGCTTTGGCATGCTGCGGCAGTCATGACGCTTTGGGTGGTCACGCCACCAGCGCCTTGCGCAGACGCATCGCTCTCCTGCGCTAAAGCAGCATGCCGATGCACGACACAGCCAAGCGAGATCGTTGCGGCGAGAAGCAGCCTAGCAGTGTGCACGAAATTTGGGATCGGACTTGGCAAGTGGCGCACCCGGCGAGATTCGAACTCACGACCTTTGCCTTCGGAGGGCAACGCTCTATCCAGCTGAGCTACGGGTGCTTGGGGTATCGGCCGGAGCCGCACCATACTCGACCCGGTTCCCCGCATCAAGTTTCGCTTCGCGCCGAATCATGAAGCTTATCAAGCGCTTGCCGCCGCTGAGTCGATATTCGCCCAGTCCGTCGATCGTAGGCCAAAGATCTGCCGCCTTTGGCATAAACCCTTGTTTTCCATGAGTGTTTGCACGTAGTCTGCGGTCCTAATAAAGCCTCGGCAAACGAGGCATCCTCGCAGGGAGGGCTGGTTTCGGTGCAGGCGCTTCTGGCAGTCAGCCGCGCGATCGATTGGATCAATGCGCGGCTCGGCGTGGTGGCTTGTTGGCTGGTGTTGATCGCCTGCCTGATCAGCGCCGGCAACGCCGGCAGCCGCTATCTCTTCAGCGAGAGCTCGAATGCCTGGCTGGAGATCCAGTGGTACATGTTCTCCGGCATCTTCCTGCTCGGCGCCTCCTACACCCTCAAGGTCAATGAGCATGTGCGGGTCGACCTGGTCTATGCCCACGTTTCGCCCCGAGCGCGCCTGTGGATCGACGTGTTCGGGATCATCTGCTTCCTGCTGCCCGCAACCATCATCCTCACCAAGATGACCTGGCCGTTCTTCTACGATGCCTGGGTGCGCAACGAGGACTCCAACAATGCCGGCGGCCTGATCCGCTGGCCGGTCAAGCTGCTGCTGCCGATCGGCTTCTTCTTCCTGACCGCGCAGGGCATCTCGGAGCTGATCAAGCGGATCGCCGCCTTGAGCGGCGTGCTCGAACTGGAAACACGCTACGACCGGCCGCTGCAATAGCCGGCGGCGCAACAGCAGGGGGACCAGAACTTGCCTTTGGAGATGATGGCGCCGCTGATGTTCGGCGCCTTGATCCTGTTCATGCTGATTGGCTTCCCGGTCGCATTCTCGCTGTCGGCCGTCGGGCTGTTTTTCGCCTTCATCGCGATCGAGGAAGGCTTTTTCACGCTGACCTATCTGCAGAACCTGCCGCTCAGCATCTTCGGCATCATGTCCAACGACCTGTTGCTGGCGATTCCCTTCTTCACGTTCATGGGGGCGATTCTCGAACGCTGCGGCCTTGCCGAAGACCTGTTGGAAGGAACCGGCCAGCTATTCGGCGGCGTGCCTGGCGGCCTCGCCTATGCCGTGGTCATTGTCGGCGCGATCCTCGGCGCCATCACCGGAACGGTCGCGGCCTCAGTCATCGCCATGGGCCTCATTTCGCTGCCGGTCATGATCCGCTACGGCTACAGCCAACGCATGGCGACGGGCGTCATCGCGGCATCGGGAACCATTACCCAGGTCATTCCGCCCTCGCTGGTTCTGATCGTCCTCGCCGACCAATTGGGCCGCTCCGTCGGCGACATGTACAAGGGCGCGTTCGGCCCGTCGATCGCCCAGGTCCTGCTGTTCATGGCCTATATCTTCGTGATGTCGCGGCTGAAGCCGCACATCATGCCGCCGCTCCCGCCCGAAGCGCGCACGCTGCATGGCTGGGCGCTGTGGGGCCGCGTCATCTGGGGCATGGTGCCGTCGGTCGTCCTCATCTTCCTGGTGCTGGGTACCATCTTCCTCGGCCTCGCGACGCCGACGGAAGCCGGCGCGATGGGCGCGGTCGGCGCCATGGTCCTGGCGCTGCTGCACGGGCGGCTCACCTGGCCGCTGGTGCGCCAGGCGATGGAGACCACCATGCGCATCACCGCGATGGTGGTGTTCATCCTGATCGGCTCGCGCGTGTTCTCCCTGGTATTCCAGGGGGTCAACGGCGCGGAATGGATCGAGGAGATGCTCTCGCACCTGCCGGGCGGGGTGGTCGGCTTCCTGATCTTCGTCAACATCTTCGTCTTCTTCATCGCGTTCTTCCTCGATTTCTTCGAGATCGCCTTCATCATCGTGCCGCTGCTGGCGCCGGTGGCGGCGGCGATGGGTATCGATCTCATCTGGTTCGGCGTGCTGCTGTGCGTGAACATGCAGACCTCCTTCATGCATCCGCCGTTCGGCTTCGCGCTGTTCTACCTGCGCGGCATCGCGCCGCCGTCGATCAAGAGCTCGGAGATCTACTGGGGCGCGCTGCCGTGGCTGGGCCTGCAGGTGATCCTGGTCGCGATCCTGATCTTCTGGCCGGAGATGGTGACGATGTGGCTGGATCACGGACCGACGGTCGATCCCAACTCGGTGATCATCGAGCTGCCGACGCTGGACGACTTCGCGGCGCCGCCGATCCCGGCGCCCAGCCAGTAGTGTGGAAAAGAAAAGGGCGGCTCGATCGAGCCGCCCTTTTCATAACTGCGATGGCCTGCGCGCTACTTGATGCGATCGGCGGCCGAGAAGGTGAAGCTGTCATAGACGCCTTCCGCGATGCGGAACCACAGGAACTGCTCGTCCCGGAACGGCTTCCACGCGTCGTAGATCTTCTTGAACTTCGGATTGGCCGCGGCGGTGTCGTCATAGAGCTTGATCGCGGATTTGTAGCAGGCCGTCATCACCTCGACCGAGAACGGCTTCAGCTGCGTGCCGCCTGCCACCAGGCGCTTCAGCGCCGCCGGATTGACGGCGTCGTACTTCGCCATCATGCCCGTATCGGCCGCGGCGCAGGCGGCTTCGAGCGCCGCCTGGTAGCTCGGCGGCAGCTTCTCCCACGCGGCGAGGTTCGGCATTACCGACAGCATCGGTCCGCCTTCCCACCAGCCGGGGTAGTAGTAGATCGGCGCCACCTTGTTGAAGCCGAGCTTCTCGTCATCATACGGACCGACCCACTCGGCCGCGTCGATCGTGCCCTTCTCCAGCGCCGGATAGATGTCGCCGCCGGCCAGCTGCTGCGGCACCACGCCGAGCGGGGTGAGGACCTTGCCGGCGAATCCGCCGATGCGCATCTTGAGGCCCTTGAGATCGTCGACGGTCTTGATCTCCTTGCGATACCAGCCGCCCATCTGCACGCCGGTATTGCCGCACGGGATGAAGCCGGCATTGTAGTCCTTCATGAACTCGCGCATCAGCTCAAGCCCGCCGCCGCGATGGATCCAGGCATTCTGCTGCCGGCAGTTGAGGCCGAACGGGATCGCGGTGCCGAAGGCGAAGGTCGGATCCTTGCCGACATAGTAGTAGGAGGCGGTGTGGCACGCGTCGACGCTGCCTTCCTGCACCGCATCCAGGGCCTGCAGGCCGGGGACGATCTCACCCGCGGCAAAGACCTGGATCTGGAACTTGTTGTCGGTCATCGCGGCGACGTATTTCGAAACGTCCTCGGCCGCGCCGTAGATCGTGTCCAGGCTCTTGGGAAAGCTGGAGGTCAGGCGCCACTTGACGTCCGGCGCGCTCTGCGCGATGGCGGGCGCGGCGACGGTCGTGGCAGCTGCCGCGGCGCCGAGACCGGCGGTCGCGATAAAATCACGTCTCTTCATGTGTCCGAATCCTCCCTGGATGGTGGGGTGCGCACTCCAGGCGCGGTTCCCCTTGCTCAACGCTTTTTCCTCTGGGCGGCCGCCAGCCGCGCCGCCTGGAAACCCAGGCCCGCCTAGCTAACCCATCAGTGCCGGCAAAAACAAGCCGGATACGGCCGCTGAGCACGCGGCCGCACCGCACTTAGACCAAGGTCGGAACCGATATGGCCAGGGAAGGACCGCCGGCAAGGCGCACCTACCGCGGATCCGCCCTTGGCGCCGCTATCTCAACAGCTCAACCGCGCGCAATATATTCGCGCAGCGACTGGCTTTCCGCCTCGGCTTCCTCGACCTTCATCTTCACGACGTCGCCGATCGAAATCATGGCGATGATCTTGCCGCCCTGGCGCACCGGCAAATGGCGGAAACGCCGCGCGGTCATCATCGCCATGGCCTCATCCACCGTATCCTCCGGCGCGCAGCAAACGACCTCCTTGGTCATCAGCTCCGCCACCGGCCGGGCCAGAACCTCGGCGCCCTTGAGCCCGACCGCCCGGATGATATCGCGCTCCGAAATGATCCCCGCGATATCGCCGTTCGGCTTCAGCACCAGCAAGGCGCCGATCCGCTCGCGCGTCAGCACCTCCGCCGCATGTTGCAGGCTTTCGTCGGGCGCAACGGAGAGCAGCCGGTGTGGTTTGCCGTGAATGATACTCGCGATGCTCATGCACGCCTCCTTTCGCCAATCGCGAAAGCGGGCCCCGATCCCGCAGACCGGCTTAAATCTTAAGACCAATAGGACGCGGGCGGCAAGTAAATGCCCCAGGTGGATTCGCCAAATGCCAGCGTGCATTAACCTAAGATGAGGGGTAGCATACTCCCATGACGGCAAAGCAAACCCTGCCCGATCCGCACACCCTGGGCCTGCAGGCCCTGGCTTGGCTGGCCAGTGATGAGGAGCGCCTGGTGCGGTTTCTCAACCTCAGCGGCCTGACGCCGCGAGGCCTGCGCGCCACTGCCACCCATCCGGAATCGCTCGGCGCGGTGCTCGATTATCTGCTGGCGTGGGAACCGCTGCTGATGAGCTTTTCCGAGGAGCTCGGCGTGGCGCCGGAAGTCATCGCGCATAGCCGCCAGAAGCTGCCGGGCGCGCCCCTGCTCAATTGAGCGCGCTCAACTGAGCAACTGACCCAATCAGTCTTCGTTGATCGATTTGTCTTCGCCGCGCTTGTCGGCGCCGCTCGGCAGCGGCGCTGCGGGATCGCGCATCCACGCCGCCATGTCGTCGTAGACCGCGTACTGATTGAAGTCGCGCAGCAGCAGGTGATAGCCGCGCGGATAGATCGCGATGCGTCCTTGCTCCGGCGGCAGGTCGCGGAAATGCGGCAGCGCCTGGTTGACCGCGCTGCGGTCGAGAATGCCTTCGCGCTCGCCGAACAGCAGCAGCCAGCGCGGCTTGTCCAGCTTGGCCGCCGCGTCGAACGCGTCGGTCATCAGGTTCACCAAGCCATAGGCGGTGTCGATCCTGGTCTCCTTGATGACCAGCGGATCGCGCGCCAGGTCGCGCAGCGCCGCGCGGTTGCTGGAGGCCTGGGCGTGCACGCCGGTCGGCACCACGGTCACCCATGGAATGAAATGCGCCGCCCCCTCGGTGATCTTCTGCGCAGCCGGCGACAGGGTCTGCCAGCCCCAGATCGCCGGGGCCGCCAGGATCAGGCCGTCGGCGACCGGCGGGTCGTCGCTCACCGCCGCGGTCATCACCACCGCGCCGCCCATGCTCTCGCCCAGCAGGAACAGCGGCAGATCGGGATGCCTGGCCTTGATCAGGCGCGCGGCGACCCTGAGGTCGTCGATCATCTGTGTCTCGCCGGCCCAGATGCCGCGCTCCGGCGCCAGGCCGAAGCCGCGCTGGTCGTAGGCGTAGAAGATGAAGCCGCGCCGCGCCATGCCCTTGCCCGCCGCCGCGAACCCCTTGGAATAGTCGTTGAACCCATGCAGCGCCAGGACCACCGCCTCCGCCGGCCGGTCCCACGGATACCAGACGCGCAGTGGCAGATCGGCGCCGTCCGCCAGGTGGAGCGCGCCCGTGACCAGGGCATTCTTGGGCGGACCGTTTTCGATCAGCTGCGGCTGGTCGACCGGCGGCCCAATCTCCTGCAGCCGCGGCGCACAAGCGGCGAGGAGGAGAGGTACGAGAAGTGCTGCCAGGATTGCGCAAACTCGCCAGCTTGGTCGGCGCGCCCCTTCCCCCCTTGTGGGGGAAGGTTGGGATGGGGGGTGCCGCCGCACGAACGAAGACGAAAAGCGATGGTCCGCTTCGAGTTTTGAAGCGGCGAACATGCTGGTGCGCCGCTTCAGGGGTTCGTGCGGCGTCACCCCCCATCCAGCTGCGCCTAAGCTCACTGCGTTCGCTAAGGCTCCGCATCCTTCCCCCACAAGGGGGGAAGAGAGCTCTCATTGGGGAGCTCTCACCGTGACCTCTGCTGCCCCCGAGCTCGTCGACTCCCACTGCCACCTCGACTTCCCAGAGTTCGCCGCGGAGCTCGATGCGGTGGTGGCGCGGGCGCGCGGCGCCGGCGTGGGGCGGCTGCTCACCATCTGCACGCGGCTCAGCAAATTCCACGAGGTGCTGGCCGTCGCCGAGCGCTTCGACCGCATGTTCTGCTCGGTCGGCGTCCACCCGCACGAGGCGGCGCACGAGCCGGACATCGTGCTGGAACGCATCGTCACGCTCGCCAGGCATCCGAAGGTGGTCGGGATCGGCGAGGCGGGGCTCGACTACTACTACGACAAGAGCCCGCACGATAAGCAGCGGGAGGTATTCCGCCTGCACATCGAGGCGGCACGGCAGACGAGCTTGCCGCTGATCGTGCACAGCCGCGATGCCGACGAGGACACCGTGGCGCTGCTGCGCGAGGGTGCGGAGAAGGGCGGGCTGAAGGGCGTGATCCACTGCTTCACCGCGACCCAGTATCTGGCGGACGCCGCGCTGGAGATGGGCTTTTTCATTTCGCTGTCCGGCATCGTCACTTTCAAGAACGCCGAGGCCCTGCGTGCGGTCGCGAAGACTGTGCCGCTTGATCGGCTGCTGGTGGAGACGGATTCGCCCTATCTCGCGCCGATGCCGATGCGCGGCAAGCGCAACGAACCGAGCTTCGTGCGCCACACCGCGACCTACGTCGCGGACATGCTGGGCCTCACTTTCGACGAGCTGGCGGCGCGCACCACCGCCAACTTCAACACGCTGTTCGACAAGGCAGCGGCGTGAGGGTCACCATCCTCGGCTGCGGCGGCTCGGGCGGCGTCCCATTGCTGGGCCCGCACTGGGGCGACTGCAACCCGGACAACCCAAAGAACCGGCGCCGGCGCGTGTCGATTGCCCTCCGGCAGCGTGACACCACGATCCTGGTCGACACCTCGCCCGATCTCCGCGCGCAATGCCTCGATGCCGGCATCGGGCAGGTGAGCGCGATCCTCTATACCCACGACCATGCGGATCACACGCAAGGCATCGACGACGTGCGGTTCCTGAAGAAGCCGGCAGGGCAATCGACCATCCCGGTCTACGGCACGTCCGAGACGCTGGGCATCCTCAGCAGCCGCTTCGAGTACATCTTCCAGCAGAACACCGTCGGCTCCGGCCATCTCTACAAGCCGTTCCTGCGCCCCATCGAGCTGACCGGGCCGTTCGAAATCGACGGCATCCCGGTGCTCTCGTTCGAGCAGGATCACGGCTTCGGCTCCACCAGCACCGGCTATCGCATCGGCAACGTCGCTTATTGCACCGACGTCGCGATCCTGTCGGACGAAGCGCTGGCGAAACTGCAGGGGCTCGACCTGTTCGTGGTCGACTGCCTGCGCTACGAGCCGCACCCGACCCACGCGCATTTCGACCAGGCGGTCGCGTGGGCCAAGCAGCTGAGACCCAAGTACACGATCCTCACGCACATGAACCACATGGTCGATTACGACGTCATCAAAGCGAAATGCCCGCCTGGCGTGGAACCGGCTTACGACGGGCTCGAAGTCGAGGTTCCGGACGTAAGCTAGGCCGTCAGTTTTCAATTGACAGCCAAATGCCGCGGGCCTACCTAGCCGCCGTCGCCAGTTCCGCGGCGTCATTCCGAAACCAGAACTCCAGGACAGGCTCCATGAACGGGACCCAGTCGAACGCGACCGAGCCCCACCCTAGTCGCTATGGCGGCTATGGCTGCTCGAGCGTCCTCGTCCCGGTGCGCCGCGGACAGAACTGACGGATTTTGTCCGTCGGCTGTCCTTGTCGCCTCCGGGTCCGAGATTTGAGAGACCGACCAGGAGGAGGCGACAATGATCACGGCCTTTGTCTTCCAAAATGGATCGCTGACCAAGACCATCCTCTCGGGGACGGCCAACCTTGCCGTCAAGGAAGCTCTGCCGGCGGTCGACCATTTGCCCAGCCACGGGCAGGCGGTGGCGGAACATGCCGCCGATACGCTGGAGCGCGATGTCGTATGGGTCGACCTGTGCAACCCGACCCCATCCGAGATCGCGTCGATCGAGCGCGCCTTCCATATGGAAGTGCCGACCCGCGAGGAGATGGGCGAGATCGAGGCCTCGAGCCGGCTCTATACCGAGAACGGCGCCCTGGTCATGACAGCGCCGATCCTGCACCGCGCGACGGCGGAGATCCCCGAGAGCGGCGTCATCACCTTCATCCTGCTGGCGCAGACGCTGGTGACGGTGCGCTTCGTCGATCCGTTGCCGTTCGCGGTGTTCGCACGACGTGCCGAGCGCAATCCCGGCCTGGCGGCGAGCGCGCAAGCGGCGCTGCTTGGCCTGCTGGAGAGCGTCACCGACCGCCTCGCCGACGTGCTGGAACTGGCGCAGGCGGACATGGAGCAGGTGTCGCGTGACATCTTCGCCAAGCGCGCGGCGGTCCTCGGCACCGGCGCCGAAAACCGCGAGGCCCGGCGCAAGGCGCCCGACCTGCAGGACACCTTGCGGCGGATCGGGCGGGTGGGGGACCTGGCGACCAAGGCGCGGGACTCCCTGCTCGGCCTCAACCGCATCGCTGTGTTCCTGAACGCACAGGGCGAGATGAAGAAGGACATCAAGGCCCGCATCAAGACGCTGGCGCGCGACCTCGGCTCCATCACCGACCACGCCAATTTCCTGGCGGGCAAGGTGAACTTCCTGCTCGATGCGACCCTCGGCCTCATCAACATCGAGCAGAACGCCATCATCAAGATCTTCACCGTGGCGGCGGTCGCATTCCTGCCGCCGACCCTGATCGCCAGCATCTACGGCATGAA
Source organism: Dongiaceae bacterium (assembly GCA_035274225.1). GTDB lineage: Bacteria > Pseudomonadota > Alphaproteobacteria > Dongiales > Dongiaceae > Dongia_A. The sequence continues at coordinate 25,388 of DATEOK010000350.1, forward strand.
TTTCGACTTCATGCCGGAGCTGAAATGGCACTACGGCTACCTGGTCGCGATCGGGTTGATGATCCTCTCGGCTGTCCTGCCGATGTGGTATTTCCGCCGCCGCGGCTGGCTCTAGGGCCGGATCAGCCGCTCGTACATCACTTCGTAAGGCGTGAAGCCGGCTTTCTCGTAGGACCGTCGGGCAATCGCGTTGACCGCGAGAACAGTGACCCGCAGCCGGGTCAGCGTGGGGTCCGCCGCATGGAGATGGGCTGCGATGGCGTCGAGCAGGGCCTGCGCCAAGCCGCTGCCGCGCGCCTCGGGCTTGACAAAGATATCGGAGACGTAGCCGTAGCGTGTCGAATCCCGGGTCTCCATCGGCCAAGGCACGTCGACGATATGACCTGCGACCAAGCCGAGCCGTTCGCCCGCGATGTTCTCCGCGATCAGCATCATGCCGTGACCGACGGCCAAGTTCTCCCACAGCATGTCGAGGTAGTCGCGGGTGTGCGGCAGCCCCGGCAGGCGCGTATCATGGATCGCCCGCTCATGCTCCTGCAGTTCGACTTCGCACTGGAGCACCCAGTCGTAGTCCGCGGGCGTATAGGGACGGATGATAAAGCTCATGGGCGCTTGTCAAAGCATGCAGCCAACAGACCTGTCAAAGGGCGGCGAGGGCGCCCTGCCGGCTACGCGGTCCGGGCGGCAATCAGCGCCTGGAGATCTCCGACCGTCCGGCATGCCTCCAGGTCGGTCATCTCGACCTCGATGCCGAATGCGTCCTCGATCGCCACCGCCAGCTCGGCCAGCGCGATCAGGTCGAACCCAAGGTCGCTCCGCAGCTCAAGGCGCAGGTCGAGCGCGTCGCTTACGAC
>DATEOK010000351.1:0-21460 GCA_035274225.1 Dongiaceae bacterium
GCCGTGGGTGGTGACCTTCCCCGGCCTTGCCATCCTCGTCACCGTGCTGGCCTTCAATCTGCTGGGCGACGGGCTGCGCGATGCGCTCGACCCCAAGCTGAAGCGCTGACCGCCATGCCCTTGCTCGAAATCCGCAACCTCGCGGTCGAATTCCAGACTCACCGCGGCCCGTTCCGCGCGGTCGACGGCATCGACCTGACGCTGGAGCCCGGCGAGCTGCTGGGCGTGGTCGGCGAATCCGGCTCGGGCAAGAGCGTCAGCATGCTCGCGGTCATGGGCCTCATCGCCTGGCCGGGCAAGGTGACCGCCGATATCATGCGCTTCGACGGCATCGATCTTCTGTCCCTGTCCGACGGCGAGCGGCGCAAGATCGTCGGCAAGGACATCGCGATGATCTTCCAGGAGCCGATGACCAGCCTCAATCCCAGCTTCACCGTCGGCTACCAGATCATGGAGACGCTGGCGGTGCATGAAGGCGGATCGCGGTCGGAGCGTCGGCGCCGCACGGTCGAGCTGCTGGAGCAGGTCGGCATCCCGGCGGCGGCAACGCGGCTCGATTCCTTCCCACACCAGCTGTCCGGCGGCATGTGCCAGCGCGTGATGATCGCGATGGCGATCGCCTGCAATCCTAAGCTGCTGATCGCCGACGAGCCGACCACCGCGCTCGACGTCACCATCCAGGCGCAGATCCTCGACCTGCTGGCCTCGCTCAGCCGCGAGCGCAACATGGCGATGGTCCTCATCACCCATGACATGGGCGTGGTGGCGGAGACCGCGCAGCGCGTGATGGTGATGTACGCCAGCCAGCAGGTGGAGGAGCAGCCGGCCGAGCGCCTGTTCGAGCAGCCGCGCCATCCCTATACCGCCGCGCTGCTGGAAGCGCTGCCCGAGCGCGCCAGCGACAAGCGGCTCAACACCATTCCCGGCGTGGTGCCCGGCATCGCCGACCGGCCGAGCGGCTGCGTGTTCAATCCGCGCTGCGGCTTCGCCCAGGAGCGCTGCCGGATCGAGCACCCGGCGCTGGAAGCCAAGCTCGGCGCGCGCGTGCGCTGCCATTTCCCGATCGGCGGAGGTGCCTCGTGAGCGCTGTTGCCGCGCCCGCGCAGGCGCCCGTGTCCGCCACGGCCAAGCCGGTCCTGGAGGCGCACGACCTGCAGCGCCACTACCGCATCGGGCGCGGTTGGTTCAAGCCGGCCGCCGTCCTGAAGGCGGTCGCGGGCGCGAGCTTCACGCTGACCGCGGGCCGCACCCTGGCGGTGGTGGGCGAATCGGGCTGCGGTAAGTCCACGCTTGCCCGCCTAGTGACCATGATCGAGCGCCCGACCGAAGGGCGCCTCACGATCGAGAACACCGACGTGGTCGACGCCGGCAAGCAGGCGCTGCATGCGCTGCGCCCGAAGGTGCAGATGGTGTTCCAGGATCCTTATGGCTCGCTCAACCCGCGCAAGCAGGTCGGCCAGATCCTGAGCGAGCCGCTCGAGATCAACACGGCCAAGTCCGCCAAGGAGCGGATGGAGACCGCGCGCGCGATGATGGCGCGCGTCGGCCTGCGACCGGAGTTCTACACCCGCTACCCGCACATGTTCTCTGGCGGCCAGCGCCAGCGCATCGCGATCGCGCGCGCGCTCATCCTCAATCCGCGGATCGTAGTGGCGGACGAGCCGGTGTCGGCGCTCGACGTCTCGATCCGCGCGCAGGTGCTGAACCTGCTGATGGATCTGCAGGCCGAGTTCAACCTCGCCTACCTTTTCATCTCGCACGACCTCAGCGTGGTGCGGCACATCGCCGACGAGCTGATGGTGATGTATCTCGGCCGGCCGGTGGAACAGGGACCGAAGCAGGTCATCTTCGCCGAGCCGCGCCATCCCTATACCCAGGCCCTGCTCGCGGCGACGCCGTCGGTCGATCCCAAGGCGCGCTCCAAGCGCCTGACCGTGAAAGGCGAGCTGCCTTCGCCGATCAATCCACCGCCGGGCTGCGCCTTCCATCGCCGCTGCCCGTTCGCGACCGAGATCTGCGGACAGGAGCGCCCGGAGCTGCGGCTGTTCTCCGGCCGCATGGTTGCCTGCCACCACGCGGAAAAGACCCTCTAGCCGGCCGATTCGCTCCGGACAGACGCGTCTGTCGCCCACCGGCTCACGCACTTGTGCGGTGACCCGGGTCGACTGCTTGCCCACTTTTTGTGCCGAGCTCGGACGGAATCGCCAGATTCCGCCGCTCTTAAGGTCGGTTTAGAAACATGGTTGACGCCGGCATGAGATATTTCTGCCACAGGAGGCTTCGGGTCCCTCGAAAGGCCCATTCCCGGTCTATGGCTTAATCCGCGGACCTATGCTAACTCATCGGCGGGGCGCGATAATCCTGGCATGGCAGTGTTTTTGCCGGCGTTGAGTTACGAACAGTTAACTTGCGCTGTGTGACGATCCGGCCACGCGTGGATGCCAGCGTCCTGAGTAAATGGGGTTCCGGTGGGGTGCCGGATCGTGGGGGCGGTGGAACGGCTCGAGAAGGGCCAGGCCAAGCTAAGGGCCAACTGCCGACAGAAGGTTGATCGAATGACGCCGCACAAGACTTCCAAGTTCCGCGTTGCGCTGATCGCAGCCACGCTCGGTATTTCCGTGCTTTCCGCCGGCTGTGCGACCAAGCCCGATCCGTCGGACGCCGCCGCGGTCGAGGCCTACAACGAGGCCAACGACCCGCTCGAGCCGATGAACCGTTATTTCTTCGAGGTCAACCAGTTCCTCGACGAAGTGCTGCTGAAGCCCTTCGCCGGCTGGTATCACCTCGCGCTGCCCGATCCGGCCGAGGACGGCGTGCGCAACTTCCTGCGCAACCTGAAGTCCCCGGTCATCCTGGCGAACGACCTGTTCCAGGGTGAATGGAGCCGCGCCGGCACGACCGTGGCGCGCTTCTTCATCAACTCGACTGTCGGCGTCGGCGGCTTCATCGACGTCGCCAGCATGATGGACATGAACTATCACGAAGAGGACTTCGGCCAGACGCTCGCGGTCTACGGCGCCGGCGAAGGCCCCTACCTGCACCTGCCGATCATCGGCTCCGGCAACCCGCGCGACTATTCGGGCCGCGTGGTCGACTACGCGCTCGATCCGTTGACCTGGGTGGGCTACGCCTACAATGTGTCGGAGATCAACACCGCGCGCACCGGGCTCGAGACGCTCGACACCCGCGCCCGCAACCTCGAAGCGATCGACGAGTTGAAGAAGGGCTCGGTCGATTTCTACGCGACCGTGCGCAGCCTCTATCGCCAGCACCGGAACGATCTGATCCGCAACGGCGAGAGCGAGCAGCAGGCCGCGCAGGAACAGATGATCACCGACGAGATGATTCCGGAAGACGGCGATGTGCCCGTCGATTTCAAGGCGGCGCAGGCTGACGATCAAGTCACCGTAGCGGAGTAGTCATGCTTACATCGATGTCGACGCGCCGGCTGCTTCTCGCCGCCGGCTTGGCTTTGCTCGGATGGACGCTGGCGCCGGCTGTGCACGCGTCGGCCGATCCGACGGCCTTCATCCAGGAAGTCAGCAGCAAGGCCATCACCGAGATGGCGCCGGCCGCGCAGGAAACCGACAAGCAGCGCGCCGCCAAGCTGAAGCCGCTGCTCGAGCAGTATTTCGACATGCCGGCGATCGCCAAATACATGCTGGGCAGCTATTGGCCCAAGGCGACGCCGGAGGAGCAGACCGAGTTCACGGCGACCGTGACCGACTTCCTCGCGCTCGCCTACGGCAAGCGCTTCGCAAGCTATACCGGCCACGAGATGGCGGTCGGCCGCGTGCGCGACGAGGGCGACGGCCGCACCACGGTGTTCTCCACCGTCAAGCTGCCAAGCGGCGACCCCGCGCGCGTCGATTGGACCATCGAGGCCGCCGGCGACACCTACAAGATCGCCGACGTGAAGGTCGAAGGCCTTAGCCTCGCCGACACCCACCGCCAGGAGTTCGCCTCCGTCATCAACAACAACGGCGGCAGCGTCAGCAAGCTGATCGAGATATTGAAGAAGAAGGTCGGGAACTAGCGACCGCACGATCGAATCCGGAAGGCCGCGGAGCAATCCGCGGCCTTTTTGTTTGCGGTTCCTCGGTGTCCGGAGATCCAGACTGCGACATAACAGCGCCGACGCACTTCGGCGCACGGCCATTTCCGAGCGCGCTTGTCATCTATCGGATTCAATGCGGCCAAGCGTCGGACACGCAATGGCAGCGAAACTTGCTCAAGCTTTGAACCAAGCGAAGGTCGCGACTGCGGCGCGGTGTGACAATCGGTGCCGTCGTTCCGCATTTCCCTGCCGTCCATATTGCCTTTCGCGGACAGTGCGCGTGTAATCACGGCGTGCACTGCGACCGTGTGGGGTGTGACGGAGGGGGTCGCGATGATGGGACAACTCACCAAGACCGAGCGCCAGGTCGCGCTCATCATCCTCGCCGCCCTGGCCCTGGTGGGGCTGGCGATGGTTGCTGCCGGTCAGGGCGATCCGTTCGGCGGCCAGGGCGCGATCGTGCTGCTGGCGGCGCTGGCTGGCTTGTTCGCGGTGATCTCCGGCCTGTTCGACCCCGAGCCGGCGGAGGACCGCCTCGAGCGCTACTACGACGATCCGAGCAAGATCGGCATCCTGCTCGCGATGATCTGGGCGGTGTTCGGGCTGTTCGTCGGCGACTGGGTGGCGTGGCTGCTCGTCAATCCCGATCTCACCTTCGATGCCGGCTGGTCGAGCTTCGGCCGGCTCCGTCCGGTCCACACCACCGGCGTCATCTTCGGGTTCGGCGGCAATGCCCTGATCGCCACGTCCTTCTATGTCATGCAGCGCACCTCGCGCGCCCGGCTCCCCGGCCAGCTCGGCCCGATGTTCGTGCTGTTCGGCTACAACCTGTTCTGCCTGTTGGCTGTCACCGGCTACATGATGGGCATCACCCAGTCGAAGGAATATGCCGAGCCGGAGTGGTACGCCGATATCTGGCTGGTGATCGTGTGGGTCACCTATTTCATCATCTACCTGCGCACCATCGCCCGCCGCAAGGAACCGCACATCTATGTCGCCAACTGGTACTACATGGCGTTCATCCTGGTCGTCGCCATGCTGCACATCGTCAACAACCTGGCGGTTCCGGTGTCGTTCGGCGGCGCGAAGAGCTATTCGGTGTTCGCCGGCGTCCAGGATGCGATGACGGAGTGGTGGTACGGCCACAATGCCGTCGCCTTCTTCCTCACCGCCGGCTTCCTCGGCATGATGTACTACTACCTGCCGAAGCGCGCCGGCCGGCCGATCTTCTCCTACCGCACGTCGATCATCAGCTTCTGGGGCATCACCTTCATGTACATGTGGGCGGGGTCGCACCATTTGCACTACACCGCCCTGCCCCAGTGGGTGCAGTCGCTCGGCATGACCTTCTCGGTTATGCTGCTGGTGCCGTCCTGGGCGTCCGCGGGCAATGCGCTGCTGACGCTGAATGGCGCCTGGCACAAGGTGCGGGACGACGCGACGCTGCGCTTCATGATGGTGGCCGCGGTCTTCTACGGCGTCTCCACTTTCGAAGGATCGTTCATGGCGATCCGCTCGGTGAATTCGCTGTCGCACTACACGGATTGGACGGTGGGCCACGTCCATGCCGGCGCGCTGGGATGGGTCGCCATGATTACCTTCGGCTCGATCTATGCGTCGGTGCCGTGGCTGTGGAAGCGCGAGGCGATGTACTCGGCCAAGCTGGTCGAGGTGCATTTCTGGCTCGCGCTGGCCGGCACCCTCATCTACGTCTTCGCCATGTGGAACTCCGGCATCATCCAGGGACTGATGTGGCGGACCTACAATGACAGCGGCACCCTCGCCTATTCCTTTGTGGATTCCCTGGTCGCGATGCATCCCTACTACATCGCACGCGCCATCGGAGGCTTGCTGTTCCTGATCGGTGCGGTGGTCGGCTGCTACAACATCTGGATGACCATCCGCATCGCGCCGCAGGAGCGCGAGCCTGCGGTCGATCAGCCTGAGCCCGCGCCTGTCCGCGGCGCCCTGCAGCCGGGGGAGTGAGAGATGTTCGGTCTTCACTACCGGCTGGAACGCAAGTCGATCGGTCTGGCGCTCGCCATCATCGGCGTTGCGTCGATCGGCGGCCTGGTCGAGATCGCGCCGCTCTTCACCATCCACCAGACCGTCGAGGACGCGCCCGACATGCGCGTCTACACCCCGCTCGAGCTGGCGGGACGGAACATCTATATGCGCGAGGGCTGCTATGCCTGCCATTCGCAGATGATCCGCACCCTGCGCGACGAGGTGGAACGCTACGGCCCCTACTCGCTGGCGGTCGAATCCAAATACGACCATCCGATGCTGTGGGGCTCGAAACGCACCGGCCCGGACCTCGCCCGGATCGGCGGCAAGTATTCCGACGAATGGCAGGTGGCGCACCTCAACAATCCACGCGAGGTGGTGCCGGAGTCCATCATGCCCGCCTATGGCTGGCTCCTGCGCACCAATCTGCGCACCGGCGATCTCGGCGCCAACCTGGAGGCGATGCGCGCCGTCGGCGTGCCCTACACGGACGAGATGATCGCCAACGCCGCGGCGGACGCTTTCGGGCAAGCCGTGCCGGATACGCCGGCCGCTGCCGGCGCGACGGCGCGCTACGGCGAAGCCACGACCGTGCGCGCGTTCGACGGAATTCCGGACGAACTGACCGAGATGGACGCCCTGGTCGCCTATCTGCAGGTCCTCGGACGCCTTACCGACGCGGCGCACACGCCGGTCGCATCGGGAGAATGACGATGACGCACGACACGCTGGTCTGGTTCTCGAAATCGTTCGGCCTGTTCTACCTGCTGGCGCTTTCGGCTGCGGTCCTCATCTACACCTTCTGGCCGTCGAACAAGCCGCGCTTCGACCGCGCGGCCGACGCGATCCTGCACGACGACGAGGACAAGCCATGTCGGTAGAGGAGCGCGATCCGCATTCCGGCTACCTCACGACCGGACACGAGTGGAACGGTATCAAGGAGCTGAACACGCCGGTTCCGCGGGCGGTCTGGTTCTTCCTGATCCTGACCGCGCTGTTTGCGGTCGGCTATTGGATCCTGATGCCGACCTGGCCGCTCGGCGTGACCTACACCAAGGGGCTGCTTGGCATCGACCAGCGCGTCATCGTCTCCGACTCCCTGAAGGAGGCGGCGCTCGACCGCGCGGCCCTGGTGGACCGGATCGCGTCGGCGGAGGACGCGGCAGTCCAGGGCGATCCGCAGCTGATGGCGTTCGTGCGCCACACCGGCCGTACCCTGTTCGGCGACAATTGCGCGGCCTGCCACGGCCGCAACGCCCAGGGCGGCAAGGGATTCCCCAATCTCACCACCGGCTCCTGGCTGTGGGGCGGCGACCCGGCAACGATCGCCGAGACCATCCGCGTCGGCATCAACTCCGCGCATCCGGACAGCAGGGTCGCGCAGATGCTCGCGTTCGGCCGCGACGGCATGCTGCCGCGAGAGGACATCGACAAGGTCGTCGCCTATGTGCGCAGCCTGTCTGCCGCGCCCGATGCACCCGCCGAGCCGATCGCGGACGGCAAGGAGATCTATGCCGCCAACTGCGCGTCCTGCCATGGCGACGAGGGCAAGGGAAAAACCGACGTCGGCGCGCCGAACCTGACGGATCAATCCTGGATCTATGGCGGCGACCTGCAGTCGATCTTCGATACGGTCTGGCACGGCCGGCAGGGACACATGCCGACCTGGGAAGCGCGCCTGTCGGCAGTCGACCGCAGGATCCTCGCGCTCTATCTGGTCGATTTGCGGAGCGCGGGCCAATGAGCGGCGCGAGAACCGCGATCTGGCTGGCGGTCGCGACCGGGCTGCTGCTGTTCGTCGGCGCCAACGCGCATCTGGTCTACGTGGCCGTGACGTCGCAGCCGGGCTGTGTCGCGCATCTGAAGCCAGGAGAAAGCGACCCCCAAAGAGCCTCGTTCAGTGCCGCGCAATCGAGCTGCTCGCCGCAACCGGGCGGCGCGCCGACGGAGTGAGGGAGCCAATGTCGACGATCCCAGCAGTGATGCCGCCTTTGCCTCGCGACCAGAGCTTGGGCCGGGGCTACGCGCCGGCCACGGCGCTCCAGTGGCTGAATGCCGGATGGCGAGATCTGCTGGTCCAGCCGGCGACCAGCCTCATCCACGGCTTCATCGTCTTCCTGGTCTCGGCGGTGATCGTCTTCGGCCTGTTTGCCTTCGGTTGGGACTACATCCTGTTCCCGGCCTTCGCCGGCTTCATGGTGGTCGGGCCCATTCTCGCTGTCGGCCTGTACGAGAAGAGCCGCCGGATCGCGGCCGGCGAATCTGTCAGCCTGGCGCAGATGACCATCGTCCGCATCGCATCGGGCGGGCAGATCCTGTTCACCGGCGTCCTCCTGTGCCTGCTGATGCTGCTGTGGATGCGCGCGGCCGTGATCATCTACGCCTTGTTCTTCGGCTTGCGGCCCTTCCCCGGACTCGAGCACATCGCGCCGATGCTGTTCACCACGCCGATCGGCGGCGCGATGGTGATCGTGGGCGGCGCCGTTGGTGCCTTGTTCGCGGCCTTCTCCTTCGCCATCAGCGTGTTCTCGATCCCGATGATGCTCGAGGAACGGGTCGATGCGCTGACCGCAATGGGCACCAGCATGGCGCTGGTGTGGAACAACCGGCCGGTGATGCTGACCTGGGGCGCGATCGTGCTCGCTCTCTTCCTGCTCAGCCTGGCGACCGGTCTCCTCGGCCTGATCGTCGCTTTCCCGGTGCTGGGCCACGGGACCTGGCACGTCTATCGCGCGATCAGGCGGCAGGAAAGCCGATGAGCTGCTGCGTGCCCAATGCCGAGTTCGCCGCTGCCATCGGCGAGCGGGTCAGCGCCGGCAACGAGATGCTCCTTGCCAGCCGTATTGTCGGTGAGAACCTGCGGCAAAGCGACCTGTCGGTGCCGGCGATGCATTGCGGTGGCTGCATCCAGACCATCGAGCGCGCGCTCGGCGCACTTCCCAATGTCGAGCAGGCGCGCGTCAATCTTTCGGCCAGGCGCGTCGCGATCCGCTGGCGCGGCGAGACCCCGCCCTCCGCCGTCGCCGCGTTGAAGGCGGTCGGCTACGACGCGCATCTCTACGACTTCGGCGCGGAGGAGAAAGACCTCGTCTTCCGGGAGCTGCTGTGGGCGCTGGCGGTCGCGGGCTTTGCGGCCAGCAACATCATGGTGCTGTCGGTCGGGGTCTGGTCGGGCGCGGACGCCGCGGCGCGCAACGCATTCTATTGGATCTCCGCCGCGATCGCGCTCCCTGCCATGGTCTATTCCGGCCGGGTGTTCTTCCGGTCCGCCTGGGCGGCGCTGCGATACGGCCGGACCAACATGGACGTCCCGATCTCGATCGGAGTCCTGCTCGCCTTCGGCATGAGCCTGTACGAGACCGTGCAGCAAGGCGCGCACGCCTATTTCGACGCCGCGACCTCGCTGCTGTTCTTCCTGCTGATCGGCCGCACCCTCGACCACGTGATGCGGGAGCGGGCCTGCACCGCCGTCAAAGGCCTCGCCCGCCTCGCCGCCCGCGGTGCGCTGGTCGCGCAGCCCGATGGCACCCACCAGTACTTTGCGGTCGATGAGATCCGGCCCGGCATGACCATCCTGCTGGCAGCCGGCGAGCGGGTACCGGTGGATGCGTGCGTAGCCACCGGACGGTCGGAGCTGGATTGCGCCCTCGTCTCGGGCGAAAGCCTGCCGAAGGCGGTAGGCGCAGGCGACAGGCTGCAAGCCGGCATGCTCAACCTGTTGGCGCCCCTGACCATCGTGGCCGCAGCACCAGCTTCGGAGTCATTTCTCGCCGAGATGACCCGCATGATGGAAGCGGCGGAAGCCGGTCGCTCGACCTATCGCCGCATCGCCGATCGCGCCGCCCGGCTCTATGCGCCGGTGATTCACCTGACGGCGCTGCTGACCTTCGTCGGCTGGATGATCGCTGCCGGCGACGCGCACCGTGCCGTGACCATTGCCATCGCTGTCCTGATTATCACCTGCCCCTGCGCGCTTGGCCTCGCGGTCCCCATGGTCCAGGTCGTGGCGGCACGCCGGTTGTTCGAGCGCGGAATCATGATCAAGGACGGCGGCGCCTTGGAGCGCCTTGCTGAAGCGGACCATGTCGTCTTCGACAAGACCGGAACCCTGACGAGCGGGATGCCCCGCCTGATCGAGGCAGACGAAATCGACCGCCAGGCTCTCGCCATTGCCGCGGCGATGGCGGCGCACTCCCGGCACCCCTACTCCCTGGCCTTGGCTGACGCCGGCAGGCATCACAAGACCGCGCCAGTCGTGCTGTTCGATGTGCAGGAACAGCCCGGCGCAGGGATCGAGGGCCGCTACGGCGATCGCATCTACCGCCTGGGCAAGGCCGCCTGGGCGGCGCCTGATCACGCGGAACTTGAAGGACATGAGCCGAGCGTCGCCTTGTCCGAGAACGGAAGGCCGCTGGCCCGCTTCGTACTCAAGGACGAGCTGAGGGCCGGCGCTCGCGAGGCCATCGCGGCATTGCACGCCAGGAGCATGCCGGTCGAGATCCTGTCCGGCGACGGCGCGGGTGTCGTACGCCGGCTGGCGCAAGCCTTGGCCATACCGCATGCCGGAGGTGCCTCGCCCGCTGACAAGGTCGCCCGCATCGCCGCCATCAGCGCCACGGGGCGCAAGGTCCTGATGGTGGGCGATGGCTTGAACGATACCCCGGCGCTGGCCTCGGCGCACGTCTCGATGGCCCCGGCGACCGCGGCGGATATCGGGCGCAACGCCGCTGACCTCGTGTTCCTGCGCGACAACCTCAGCGCCGTGCCGGACGCGATCTGCATCGCTCGCGAGGCCGGCCGCCTGGTCCGTCAGAACCTGGCGCTCGCCGTGGGCTACAACGCGGTCGCCGTTCCAGTGGCGATCCTCGGCCAAGTCACGCCGCTGCTCGCCGCCATCGCCATGTCGCTGTCGTCGATCATCGTGGTCGGCAATGCCTTGCGCCTCGGATTTCGATGGACGGGGCGGGCCAAGGAAGCCGATGAGACCGCCGGCCGCCTACGGCTTGCGACCGGGAGGGCCGAATGAGCGACTTCTTCTATTTGATCCCCATTGCCCTGGGGATGGGTGCGGCTGGACTCGTGGTCTTCCTATGGTCCCTGCAAAGCGGCCAGTACGAGGACCTCGACGGCGCGGCGGAGCGCATTCTCTTCGACGACGACGCCCCGGCCACCGACCAGCAGCCTCGGGTTCCCGATCCCGCGCAGAAATAAGAAGGGGCCGCAGGACGACGTCCGCGGCCCCAATCGCAGTGCGCAGGCGACTACGCCGCCTTGTTGGCCGACGCCTCCAGCACCTGGCCGATGGTCTTCTCCAGGATGTCGAAGCCTTCCTCAATGATCGCATCCGGCGCCGTCAGCGGCATCAGGAAGCGCAGCACGTTGGCGTTGACGCCGCAGCTCAAGAGGATGAGGCCGTTCTCGCCGGCCTTGTTCACCACTTGCTTGGTGAGGTCCGCGTCCGGCGTGCCGTCCTTGGTGATCAGCTCGCACGCCACCATGGCGCCGAGGCCGCGGATGTCGCCGATGCGGTTGCCGAAGGAGTTGCGGCGCTTCATCTCGGTCAGGCGCTCGATCATGCGCTTGCCGATGACGTTGGCGCGCTCCAGCAGCTTCTCTTCCTCCATCACGTCGAGGACGGCGTTGGCCGCGGCGCAGCCGACCGGCGAGCCGCCATAGGTGCCGCCGAGGCCGCCGGCCGCCGGGGCATCCATGATCTCCGCCTTGCCGGTGACGGCCGAGAGCGGGAAGCCGCCGGCCAAGCTCTTTGCCATGGTGATGAGGTCGGGCGCGATGCCGGAATGCTCGATCGCGAACATCTTGCCGGTGCGCGCGAAGCCGGTCTGGATCTCGTCGGCGATGAGGACGATGCCGTGCTTGTCACAGATCTGGCGCAAGGCGCGCATCAGCTCGAACGGAACGATGTTGAAGCCGCCTTCGCCCTGTACCGGCTCGATGATGATGGCAGCGACATTGTCGGGGCCGACGTCAGCCTTGAACAGCGTCTCGAGCGCCTTCAGCGATTTCTGCCAGCCGTCCTTCTCGTTCGTCTCGGGGAACGGCACGTGATAGATGTCGGTCGGGAACGGACCGAAGCCGACCTTGTACGGCTGGTACTTGCCGGTCAATGCCATGCCCATCAGCGTGCGGCCGTGGAACGCGCCGGAGAAGGCGATGACCGCCGCGCGCTTGGTATGGGCGCGCGCTATCTTCACCGCGTTCTCGACAGCTTCCGCGCCGGTGGTGAGGAAGATGGTCTTCTTCGGGAAGTCGCCCGGGGTGATGTCGTTTAGCCGCTCGGCGAGGCGAATATACTGCTCGTACGGATTCACCTGGAAGCAGGTGTGGGTGAACTTGCCGAGCTGCTCGGTCACCGCCGCCACCACCTTCGGATGGCAATGGCCGGTGTTCAGCACCGCGATGCCGCCGGCGAAATCGATCAGGCGGCGGCCTTCGACGTCGATGATCTCCGCGTTCGACGCCTTCTCGGCATAGATCGCATAGGCGTTGCCCACGCCGCGGGGCACCGCGGCCATGCGGCGCTGGTGCAGATTGGCATTGCTGGTCATGCTCGACCCCTCTCGTCCCTGATCGGTGATGATGAAGGCCGGAAACAGCGCCCGGCCCGAAACCGGCGCCACTATATCAGGGGAAATCGCGCTGACCAGCACAAGGCATGGGGCCAGCCGCGACCGCAGCCGCGGCCGGTTTCCCACGCCGATTCAAGGATTTACGGACAGGCCTGCGGACCGCCGAGGGCAGCTATGCGGCCGCCACCAGACGCGCCGCCACGCCTTCGCCGTCGAGCACCGCGGCGACCGCGTGGACCACGGCCGCGACGCGCACCGCGGCCTGGATCTGCTCGGCGGTGAGGCCGACCTTGCGCAGCTCATGCTCGTGCGATTCGATGCACATGCCGCAGCCGTTGATCGCCGAGACGGCGAGCGACCACAGCTCGAAATCGACCTTCTCCACGCCGGGATTGGCCATCACGTTCATGCGCAGGCGCGCCGGCATCTTCTTGTAGTCGCCGCCGGCCAGGTGGACGAAGCGGTAGTAGATGTTGTTCATGCCCATGATCGCCGCCGCGGCCTTGGCTGCGTTGAGCGCCGCGGGCTCCAGCTTGGGCGCGAACTCTTCGTTGATCGCCGCGATCACCTGCGGCTGACGCGAGGCCAGCGCCGACACGATGAACGTGCCGGCCAGCTGTTGCTGGGTCAGCGCGGTTTCGCTGGCGAGGCTGGACAGGTTGAGCTTCAGGTCCTTGGCATAGTCGGGCAGCAAGGCCTTCAAGGATTCGAGTGACATGGTTGCACTCCTTCTCGGGAGGTTCATTCAAATGGCGCCACCCTCTCCGTCATCCCAAGGCTTGGCCTTGGGATCCACGAGTTTGCTTTCGACAGACTCGATCTCGCGGATCGAAACTCGTGGATGGCAAGGCCAAGCCTTGCCATGACGGAGAAACGGCGCGTTCAGCGTGCGGCTGCCTTAAGCGGCCTTCAGGACGTCCTGGCCTTTCTGCCAGTTGCAGGGGCACAGCTCATCGGTCTGCAAGGCGTCGAGCACGCGCAGCACTTCCTGCGTGTTGCGGCCGACGTTGAGATCGGTCACCGACGCGAAGCGGATGATGTTGTCCGGATCGACGATGTAGGTGGCGCGCATCGCCACGCCCTCGTTCTTGTCGAGGATGCCGAGTGCCGTCGTCAGCTCGCGCTTGATGTCCGCCAGCATCGCGAACGGCAGGTCCTTGAGGTCGGCGTGGTTCTGGCGCCAGGCCAGGTGCACGAACTCGCTGTCGATCGAGGCGCCATAAACCACGGCGTCGCGGTCGTTGAAATCGCTGTTCAGCTTGCCGAACGCCGCGATCTCGGTCGGGCACACAAAGGTGAAGTCCTTGGGCCAGAAAAACACGATCTTCCACTTGCCCCTGTTGCTCTCATCCGTGATCCGCTCGAAGGCCTTGGCCGGGTCGAGATCGACCACCGCGTTCAGATCGAAGGACGGAAACTTGTCTCCAACAGTCAACATAATGCTTTCTCTCCAATAAGCGTCGTTGCGGATTGGCCCCTGGTCACCCGGGGCGGCTCTCCCGGGAGGAAAAATGGGGGTTTTCGCACTTGCGGTAAAATGAATTAATCCTATTATATTGATCGATGACATCGATTACTCACCTGCCCAGCCTGAAGCAGCTCCGCTACCTGGTGGCGCTGGAGGAGCAGCGCCATTTCGGCAAGGCGGCCGCGTCCTGCTTCGTCTCGCAATCGACCCTGAGCGCCGGCCTCAAGGAGCTGGAAACGGCCCTGGATGCCGAGCTGGTCGAGCGCAACAACCGCACCGTGGTCTTCACCGCCCTTGGGCTCGAGGTGGTCAGCCGGGCCAAGCGAGTGCTGCGCGAGGCCGAGGAACTGGCGGAAGTGGCGGCCAAGGGGCGCGAGCCGTTGAGCGGCCGGCTGCGCCTTGGCGTCATTCCGACCATCGCGCCCTACCTGCTGCCCAAGACCCTGCCGGTGCTGCGCAAGGCCTATCCCAAGCTGCAGCTCTATTTGACCGAGGACCAGACCGCGCGGCTCTTAGCGCTGCTCGAGGACGGCACGCTGGACTTGGCGCTGCTCGCCCTGCCCTATCATGCCGACAATGTCGAGACGCTGTCCCTGTTCAAGGACGGTTTCCAGCTGATCGCTCGCAAGGACAGTCCGCTGGCGCAGAAAAAGGCCGCCACCACTGCCGACCTCAAGGGCGCCGACCTGCTGCTGCTGGCCGAAGGTCACTGCCTGCGCGAGCACGCGCTGGCGGCGTGCCGCCTGCCCCAGGCCGACAACGGCTTTGCCGGCGCCAGCCTCAATACCCTGGTGGAGATGGTCGCCGGCGGCCTCGGCGTCACGCTGCTGCCGGACATGGCGGTGCCGATGCATGTGCCGAAGCAGGGCGAACTGGTGGCGCGGCCGTTCGACCGCAGCGGTGCTGGACGTCAGATCGGATTGGCGTGGCGCACGACGTCGAGCCGTGGCGCAGAATTCCGGGAGTTCGGCGCGGCCCTGACGAAGGCCGCGCGTTCGGCGGGGATCGCGGTGGCCTAGCCTACTTCGACTTCTTGGCGCGCTTGGCGCGTTCGGCGGCAAGGTCGATCAGGTTGTTGCTGTAGAGCGGCTTGCCCTTGGCGGCCTTTTCCTTGCCGGCCTGGCGGGTGAAACCGGCGCCCTCGCCGTAGCGGTTGAAGGGACGCTCACCCGACTTGAGGCGAACGTAGGCGAGGACCGTATCTTCCTGGTCAGCCTGATATTCGCTCATTTTGGTCCTCACTGCGCTGGGGGCAGGGGATTCGCCCCGTCAGCCTCAGTAAAGCACCTAAACTGCAAATAAATGGTTATCGGTCGACCCTGTCCGGAGGGTTAGGCCGACCGATCTAACCTACTGACGAACCAGGGGTTTGTACTTGATCCGGTGGGGCTGGTCGGCTTCCGACCCCAGCCGCTTGTGGCGGTCGGCCTCGTAGTCCTGGTAGTTGCCCTCGAACCACTCGACATGGCTGTCGCCCTCGAAGGCCAGGATGTGGGTGGCGATGCGGTCCAGGAACCAGCGGTCGTGGCTGATGATGACCGCACAGCCGGCGAAGGTCTCCAGCGCCTCCTCCAGCGCCCGCAGCGTATCGACGTCGAGGTCGTTGGTCGGCTCGTCGAGCAGCAGCACGTTGGCGCCGGACTTCAGCATCTTGGCCAGGTGGACTCGATTGCGTTCACCGCCCGATAGCTGCCCCACCTTCTTCTGCTGGTCGGCGCCCTTGAAGTTGAAGGCGGCGACGTAGGCGCGGCTCGGCATCTTGGCCTTGCCGAGTTCGACTTCGTCGAGCCCGTCGGAGATCTCCTGCCACACTGTCTTGTCGGCGGCGAGGCTGTCGCGCGACTGGTCGATGTAGCCGAGCTTCACCGTCTCGCCGACCTTGAACGAGCCGCCATCCGCTTTCTCTTGTCCCATGATCATGCGGAACAGGGTGGTCTTGCCGGCGCCGTTGGGGCCGATCACGCCGACGATGCCGCCGGGCGGCAGGCGGAAGTTAAGCTCCTCCATCAACAGCCGGTCGCCGAAGCCCTTGTTCACCTTATCGGCCTCGATCACCAGGTTGCCGAGGCGCGGGCCGGCCGGAATGGTGATGGCGGCGGTGTCCGTGACCTTTTCGTTGGATTGTGCCAACAGCGATTCGTACGCCGTGACACGCGCCTTGGACTTGGCCTGGCGCGCCTTCGGGCTTTGCCGGATCCATTCCAGCTCGCGGTCGAGGGTGCGCTGCCGTGCTGTCTCGGTCTTTTCCTCCTGCACCAGGCGCTTGCTCTTCTGCTCCAGCCAGCCGGAGTAGTTGCCCTCGTACGGGATGCCCTTGCCGCGATCCAGTTCGAGGATCCAGCCGGCGACGTTGTCGAGGAAGTAGCGGTCGTGGGTGATGGCGACCACCGTGCCTTTGTATTCCTGCAGGAACTGCTCCAGCCAGGCGACCGATTCCGCATCGAGATGGTTGGTCGGCTCGTCCAGCAGCAGCATGTCCGGGTTGGACAGCAGCAGGCGGCACAACGCGACACGGCGCCGCTCGCCGCCTGACAGCTTGCTCACATCGGCATCGCCCGGCGGACAGCGCAGCGCATCCATCGCGATCTCGACCTTGCGCTGCACGTCCCAGGCATCGGCGTGGTCGATCTTTTCCTGCAGCTCCGCCTGCTTGGCCAGCAGCGTATCGAAGTCGGCGTCGGGATCGGCCATGGCGTTCGAGACCTCCTCGAACTCCTTCAGCAGCGCGGCGGTCGCGCCCACGCCTTCCATGACGTTGCCCAGCACGTCCTTGCCGGGATCGAGCTGCGGCTCCTGTTGCAGGAACCCGACTGAGACGCCGTCCGCCGCCCAGGCCTCGCCGGAGAAATCCTTGTCGATGCCGGCCATGATGCGCAGCAGGGTCGATTTGCCGGCGCCGTTGTGGCCGAGCACGCCGATCTTGGCCCCCGGCAGGAACGACAGCCAGATGTCCTCCAGGACTTTCCGCCCGCCCGGATAGATCTTGGTCAGGCCCTTCATGACATAGATGTATTGGTAGGCAGCCATGCCCGCTCCGCTCTCTCGATTTCGGTGAATTGGGGACCTAAGGGCCCGCAATCGGATGCGGGTTTTTAGCCTAGCGGGCGGGCGGCTTCAATAAATGAAAACCGGCGTCGCGGTTGCCCGCGGCGCCGGGAGTTTGCCTGTTCGGCGCCGGTGGAGGGGGCCACCGGCGCCGGTTGCAGGGTTAGTCTTCGATGGTGCGCGAGTACTGCTTGCGCAGGAACAGCGCTCCGATCACGACCGACATCAGGGCGACCACGATCGGGTACCACAGGCCCTGATAGATGTTGCCGGAAGCCGCCACCATCGCCGTCGCCAGCAGGGGCAGCATGCCGCCGAACCAGCCGTTGCCGATGTGATACGGCAGCGACATCGAGGTGTAGCGGATCTTGGTCGGGAACAGCTCCACCAGGAATGCCGCGATCGGCCCGTACACCATGGTGACGTAGATCATCATGATGACCAGGATCAGCAGGATCATCGGCTTGTTCATCGCCGCTTCGTCCGCCTTCGCCGGATAGCCGGCGGAAGCCAGTGCCGCATCGTAGGCGGCCGGATCGAAGCCCTGCAGCACGGTCGTGCCGAGCGTCGTCTGTACCTCCTGGCCTTCCACCGCCGGAACGGACTCGAACGACAGGCCCTTCTTGGTCAAGTAGTCTTTCGTCTTGTCGCACGTGGTGAAGGTCGACCACGGACCGACGAAG
This sequence comes from Dongiaceae bacterium, assembly GCA_035274225.1. Lineage (GTDB taxonomy): Bacteria > Pseudomonadota > Alphaproteobacteria > Dongiales > Dongiaceae > Dongia_A. Next base: position 17,848 of record DATEOK010000351.1, read on the forward strand.
ATGTGGAAGTTGCACTCGGTCGCCGCCACCTGGATCGGCGTCTTGCTCTGGAAGTCTTCCAGCGCCGGGTTGACGTAGTGCGTCAACCCGCTGAACAGCGGGATATAGGTCACTGCCGCGATCAGGCAGCCGGCCAGGATGATCTTCAGGCGGCCGATCTTGTCCGACAGCCAGCCGAACACCAGGAAGAACGGCGTGCCGATGAGCAGCGAGTAAGCGATCAGCGTGTAGGCCAGCTGGCCGTCCATCTTCAGCGTGATGGTGAGGAAGAACAGGGCATAGAACTGGCCGGTGTACCACACCACGCCCTGCCCCGCGGTCGCACCCAGCAGAGCAAGCAACACGTACTTGTTGTTGGGATAGTGGAAGAAGCTCTCGGTCAGCGGCGCTTTCGACCCTTTGCCTTCCGACTTCATCTTCTGGAACACCGGCGATTCATTCAGCTTCATCCGGATGTACACCGAGAAGATCAGCAGGATCAGGGAGACCAGGAACGGATAGCGCCAGCCGGTGGCCGCGAACTCTTCCGTGGTGAAGAGGCCGCTGAACCGGCAGATGCCGATGACGAGCAGCGACAGGAAGAAGCCGAGGGTCGCGGTGGTTTGGATCCAGGCCGTCTCGTAGCCACGCCGGCCATCGGCGGAATGCTCCGCCACATAGGTAGCGGCACCACCATATTCGCCGCCGAGCGCAAGACCCTGCAGCAGGCGCAGGCTGACCAGCAAAATCGGCGCGCCCCAGCCGATGGTCTCGAAGGTCGGCAGCAGGCCGACCGCGAAGGTCGAGAAGCCCATGACCAGGATGGTGACGAGGAAGGTGTATTTGCGACCCACCAGGTCACCGACCCGGCCGAACACGATCGCGCCGAACGGCCGCACCAGGAAGCCCGCGGCATAGGTCGCGAAGGCGGCGAGCAGCGCGGCGGTCGCGTTCTCCTTCGGGAAGAACAACGCGGCGAAGAACGGCGCCAGCGTGGCGTAGAGATAGAAGTCGTACCATTCGAAGACGGTGCCGAGCGACGATGCGAACACCACCTTGCGAACTTCGGCACGTGGAATGGACGCTGTGACGCTCCCGCCCCGTCCCGCAATATCCTGAGCGCTCATAAGAGCCTCCTCCCAATCGCGCGCGAGTAGGCCTCGGCGCTGGTTGTCCCCGGGTTCCCCAGTTTCACGCCCAGGACGCGGCCGGGACTCGCGCCTGAACGGCCGCAGTACGGCCTGCTGGCGGGATACATCCTGTGACCTTCGCAGTGACCCTAGACTTTGGTCGGGAGAGCCGCGGCACCGGGCCCGACGGCCATTGTGCGGCGCGTCACAAGAGTTGATCCTCGGCCTTGCCTCTGGTGCCCCAAAGGTGCGATTCTGCTGGAGTTTTCCGGCCTTGGCAGAGGGGCTGCGCGGTGCAATGCCAAGGGCCGGCCTACGATCATTTGACGCATCGTGCTGAGAGGGGACCCTTGGCCCGGAAATTCCGGCAATATTGTTGCTCGCGTGGCGCTGCGGCTTCCGTGCGTCCGGACTGATTGCCTATGTCGAGCCCCGCCAATCAGCCAACCGACCCGGCCGAAGCGCTGACCGATCCATTGGAATTTGCGGCGGCGCTCAGCCGCTCCTTCGCCCAGACCCAGGACATCAACGCCACGGTGCGCGAGGCGCTATCGCAGATCGTGAAGCTGCTGCGCGTGGAAGCCGGCGCCATTTTCCTGCTCGACGAACTGAAGGCCAACCTGATCTGCCGCGCCTCGGTCGGCCCGGTCGATATCTCGGGCCTCTCCGTCCCCAACGGCAGCGGCATCGTCGGCCGCGCGGTGGCCGAAGACCATATCCAGGTGGTCGAGCACGCCTACGAGGACCAACGCTTCTTCGCCGAGGCCGACCGCAAGACCGGCTTCGTCACCCGCTCCATCCTGTGTGCGCCGATGAGCGTGGCGCACACCGTGATCGGCGCGGTCGAGGTGCTGAACAAGCAGAACGGCAAGCCCTTCAACGCCGAGGACCAGAACCTGCTGCGCGTGATGGCGGCCTCCGCCGCCCTCGCCATCTCCAACGCCCGCATGGCCGACCGCCTGGTGGCCCAGGAGCGCCTGCAGCGCGAGGTCGAGCTGGCGGCCGAGATCCAGCGCCATCTGCTGCCCACCGAAGACAACGAGGCCTCGCCGATCTGCGGCCTGGTGCGGCCGATCCAGGAAGTGTCCGGTGATTTCTACGATCACTTCGAGCTGCCGGACGGAACCATCGCCTTCGCCATCGGCGACGTGTCGGGCAAGGGGCTCAATGCTTCGCTGCTGATGTCGCAGACCGCCAGCCTGTTCCGCTGCCTCGGCAAGACGGTGCGCGACCCGGCGCGCCTGATGTCGATCCTCAACCGCGAGATCTGCGCGACCGTCAGCCGCGGCATGTTCGTGACCATGGTCTCGGGCCTGTACGATCCCGCCACCGGGCACCTGCGCTTCGCCAACGCCGGCCACATCCCGCCCCTGCTGCGCCGGCCGAACCAGCGCTCGGTCGAGATGCCGGCCGACAGCCCGCCGCTCGGCATCGTGCCGGGCTCGAAATACGAGACCGAGGAAGTGAACCTCGATGGCGCGCAGTTCGTCCTGTGCACCGACGGCGTCACGGAGTTCCGCTTCGGCGACGAGGAGCTCGGCACCCAGGGCTTGGACCTCCTCCTCGACACCGCGCGCGGCAAGCCGCTGTCGCTGCGCCTCAACGCCGTGGTCGAGGAGCTGCAGCGTGCCGGCTGGCGCTCGCGCGACGACCTCACCCTGCTCGCGATCGACGACGGCATGGCCGCGCGCTCGGTCGAGCAGCGGGCCGAGAGCGAACGCGCCGCCCCCGATCCCAGCGACTTCCTGTTCGGCCTCTCCTTCCCGGCCGATCCCAAGCGGCTGAAGCTGGTCCGGCCGGCCCTGCGGGCCGCCGCCGAGGCCTGCGGCTTTGACGAAAATGAAACGGATGACGTGCTACTGGCGGCAGGAGAGGCGATCGAGAACATCATCGTCCACGCCTACGGCAACCGGCGGGGCGAGATCGCGCTCGCGATTCACCGCATGCCGGATGGCCTGATGCTGAGAATTCGGGATTTTGCCCCCAACGTCGACCCGGCTAAGATACAGCCGCGGAAACTCGAGGATGTGCGTCCGGGGGGGCTCGGAACGCACTTCATTCGCGCTGTCATGGATGATGCCAGCTTCATCCCCCTGCCGGATGGAGAGGGCAACCTCTTGGAACTCGTGAAGCGCAAGAGGTAGAACAATGTCTGTCGCAAGCGTCACCGAACAATCCGGCCGCACCGTCGTCGCCCTCAAAGGCGAAATCGACATGGAAGAGGCGCCCAAGGTCCGCCGCACCCTGCTCGACAGCCTGAAGCAGAAGCGCGACATCCTGGTCGATCTGAGCGAGGTCACCTATATCGACTCGTCCGGCATCGCCAGCCTGATCGAAGGCCTGCAGGCCGCGCGCAAGCAGAAGAACGACCTCGCCCTGGTCTCGGTCAGCCAGCGCGCGCGCCGGGTCCTTGAACTGGCGCGGCTTGACAAGGTATTCACCATCCACGCGGACCTCGCGACCGCCCTCGCCGTGATCAAGGGCTGAGCGCATCCATGACCGCC
>DATEOK010000352.1:0-5863 GCA_035274225.1 Dongiaceae bacterium
TTCTGGTGCTTTCAATGGAACTAGAATCGCGGTGAACTCTGGTGTTTCATCCTTCTTGAAAGGCCGGATTGCCATGACCGCGTTCACGCCCACCCACCGCTCCAAGGTCAAGCGCCTGCACGAGCGCGGCCGCTATGATGAGGATAGCGTGTTCGCAATCCTCGATGCGGGGATCATCGCCCACATCGGCTACGTCATCGACGACCAGCCCTACGTGACGCCGACCGCCTATTGGCGGCGCGGGCGCACCCTCTACTGGCACGGCTCGTCGGCCAGCCGCATGCTGCGCACGCAGAAGGCCGGCATCCCGGCCTGTGTGACCGTCAGCCTGCTCGACGGCCTGGTGGTCGCGCGCTCCGGCTTCCATCACTCGGTCAACTACCGCGCGGTCATGGCCTTCGGCACCGCGCGGTTCGTCGAGGACGCGAAAGAGAAAGAGGCCGAGCTCGACTACTTCATCGAGCGCATCTATCCGGGCCGCGTCGCGGCGCTGCGCCCGGTCAACCAGCAGGAGCTGAAAGGCACCACGCTGATCGCGATGGAGATCGAGGAAGCGTCCGCCAAGGTGCGCACCGGCGAGCCGAAGGACGACGAAGAGGACTACGCGCTCGACATCTGGGCCGGCGTCATTCCGATCCGGCAAGTGGTTGGCGCGATCGAGAACGATCCCAGGCTCAAAGCCGGCGTCGCGCTGCCGGAGCATCTCAAGCGCTTCACCGATGGCGCGCGATTCGATTCGCTGATCTCCGCCAGCACTGCGAAACTGGCGAAAGCCGCGGAGTAGACTTAGACATCTGCTCCAATTCCCCTTCTCCCCTTGCGGGAGAAGGGGATTTGCCGTGGAGGGATTGACTAGGCCGCCCGCACCTTGGCGAGGAAGGCGGTCAATTCCTGGCCGAGCTCTTCGGCCTCGCGGGCGAGGTCGCCGGCGCTCTCGCGGGTCTTCTCCGCCGCGGCGCCGCTGTCCGAGGCGACGTTGGTGACCTCGGCGATGTCGCCTGCCACCTGCTGGGTGCCGGTGAAGGCCTGCTGGGTGTTGCGGGCGATCTCCTGGGTCGCGGCGTCCTGCTGCTCGATCGCGGCGGCCACCGCCTGCGAGATCTCGTTGACCTTGCGGATGGTGGCGCCGACGCCGCGGATGGCGCCGACCGTGGTCTGGGTCGAAGACTGGATCGCGGCGATCTGGCTGGTGATCTGCTCAGTCGCGCGCGAGGTCTGCTGCGCCAGGTTCTTCACCTCCGCCGCGACCACGGCAAAGCCCTTGCCGGCATCGCCCGCACGCGCCGCCTCGATGGTGGCGTTGAGCGCCAGCAGGTTGGTCTGCTCGGCGATGTCGTTGATCAGCTTGGTGACGTCGCCGATGCGCGCGGCGGCTTCCGACAGCTGGCTGACCTCGGTGTCGGCCTTGCCGGCCACCGTCACCGCCTCGGTCGTGGCATTGTGCGATTCGACCACCTGGCGCGAGATTTCCTGCACCGTGGTGGTCAGCTCCTCGACCGCCGCCGCCACCGTCTGCACGTTGGTCGCAGCGCCTTGCGAGGCATCGGCGGCGGAGGCCGAACGCTGCTTGGTGCGCTCGACGCCCTCGGCGAGCTGCTCCGACAAGGCCGCCATCTCGCGGGCGGAGTTGCCCACGCGCTGCACCACCGCGCCGATCGCCTTCTCGAACCGGTCGGCGAAGTCCAGCATCTCGGCGCGCTGCTCCTCGGCGCTGCGCATCCGTTCGGATTCCATATCCGCTTGCATCTGGTCGGCGGACTGGCCGCTTTCCTTGAACACTTGCAGGGCGACGGCCATGCGGCCGATCTCGTCCTTGCGGCTGAGGCCCTTGACCGTGATCGACCAGTCGCGCTTGGCGAGGCGCGCCATCGCGTCGGTCAGCGTGCCGATCGGCCCGGAGACCGAGCGGCTGATCACCCAGATCAAGCTGCCGGCCACCACGGCGACGGCGAAGGCCAGCACCATCAGCATCTTCATGGCTTCGTCGATCGCGCCTTCGAGCTCCTTCTTGGTGGCATCGAATGCCTTGGCAAAGGAACCGCTCAGCGCCACCGATTCGGTCAGGATGCTGCCGTCCAGGCGCGCCAGGTTGCGGCGGCCCTCGTTGAGCGCCGCGGTCGCAGTGGCGATGTCCTGGAAGGTCTTCTTGAAGACATCGATCTCGGTCACGACGGTCTGGTACTGCGTGCCGACATTGCCCAGCACGGCGTAGGTCTTGAGCTCGCCGATCTGGGCCTGCAGGGTGCCGAGGTCATTGCCGGCCGCCGAGCCATCGCCGGCGGACATGGAGGCGGCGTAGCGCGCCATCTCGCCGTTCAGCCGCGCGAAGGTGCCGTAGGCGGCGACGGTCTTGCGGATCAGGCTCAAGGTGCCGCCCTGCGCCGAGCCTTCGGCCAGCGCCGCAAAGGCAGCGGACAGGGTCTCCGCCTTCTTGGTCGCCTCCTCGGCGACCACCTTGTGTTTCTCGCGTGCCTGGCGCAGGCCCTCGAAGGTCTTGGCATACTGATCCATGATGCCGGCGAGCTTGGTGACATTCTCCGCCACCGGGCTGCCTTGCGTGAGTTCGCCTAGGCTGGCAACGCTCTTGCGCATTTCGTCGATGCCGAGGGTCACCGCTTGCGCCTGAGCATCGCCGCCCATGCGCAGATACTGGTTCTGCGCCGCAATCACCCGCGAGACCGTGGATTCGATCTGCGCCGCCAGCTTGGACGCGCTGTAGGCTTCGGTCGCGCGGTCGAAGGTGCTGAAGATGGTCCGCATGCCGTTCATGCTGATCAAGCCGACCGCCGCGAGGCTCACCATCAGGACGGCGAACACCACCAGGAACTTGCGGCTGATGCTCACGTTCCTGAGAAAGCCATGACCGAATGAAGGGCTCGAAACCTGCTTCGCCACGGAATCCCCCTTGAATCCCCAAAATCAAAACCACCATGGCCCGGCCGATCGGACATTTCGGCTAGGCCAAATTGCATAGCGATTATTGATAGGATTGCTTAACGGAGTGTAAGCAGAGGTGAGGATTTAGTTCTGCGCCGCCATGTTGCCACCAGCGGGCACCCAGAAGGCGGGATCGAGCCGCACATCCAGCCAGTTCATGCCCCAATGCAGGTGCGGGCCGGTCGCCCGACCGGTCTGCCCCACATGGCCGATGACCTCGCCCTGCTGCACATGGGTGCCGATCTTGGCCTGCACCGCGGTCATGTGGATGAAGACCGACTGCACCCCGAAGCCGTGGTCGATGATGACGGTGCCACCGGTCAGGAAGAAGTCGCTGGCGACCAGCCGCACTGTGCCGGGCGCCGGAGCGATCACCGGGCTGCCCTCAGGGGCGGCGATGTCGAGGCCGTAATGCGGCGCGCGCGGCTCGCCGTTCAGGATGCGCTGGCTGCCGTAGACGCCGCTGATCGGGCCCTTGGCCGGCCAGATGAAGGGCACCAGGAATTCCTCGGCCGGCGTCGGCTCCTTGCGCGTCGCGTTGACCTGCTCCTGCTCGGACTTGATGCGCGCGAGATCGGCCGGGTTGGGCGTCACCTTCGCCTGCTCCATGCCGTTGATGCGCTGGATGTCGAACGTGCGCTGCTCGATGGTCAGCGTCTGCTGCTCGGTGGTGCCATCGGGCTGGATAATGGTCAGCTGCGCCTGCGGCGCCTGGTCGCGCCCGAAGCCGAACACGAACAGCCCATCCTTGCCCACCAACACCGCGCGGTCGCCCAACAGCACCTTGGCGCCCGGCTGCGCGTGACCGGTGACCAAGCCGCCTTGCGTCAGGTGGCCGGCGAGCTCGACGGCGTGGGCGGGGGTGGCAAGAGCGAAGAACGCCAACAGCAATGAAGCCAAGCGCAAACACATGCGAGGTGCGCCCCTTCCCCCCTTGTGGGGGAAGGTTGGGATGGGGGGTGCCGCCGCACGATCGCAGAAATCGAGCGAACGAGTAGATGGCTGCATCGAGACCAGTCTCTTTGCTTCTCGGGAGCGCTGCTTGCAGGGCTCGTGCGGCGGCCCCCCCCATCCAGCTACGCCTAAGCTCACTTCGTTCGCTAAGGCTCCGCATCCTTCCCCCACAAGGGGGGAAGTGAGCTTCTGACCGAGGCTCAGTCCGACAATCACAGCAACGTCCCCTGCTTCTCCGGCTTCGTGACCTTGCGCTTCGGTGCGGCGCTGCCGCCGTCGACCAGGGCGCGGGCGCGGCCGTCGTGGAATTGCAGCGTGACCGGCATGCCCGAGGACAGCGCTGCCGCGCTGGTCAGCGGCTCATCGTCCTCGCCGCGCACCAGGGCGAAGCCGCGCTTCAGCACATGCTCGTAGGAATAGGACTCGAGCAACGCGGCGCAGCTGGCGAGCGCGTCGCTGCGACGCTCCATCAGGTCGCGCAGCAACTTCGGGCGCAGGTGCGCCGTCACGCTGTCGAGGCGGCGGCCGGAACGCTCGAGCGCGGCATTCACGCAGGTGGTGAGATGCGAGCCCGCGTAGCTGAGCGCATTGCGCATCGCGCCGATCTGGTCGCGCGGCGTGCGCAGACGCCCCGCGAGCGCAGCGAGCGAATCGCGCTTGCGCTCGAAGAAGCCGCGCCGGGCGTTGTCCTTGCGCTCGATCCAATGGTCGAGCTGCTGCGACTTTTCCTGGATCAGGCGCACCGGATCGGGCAGGCCGCGGCCGAGGCCCTCGATCATCAGGCGCTGCTCGGCGATGTGGCGCGAGGCGGCGCGCGCCAGGCGATGGCCGCATTGTGCGACTTCGGCGATCAGGTCGGCGCGCACGGGTACCGCCATCTCGGCCGCCGCAGTCGGCGTCGGCGCACGGCGGTCGGACGTGAAGTCGATCAGGGTGGTGTCGGTCTCGTGGCCCACGGCGGAGATCAGCGGGATCTCACTGGCCGCGGCGGCGCGTACCACGACCTCCTCGTTGAACGCCATCAAATCCTCGAGCGAGCCGCCGCCGCGTGCGACGATCAGCACGTCGGGGCGCGGCACCTTGCCACCCGCTTGCAGCGCGTTGAAGCCGCGGATCGCGTTGGCGACCTGCTGCGCGGCGCCCTCGCCCTGCACCAGCACCGGCCACAGCAGGACATGGCGCGGGAAGCGGTCCTCCAGGCGATGCAGGATGTCGCGGATGACGGCGCCGCTGGGCGAGGTCACCACGCCGATGACGGTCGGCAGCAGCGGCAGCGGACGCTTGCGCGCGGCGTCGAACAGGCCTTCGGCCGCGAGCTTCTTCTTGCGGTCCTCCAGCAGCTTCAGCAGCGCGCCAAGGCCGGCCAGCTCCACGCGCTCGATCACCAGTTGGTATTCGGAGCGCTCGGCATAGGAGGTGATGCGACCGGTCGCCACCACTTCCATGCCGTCCTCGGGATTGAGGCCGAGGCGCACGGCGGTGCTGCGCCACACCACAGCCTTGATCGCCGCGGCGTCGTCCTTGAGCTGCATGTAGAGGTGGCCGGAGCCGGCGCGCTTGAAGCCGGAGATCTCGCCGCGCACCCGCACGCGCTCGAAGCCGCTTTCCAGCGTGCGCTTGATCGCGCCGCTGAGCTCGCTGACCGTCAGTTCAGCGAGGTTGTGGGTGGCGGGAATTGATGGGCTGCGAATCTCTGTCATAGGCCCCTATTCTATGTTATCGGGTGACGCGAGGTCACGGTCATTTGGGGCGGCATTCCCATGCGGATTCTGGTGGTTGGGTCGGGCGGGCGCGAGCACGCTTTGTGCTGGAAAATCGCCGCTTCCCCGCTCGCCGACAAGCTCTATTGCGCCCCCGGCAATGCCGGGATCGCGGCGCTGGCGGAATGCGTCGCGATCGGCGCAGAGGATATCGATGCCCTCACCCAGTTCGCCGTTGCCCACAAGATCGACCTGGCGGTGGTGGGGCCGGA
>DATEOK010000353.1:0-9569 GCA_035274225.1 Dongiaceae bacterium
TGATCGTCACGGTCACCGCCAACGTCGCCAAGTCGGAAGACGAAGCGGCGCAGCAGGAGAAGCTCGGCATGGCCGTCACCAAGGCCGTGGGCGAGGAAGCCCCCGACCTCGACAAGCTGCTCGAGGAAGCGGCCCAGGCCCAGGCCGAAGCCGCGGGCACCGGCGAGCAGCCGGAAACCGAAGCCTAAACCGAAGTCATACGATCAAGCGAACGGCCGCCCGAAAGGGCGGCCGTTTTGCTTTTGTGGATCGGAACAGCGGAAGCCGGTACATTCAACCCGGCTTCACATCGGGAGGAGGGCTCGGTGTACATTCTCTACGGCGGCGACTTCACCCGCGCGACACTCGTCCAATGGGTTCTCGAGGAAGGCGGAATCCCCTACGACTTGCGAAAGATCGACATCGTGAAGGGCGAGCACCGTTCGCCGGAGTTCCTGGCCATCAATCCGGCCGGCCTGGTGCCGGTGTTGATCACGCCGGAGGGCGAGGCGTTGTATGAGGCGGCCGCGCTGATGGTTTGCTTGGCCGATCGCCACCAACTCACGGACCTTGCGCCCACGCCGACCGATCCCCGTCGCGGACTCTTCCTCTCCAGCGTCTTCTGGATTGCCAGCGACATCAAGGCCGAGATGAAGCGTTTCCACTTTCCGCACCGCTATGCGCTGAGGATAGAGGACACCTTCGCCGTTCAGGACATGTCGAGAGAGCTTATCCTCAGCCGCCTCGCCATCATGAACACCAGGCTGGCCAAGAGCGGGCCGTATATCCTCGGCGACCGCTTTTCCCTGGCCGATTTCTACCTGAGCTTTTGCATCGCCTATCTGGACCGCGAAGCTGCGTGCAAGCGGTTCCCGGAAGTCGCCCGGTTGTACCACTTGGTTCGATCTCGTCCGATCGCCGCTGGCTACATCGAAGACAGCGAAAGGGCGGCGGATACCTACGCGGACATGGTGAGGAAGAATCCGGCGGGCGTCATCGCCTAGGGCGCTTTGCCCGCGCACGAGTGGGACTGCTGCCGACCAGACAACCATCGATCATGGCGTAGCATTCCTCGATCGCCGTTCCGCCGGGGTCGAACCGGACGTAGAAATGACCTCGGACGCACGGACTTCCGGGTGCTTCGCCGCAAAACAGAACAGTCCGGCAAAGTTCGTGCTCGCCGCCGGCGTGCCAATGGTGGCTCTCCTCCACCTCCCAGCCGAACTGATAGGTCGTAAACCTCGCCTCGGCAGCGGCGTGGCGGCGCTTCGTAAAGTCCTTCATGAGTGGCCTCGATGTTGGACTTCGTAAACGCTTTCATGCCCGTTGAGTTGCGACCGGCGATCAGGAACTGGCGGCCCTGTCTTCCGCGCGAGCCGCTTCCCATACCTCCTTTGCGGCCGTGGCGTTCATCGAGGCGATGCCGAGGCCCACAAGTAAGTCTGGCCAGATCGAGAGCGTGTAGGCGGTGACGAGACCGGCAGCGATGATGGCGATGTTGGCATAGGCGTCGTTGCGTGCCGACAGGAACGCGGCCTTGGTCAGGCTGCCGCTCGCCGCGCGAAAGCGTGCGAGGATGAACGCGCAAGTTACGTTCACGACAAGTGCGCCGGCGCCGACGACTGACAGCGTGATCGGTTCCGGCGGCAACGGCGATGAGATCTTTTGCCACACGGTCCAGAGCGCGGCGAGACCGGGTACCAGCAGAATGACGGCGAGCGCCATCCCCACCCGCGATCGTGCCTGCAGACTCCAGCCGAGCGCGAGCAGGATCAGCAGATTGACGGAGGTGTCTTCCAGGAAGTCGATGCTGTCCGCGAACAGCGACACCGAAGAGATTGATATTGCTGACGTGAACTCGACAAAGAAATAGCCGAGGTTGAGCAGCGCGACGGCCAGCACGGCGCGCCGCAAGGTAGGATGTGGCGTGATCTTAGTCACACAAGCTTTCCTCGCACGGATTCAGTCACAAGATCGGTTGCAGTGCCGATTACTCTTGTGCACGTTATCCACAGGACTAACAATTCCAATTCCCGACTCGAAGGTCTAAGGTCGCCGCCATGGAAGTGGGGGGCAAACAATCAAATGTCGCGAGGTTGCGCGAAGGGGCGGGAGCCATTCCGCCGCGCACGCCGCCGCACAACTACGAAGCCGAGCAGGCTCTGCTCGGCGCGCTGCTCGCCAACAACGAAGTCTATAACCGCGTCAGCGAGTTCCTGCGCCCGGATCATTTCGCCGACGCGCTGCACGGCCGCATCTACGAGGCGATCGGCAAGCTGGTGCTGCGCGGCCAGATCGCCAACCCGGTCACGCTCAAGAACCTGTTCGACCAGGATGGCGCGCTGGCGGAGATCGGCGGCGCACAATACCTGGTGCAGCTGGCGCAGGCCGTCGTCACCGTCATCAATGCCGAGGACTACGGCCGCGCCATCCACGACCTGTTCCTGCGCCGCCAGCTGATCGGCGTCGGCGAGGACATCGTCAACGAGTCTTTCACCTACGATCCCGACGTCAGCGCCATCGACCAGATCGAGCGCTCCGAGATGCGCCTGTTCAACCTGGCGGAAGGCGGCCAGGTCGACGGCGGACCGAAGAAATTCAATGACGTGCTCAAGAGCGCGCTCGACATGGCGGAAGTCGCCTACAAGCGCGACAGCCACGTCACCGGCGTGCCCAGCGGCCTGCGCGACCTCGACCGCAAGCTGGGCGGTTTGCAGCCGTCGGACCTGATCATCCTCGCCGGCCGCCCCTCGATGGGCAAGACCGCCCTCGCCACCAACATCGGCTTCAACGCCGCCGAGGCGATGAAAGACCAGGAGAGCGGCACGCGCCACCGGGTCGCCTTCTTCTCGCTCGAAATGTCGGCCGAGCAGCTGGCGCACCGTATCATGGCGGAGAAATCCGGCATCTCCTCCGACCGCATCCGGCGCGGCGACGTGAAGGCCGACGATTTCGGCAAGATCGTCGAGGCGGCGCAGGCGATGACCAATGTTCAGTTCTTCATCGACGATACGCCGGCGATGACCGTGCCCGGGCTGCGAACCCGCGCGCGGCGGCTGAAGCGGCAGTTCGGTCTCGACCTCATCGTGGTCGACTACCTGCAGCTGATGCGCTCGGCCAACCCGAAGCCGTCGGACAACCGCGTCCAGGAGATCTCCGAGATCACCCGCGGCCTGAAAGCGGTGGCGAAGGAGTTGCAGGTGCCGGTGGTGGCATTGTCGCAGCTGTCGCGCGCGGTCGAGAACCGTGAGGACAAGCGCCCGCAACTGGCCGACCTGCGTGAATCGGGCTCGATCGAGCAGGACGCCGACGTGGTCATGTTCGTGTTCCGCGAACAGTACTACCACGAGCGCGCCGAGCCGAAGCAGCGCGTGGATGAATCGACCGATAAATTCCAGGAGCGCATGGCGCGCTGGCAGGATCGCGGCGAGCACATCCACAACGTCGCCGAAGTCATCATCGCCAAGCAGCGCCACGGCCCGGTCGGCACCATCGAGCTCTACTTTGACGGCGCCATCACCAAGTTCGGCGACCTGATGCGGGACGAGAACCTGCCGGATCATTGATGCGACACGAGATTCCCTCCCCCGAGGCGGGGGAGGGCTAGGGTGGGGGCGATGGTTCAGCTCGGCGCAGTCTTCGCTCGTGAGAGCAACCCCCACCCCCAACCCTCCCCCAACTTGGGGGAGGGAGGTTCTTGGTCCGAAGCCTATTGTTGGCGAATCGCGCATGTGCGATAGCGCTCTGGCATGACCCTCCAACCGACCGCGGAACTCACCATCGATCTCGGCGCACTGGTCGCCAACTATCGGCTGCTGCAGCGCCATGGCAGGCCGGCGCGGGTGGGCGCCGGGGTCAAGGCCAATTCCTATGGCCTGGGCGCGGATCGCGCCGCGCCGGAGCTGGCCAAGGCCGGTTGCAAGGAGTTCTTCGTCGCGGTCCTGTCCGAAGCCATCCAGCTCCGGCCCCTGATTCCCGATGCCGACATCTATGTGCTCTCCGGCCCGATCGGCGGCGACGAGCCGGAATTCATCGAGCATCGCCTCATCCCGGTGCTCAATTCCCTGCAGCAGATCGCGCTGTGGTCGCGCTGGTGCGACGACGACGCTCCGGCCCCCGCCGCCATCCATATCGACACCGGCATGTCCCGCCTCGGTCTCTCGCCGGACGAACTGGATCGACTGGTCGCCGATCCGGCGCCGCTGAAGCTGATCCCGGTCCAGCTGCTGATGTCCCACCTTTCGGTCTCTGAAGAGCCGGATCATCCGGAGAACCCCGGGCAACTGAAGCGCTACAAGCAGGCGGTCGACCGGCTGCTGCCGCTGCTGCCCGCCCGCCCGATCCTCTCATTCGCCAACTCGTCGGGCATCTTCCTGGGGCGCAACTACGCCTTCGATCTGGTCCGTACCGGGGCTGCTCTCTATGGTTTGAATCCTACCCCGGCGGCGCCGAACCCGATGCGCCAAGTGGTTGGCCTGAAAGCCAGAATCCTGCAACTCCGCCAGATTGACGCTCATCAGACCGTTGGTTATGGTGCCCACCGCTCAACGCGGGCAACGAGCCTGGCGACCCTTGGCCTGGGCTATGCGGATGGGGTTTTCCGTGCCTTGAGCCATGTTGGTGCCGCCTTTGTTGGGGGAACAAGGGTGCCATTCGTGGGTCGCGTTTCGATGGATCTGATCACGGTCGATGTCGGTGACGTGCCGGCGCACCTGGTGCAGCCGGGCGCCTGGGTCGAGATTCTCGGCGAGCATCAGAGCGCCGATGATCTTGCTGCGCTCGCCGGCACCAACGGCTATGAAGTGCTGACCGCGCTCGGGGCGCGCTACCAGCGCCGCTACCTTCCGGCTGGGTAAGGCGGATGCCCCTGCTGCAGCCCTTGGGGCGCACCTTCCTGAATGGGCTCTCGGCGATCGGCCGCCTCGCGCTGTTCGCGCTGCGCGCCATCTTGGTGGCGATCCAGCCGCCTTACTACCCGCGCCTCATCGTCAAGCAGATGATCGAGATCGGCTACTACTCCCTGCCGGTCGTGGGCATGACTGCGGTCTTCACCGGCATGGTGCTGGCGCTGCAGAGCTACACCGGCTTCGCGCGCTTCAATGCCGAGACCGCGATTCCCAACGTGGTCGTGCTGTCGATCTGCCGCGAGCTGGGGCCGGTGATGGCCGGCCTGATGGTGGCCGGGCGCATCGGCGCAGCGATGGCGGCGGAGCTCGGCACCATGCGGGTGACCGAGCAGATCGATGCCCTGTTTACGCTCTCCACCAACCCGTTCAAATACCTGATCGCGCCGCGCCTGATCGCCGGCATCCTGATGCTGCCGCTGCTGGTCGGCACCGCCGACGTGATCGGCGTGCTCGGCGGCTACCTGGTCAGCGTCTACAAGCTCGGCTTCAACGCCGGCAACTACCTGCAGAACACCGTCGACTTCGTGGAATTCCTCGACGTGTTCTCCGGCCTGGTAAAGGCCGGGGTGTTCGGTTTCATCGTCGCGCTCATGGGCTGCTATCACGGCTTCCACAGCCGCGGCGGCGCGCAGGGCGTCGGCAAGGCCACCACCAACGCGGTGGTCTCCGCCTCGATCCTGATCCTCATCTCCAACTATATCGTGACGGAGCTGTTCTTCTCCCGATGAGCGGCGACATCAAAATCAAGGTCCGCGGATTGTGCAAGGCCTTCGGCCGCAAGGTGGTGCTGCGCGACCTCGACCTCGACGTGCCGAAGGGCCAGTCGCTGGTGGTGATCGGCGGCTCCGGCACCGGCAAGTCGGTGCTGATCAAGTGCATCATCGGCCTGATGAAGCCCGACAAGGGCTCGATCGAGATCGACGGCCACGAGGTCACCAAGATGTCGGCCGGCGAGCGCGAAGAGATCATGCACAAGTTCGGCATGCTGTTCCAAGGCGGCGCGCTGTTCGATTCGCAGCCGGTATGGGAGAACGTGGCGTTCGGCCTGATCGCCGGCCGCGGCTTCAACCGGTCGGAAGCCAAGGAGATCGCGCTGCGCAAGCTGGCCGCCGTCGGCCTCGGCGCGGATGTCGCGAACCTCTACCCGGCGGAACTATCCGGCGGCATGCAGAAGCGCGTGTCCTTGGCCCGCGCCATCGCCATCGAGCCGGAGATCATCTTTTTCGACGAGCCGACCACCGGCCTCGACCCGATCATGAGCCAGGTGATCAACGAGCTGATCAAGAAGTGCGTCGACGACCTGGGCGCCACCGCCCTCTCCATCACCCATGACATGCACTCGCTGCGGGTGATCGGCGACAACGCCGCGATGATCTATGATGGGCGAATCATCTGGCATGGGCCGGCCGGCGATATCGACCATTCCGGCAACGCCCATGTCGAGCAGTTCGTGCAAGGCAAGGCCGAAGGGCCCATTAAGATGCCGGTCAGGCCGCTTTAGGCTTCTAAGTTGTCGCATTTTCTGCGCCGAACCGGCATCCACTTCGGCGGAAAATGCTCCGGTGGAGACTGATGGCGAAATCGACGACCCGCTATGTCTGCCAGAGTTGCGGCGCCAGCTTCCCCCGCTGGGCGGGCAAGTGCGAGTCGTGCAATGCCTGGAACAGCATCGTGGAAGAAGCCGGGCGAGAGGAGATGCCCAAGGGCCTCTCGCGCGGCAAGGGCAAGAGCATCGAGTTCGTGGCGCTCGACGGCCAGGCGCCCGAGGCGATGCGCCGCCCGACCGGCAATGCCGAGTTCGACCGCGTCACCGGCGGCGGGCTGGTGCGCGGCTCCGCCATCCTGATCGGCGGCGACCCCGGCATCGGCAAGTCCACCCTCTTGCTGCAGATCGTGACCGCCGTCGCCGGCGGCGCCAAGCCGCTGCGCTCCGCCTACATCTCCGGCGAGGAAGCGGTCGAGCAGGTGCAGCTGCGCGCCCGGCGCCTCGGCCAGCAATCGCATGCAGTGCAGATCGCCGCCGCCACCAACGTGCGCGACATCATCGCCAGCCTGGACCGCAGCGACCCACCCGACCTGGTGGTGATCGATTCCATCCAGACCATGTATCTCGACAACCTCGATTCCGCGCCCGGCACCGTGGCGCAGGTCAGGAGCGCCTCCGCCGAGCTGATCCGCCTCGCCAAGCAGCGCGGCTTTGTCCTGATGCTGGTGGGGCACGTCACCAAGGACGGCCAGATCGCCGGCCCGCGCGTGCTCGAGCACATGGTCGACACCGTGCTCTATTTCGAGGGCGAGCGCGGCCACCATTTCCGCCTGCTGCGCGCGGTCAAGAACCGCTTCGGCCCGGCCAACGAGATCGGCGTGTTCGAGATGACCGAGGGCGGCCTGCAGGAGGTGCCCAACCCCTCCGCCCTGTTCCTGGCGGAGCGGCGCGGCAGCGTCTCCGGCACCACCGTGTTCGCCGGCATCGAGGGCACGCGCCCGGTCCTGGTGGAAATCCAGGCCCTGGTTTCGCCTTCCCCGCTGGCGACCCCGCGCCGCGCCGTGGTCGGCTGGGATTCCAGCCGCCTCGCCATGCTCCTCGCCGTCCTGGAGACTCGCTGCGAGCTGGCCTTTGCCGGCAACGAGGTCTATCTCAACGTCGCCGGGGGCTTGCGAATCGGCGAGCCGGCGGCGGACCTCGCGGTCGCGCTGGCCCTGATCAGCGCCCTGACCGACCGGCCGGTGCCGGAAGACGTGGCGGCGTTCGGCGAGATCGGCCTCAGCGGCGAGGTGCGGATGGTCTCGCAGCCGGAGCTGCGCCTGCGCGAAGCCGGCAAGCTCGGCTTCCGCCGGGTGCTGATGCCGCGCCGGCGTGATGCCAAGAAAGAACGCGGCGCCGTCCCAGGGATGGAATCAGGGGCCATTGAGGTGCTGGAAATCGGCCACCTGCAGGATGTCCTGGATTGGCTGTATAATGAGGTCCGGTCGTTGAGCGCCGGCAAACGGGTCCTCTCGCAATAGTGTATCGGAGCAGTCTTTGAATTTTGTCGACATCGTGGTGCTGGCGGTCATCGCGCTCTCCACCCTGCTGGCCCTAGGCCGCGGCTTCGTGAAGGAGATGCTGTCGATCTTCGGTTGGATCGGCGCCACCATCGGCACGCTGCTGATCTTCGTCTATGTGCCGCAGATCCGCGAGTTCTTCGCCAAGCAGATCACCGAGCCGGTGCTGGCGGAAATCGCCTGTGCGGTCACGATCTTCGTGGTCCTGCTGATCGTCCTCGGGTTCTTCAACCACGCGATCGCCTCGCGCGTGCACGCCAGTTCCCTGGGGCCGCTCGACAAGTCGCTGGGTCTGGTGTTCGGCCTGGTACGCGGCGTCGTACTGGTCGCGCTCGCCTATATGGCGATGACCGACTGGTTCATGCCGAACAAGGAGCAGCGCCCCGACGTCATCAACCAGGCGCGCACCGAGCCCTACGTGGCGATGGCCGCCGATTTCATCAAATCCAAGATACCGCAGGATTGGAAGGATCGGGCCAGCGCCGTGTTCGACGAGGGCTCCAAGGCGGTCGAGCAGGGCAAGGAACTGAACGACACCATCCAGAAGCTGAGCCCGGAGGTTCCCCAGCCGAACACCCCGCCTTCCGGCGATTCGCAGGGCGACTCGACCCAGAATGGCGGTCAGGGAACGCAACGCAGCCCTGCCGGAAATCAAGATGGACAAGGGGAACAATCCGGGTATAAGGACGCCGAGCGCAAGGACCTGGAACGGCTGATTCAGGGCCAATCGCAATAACCCAAAAGGGAATTTCGGGCCGATGCTGACGACCCATCCTTTCGATGACGATCATCTGAAGGAGGAGTGCGGCGTTGTCGGAATCTATGGCGTCGAGGAAGCCGCGACCCACTGTGTGCTGGGACTTCATGCCCTGCAGCATCGTGGCCAGGAGGCCGCCGGCGTCGTCTCCTATGACAACCAGCGCTTCAACGCCCACCGCGCCCAGGGCCATGTCGCCGACAACTTCTCGCATCAATCCGTGGTCGGCAAGCTGACTGGCCACTCTGCGATCGGCCACACCCGCTATTCCACCACCGGCGAGAATTCGCTGCGCAATGTGCAGCCGCTGTTCGGCGATCTGCACTTCGGCGGCTTCGCGGTCGCGCACAATGGCAACCTCACCAACGCCCAGATGATCCGGCAGGAGCTGGTGAAGCGCGGCTCGATGTTCCAGTCGACCAGCGACACCGAAGTGATCCTGCATCTGATGGCGACGCATCTGCGCGGCAACGTGATCGACCGCCTGATCAACGCGCTGCATCAGGTCGAAGGCGCCTATTCCCTGGTTTGCATCGCCGAGGACATGGTGATCGGCGTGCGCGATCCGTTGGGCGTGCGCCCGCTGGTGCTGGGCAAGCTGGCCGATGGCTGGATCCTGGCGTCCGAGACCTGCGCCCTTGATATCGTCGGCGCCGACTATGAACGCGACGTCGAGGCCGGCGAGCTGATCATCCTGGACAAGCGCGGCGTCACCAGCATGAAACCCTTCGGCGTGGCGCCGAAGCGGTTCTGCATCTTCGAATACGTCTACTTCGCGCGCCCCGACAGCGTGATGGAAGGCCACAGCGTCTATGACGCGAGGAAGCGCATCGGTGGCGAACTCGCGGCGGAGGCCCCGACCAAGGCCGACGTGGTGATCC